>NZ_JAIVFO010000131.1 GCF_029991245.1 Xanthobacter autotrophicus
CCGATCAGGTCGGTACGGCGACTGCGGCGCTGAGGCCTCTGCATGATCTGATCGCCCGGCACGTCATGGCGGCGGAGCGACTGCACGCCGACGACACCACCGTGCCGATCCTGGCCAAGGGCAAGACTGATACGGGCCGGATCTGGACCTATGTGCGCGACGATCGCCCCTTCGGCGGCGCCGACCCGCCGGCGGCCCTCTACTTCGCCTCGCGCGACAGGCGGCAGGAGCATCCGGACGCACACCTCGCGGGCTGGCGGGGCATCCTCCAGGCCGACGCCTACGGCGGCTACAACGGACTGTATGATCCCGCACGTCCGGGCGGACCGGTCACGTCGGCGCTTTGCTGGTCACATGCCAGGAGAGGCTTCTTCGAACTCGCTGACATCGCCGCAAGCGCGCGGCGCGGGCCCGGCGCCGCGCCGGTATCGCCCATCGCCCTGGAGGCGGTGAAGCGCATCGACGCTCTCTTCGACATCGAACGCGGGATCAGCGGCTTGAGTGCGCGGGAGCGTCGCGACGCCCGGCAGGAGCAAAGCCGGCCTCTCGTCGATGACCTGCACGCCTGGCTCGGCGAGCAGCGCCTCAAGTTGTCCCGATCGGCGTCGGTTGCCAAGCCGATCGACTACATGCTCAGGCGCTGGAACGGCTTTGCAACCGTCCTGGATGACGGCCGTGCCTGCCTGTCGAACAATGCAGCGGAGCGGGCTTTGCGCGGCTTCGCCTTGGGAAGGAAGGCATGGCTCTTCGCCGGCTCCGACCGCGGCGCCGAGCGCGCCGCCGCCATGGCGACGCTGATCACCACGGCGAAGCTCAACAACGTCGATCCGCAGGCCTGGCTTGCCGATGTGCTCGCCCGCATCGCGGGGACGCCGCAGAGCCGGCTCGCCGAACTGTTGCCATGGAGCTGGCAAGCCGGCAGCGCCGGACAGTGTGAAGCCGCCTGACGACATGGCCGCCGACGCCAACGTCTTCACCATCGCGCTCGCAGCCCAAATGCTGGGCGAAACCGAAGATCGGCTCTGGGCGCTCGCCGATCAGATGGACCCGGAGGACGGCCTCGTCTGGATCCACGACACGAACGAACGCCAGACAATGGCCTTCACGTCCTTCGGCATCGAAACCCTCAAGGATCTTATCGCAGATCAACACACAACCGAAAGCTGAGGTCCCGCGGCCCTCGCCGGAGGCTTACGGTCGCGCGGCCAAGCGTTCAGTTCCTCATAGCTCTTCACCCGAAGCCGCGGGGTGAAGAAACGCTCGCGCTACCTGAGCCAACCTGGTTCTCGACCTGCCCCTTCTCCCAGCCCGACGCTGGCGCGCAGGCCACGGGATCAACGAGGTAATGTCCGCACATCTGCAGGAAGCGTCGGTTATAGGCCCGCTCCCGGCCGACGAAGATCGTCTCCACCGCCGTCTTCATGTTGTCGTAGATACCGCGCGTGCAGGTGCCCTTGAAGAAGACGAGCGCCCGTAGCCAAGTTTACGCAGGCTGCGCACGCTTGCCCGCATGGGCGTCGAACACCATCTCCTGGCTCTCGCGGGGATAGGCCCGCACGAACATCACCCGGGAAGGGCAGAACCGAACGTGGGCAACCTTGACCGTCACTGTCGTCCCGTTGATCAGGACGATCTCGTGGCTCCAGTCGAACTGGTAGGCCTCGCCCGGATCGAAGCTCAGAGGTACGAAGGCCGCCGCTGATAGCGAGGCCTGGTCACATCGCCAGCCCTTGGCATAGAGCCGCACAGCGTCATAGCCGCCCGCGTAGCCGAGGCCCCGCAACTCCTCGAAGATCCGGATCAGCGTCAGGCACTCGCGAGCCCGATGATCTTCCCCCGAAAAAGTGGAGGGGGTTAAGCCGCTCTGCGTTCCATCTCGGCCGGGCTTATGTAGCCGAGCGCCGAGTGCAGGCGGCGGGGATTGTAGAAGCCCTCTATGTACCCGAACAGGTCCCGTCGCGCCTCGGCCCTGGTGGCATAGAGGCGATGATGGACCCGCTCGGTTTTCACGGTATGGAAGAAACTCTCCATCGGTGCATTGTCCCAGCAATCGCCCCTGCGGCTCATGGATGGGGTGATGCCCGCGGTGGCAAGCGCCCCGCGGTAGGCCTCGGCAGCGTATTGGGTGGATTCAATCGGTCGTCGCAACAATAATATTCCGTCCTATTTTAACCACTGGTCAAGTGCTTCTGCTGGGCTCTTCCAGCCGAGGATCTGAACGTTGCTGGTGGCATGCCGCCCGCCTTCCGGAACCATCGGGCACCGACTGGAGCCGACACGCCCGACGCCAAAGCAGCATCCTCGCTGGTCATCCCCTTCGCAATACCCGACCAGAACCGTTGGAGTTCAGCTCGTCCAGCTTCCGGCGGTCGCCCCGGCGATGGCAACGGGCGTCTTCCAGACCGATCGGACCGTCGTCTTCGAATGCCCATCGCAACCTCCTTGGGTCAGGTGTTGCGACGACCGATTGAATCCACCTTTCCCGGCCGACGTCCGCCACATCCTCTACAGCACCATCGAGGCGCTGAACGCCACGCTGCGCCATACGCGCCCGAGGCCACTTCCCGACCGACGAGGCCGCGATGAAGCTCCTCTTCCTCATCTTAAACCGCTCCGAAAAGGAGTGGAAGATGGGGGCTGCGTGAATGGATCATGGCCAAAGCTCAGTTCGCCGTCATCTTCGGCGAGCGCTTCACCAAGGCCATGGCGGCCTGATGTTCAACCCGCCACCCTCACACGGAAATCCTGACAGCTCCCCTTGCGGTGGAATCTGCCGTCGAAGCCGCTGACGCGGCCGAGCACGCCGAAGAACTCGAACCGGCCATTCCATCGAACACCATCATGTGGCGATCCTCTACCACGGACAGAAGCAAAGAATCCGCGGCGCGCATTATTGGGGTTGACGATAGCGCAACGAATACAAAAGCGGATCATCGGGATCCTGAAGGAGCAAGAGGCGGGGGAGAAGACCGCCGACGTCCGCCGCAAGCACGGCATCTCCCCAGCCACCTTTAAGCAATGCGCGAGTGGCCGAGACCGATGCGAAGCACCGTGTGGCATCCATCGCCCCGCGGGTACCCCATGCGATAGGAGAAAGCGGCACCATCCCGCCTCTGCCGCTCGACCGGGTGCACACACCTTGCCGACCGAGCGTCCTCCACGGAGATAGTCAATTACACCGCACCGGAGATCAATAGATCCCGAGCCTGATGCCGCTTCTAGTGCTGCGTGGTATAGGTCTCGAAGCGGTCATAGTCATAATATTCGCCGCCATTGGCCTTGGTGTAGGTGCGCATCTGATCGACATCGACGCTGTTCAACACCACACCGATGGTCTTCTCGGCAAGGCCCGGCATGGCCGACAAAGCCTGCTGCGCTGTCGCCACCGAAGTCTTGCCCCACCCCACCACGAAGACGAAGGCATCCACGTTGTTCACCATGGCGCGCACGTCCACTACCGGGGCCAGTGGAGGCAAGTCTATGACGATATAGTCGAAGGACTGGCGCAGCGAGGACAGCAGGTCCACCATGCGCTGGGACGAGAGAAGCTCCGGTGTTTGCGGCAGCCGCACGTTGCCATTGGCAGGCAGGAACTGCAGGGGCTTATACGGATCGACATAGATCAATTCCGACGCCGAGACCGTTCCATCGGCCAGATATTCGACGAGCCCGGACTTGCGATCGGGCGCCGCGGCGGTGCTGAGCGTGGGATTACGCAGGTCGCAATCCATCACCAGCACCCGCCGGCCGGAGCTGGCAATTACCTCGCCAAGGTTCATGGCGATGGTGGACTTGCCCTCCCCGGGGACCGAGGACACCACGCCGATGACCCGGGTCTGCCGATTCATCAAGGCAAGGTCCGCGGCCACCTTGCTGGCGCGCATGGTCTCCGCCAAGCGTGAGAATGGCTTGTCCGCGCTGTATTGAAGAAGCCCGATGTAGCCGGGCAAGACCAGCGATCCCGCCGGCACGTTCCGCGCAGCGAGCGCGGTGCCCGTGACCTCCTGCAGCCTTTTCTCGCTGAGCTTCGGCACCACGCCGAGCACCGGCAGGCCGAGATTCTCCTCCACCTCCGACGGCGTGCGGAAGGTCCCGTCGGTCAGTTCGCGGGCGAAGGCCGCGCCGACACCCAGCATGGCACCAGCGACACCGCCCAGAAGGAGAAACAGGACGGTCTTCGGCCCACTCTTAGTGCGTGGTGGTGAGGCCTTGGTGAGGATGCGGGCATCAGTAATGGGGAAGGTCTGCTGCTGCATGGCGGAGTTGTAGCGATCCAGCAGTTTTTCGTAGAGCGTTCGATAGGTATCCGTCTCGCGCTGGAGTTCGCGCAAGCTGACCTGGGTGGAGCCGGACGCAAACGCGGCAGACTTCGCCTTTTCGAGGGCGGCGTTCAGGTCCTCCTCCTGCTTCACGGCCGTTTGGAGTTCGTTGCGGTAGGATTGCGCGATCCGCTCGAACTCCTGCATGATCAAGCGGCCGATCTCCTGGTTTGTGAAGGCAATGCGTTGGGCCGCCTCGTGGTTGGCGCCATAACGCCTTACGATCTCGCTTTGGCGCTGCGCATTCTGCACATATTGATTCCGCAGCTTGACGATGACGTCATTGGTCAGCGCGTCAGGCACCGCGGCGTCGGGATTGCCGGCTTCAATCACCTGCTGGATCTGATCGTAGCGCGCCTGCCGCTCACCCCGCACACGCTCGGCGGCCGCCGCATCGTCCGAAAGACGGGAGAGCGCCTGATCGGCGAGGAGCTGCCCCTGGCCCGAGCCGGACGTGCTGCCGGCATTCGCGCCAGTGAAATAGATGTCGTTCTTCTTGCGGAAATTCTGCACCGCGTGATCGCTGCGCATCACCTCCTGCCGCAGCTCGGCGAGGCGCTGCTCCATCCACAGCGAGGCACGGCGCACCGAGTCGAAGCGCGCGTTGAGTTCATCATTCAGATAGGCGGAGGCAACCGCATTGGCCACTTTGGCCGCGGTGTCCCGATCGGTGGCGTCAAAACGGATTGCGATGACGTAGGTCTCGTCGAGCCGTTTCAAGGTCAGCCGGCTCTGGAATGCTTCGATGACCGTGCGCGGGATGCCATCGGTCATGATGACCGCGTTGTCGTCCGAGCTGTTGCTGGAGGGCATCAAACCCATGATGGAGCCGACAACGCCCTGGATCCAACCGACGATGACATTGTTCGGCGCCAGAAAGTTCGGATCCTTATCCAACCCCGTCTCGCGAATGACCTTGAGGGCGATCTCCTCGGAGCCCAGGATCTGCACCTGGCTGTCGACGGCGCCCTGGTCGAGGCCAAGCTGCGTTGGCGTCAGCGGAACATTGTTCTGATCGATCGTCACCCGCGCATTGCGCGCATCGATGATGACAAAAGCCGTGGCAGAAAAGGTCGGGAGGGTGGTCTTCGCAAAGATGCCAGCGAGAAGCATGGTCGCCAGCGTGGCGGCTGCGATCAGGATGCGGTTGCGACGCAGGATCGACAGAAAATTCGGCAGATCCAACGTCAAATGTTTACCGCCCACGAGCCCGCCGAAGGAAGGGCTGCTTGGCGCCCAATCGCGATCTGGTTGCATAAATATAAGCGACCTTCTGCATCGAATTGGGAAAATTGGGACCGCAGCCGACTGACCGCCCGCCCGCTTTTTGACGAAGTAGCAGTTTGCAATGTGCGCTGCAAGATGGGTTTTCTCCCCCGCGACAAATGCTTCTGACTGAGGTAGAAATAGCGCATGGTTGATGTCGTGTTGTCGCGATCCTGGCGACGTTACCTTCTTTCACATCATTAGATTTTTTATACTAAAATGCAACTATTAGCTGATCGCTCATGGGCCCCGATCTGACCAATGGGCAACATACCCGGAGGGTACAATGGGAAGGTTTAGGGTCGAGACTCAACGGCACCAGCAGGCGACGAGGGCTGCGAGGCACAGGGAAGCGAGATAGTTCCGCGCCAGCTTGTCGTATCGGGTGGCGATGCGCCTGAAGTCCTTGAGGCGGCAGAACATGCGCTCGATGGCGTTGCGCTTCTTGTAGCGCCTCTTGTCGAACGGATGCAGATATTTGCGCGTGGGAGTGTTGGGGATGACCGCTCGCATGTCCCGCCCGG
This sequence comes from Xanthobacter autotrophicus, assembly GCF_029991245.1. Classification (GTDB taxonomy): domain Bacteria; phylum Pseudomonadota; class Alphaproteobacteria; order Rhizobiales; family Xanthobacteraceae; genus Xanthobacter; species Xanthobacter autotrophicus_C. The sequence continues at coordinate 6,110 of NZ_JAIVFO010000131.1, forward strand.
CTAGATCGTCTCGCGCCGTGTTGCTGTCATAGGCCGTGTCGGCGAGAAGCTCGCCGCCTGCAGGGCGTAGAGGCAGTCGTCGAGCGGCAACAGGGTGTGCCTGCGGAAGACGACGATGATCGCCTCTTCCTCAGGTGCCAGAACGCTGGACCTCGGCGCCTTAGGTCCGGTCGGCAGGTCGGCGACCGAGGTCCGCTGCTTCCATTTCGCGACGGTCTTCGGGTTGATCCCGTAGCGCTGGGCCAGAGCCCTCAGGCTCTCTTGACTATGCTGTATCGCTCGACGGACCGCCTCCGTCGTCGTGGCGCATCCATGGAGAACCTGCCCCATAGCGCATCCTTCCATTCCTGCGAAAAGACTGCACCATCAAAGCCCGGGATCAAACACCGGTTGAGGCTCTGGGAATCATGGCGCCGGGACCATAGACCTTGGGCGCTCCGTTCTTCACGCCGTCCATGAGCACCAGCACTTCATAGGGGTTGCCGGCGACGCTGTCAGCGATGAGCTGCAGCGCCTCCGGCTTGCCATCGTCGGCGGAGGTGATCTTGGCTAAGGGTTTCACCGTCTCCGACCGCCCGTCCCAGAAATGGATCACGCTGCGCCGCGCGGCGAGATTGTCATCCGACCGGCCGAGGCCGGTGAGAATGAGGAAGCCGCCAGTCACCGGCGCAAGATCGCGCATGTCGTTCCCGGCATCGAGCTGCACCCGCAGAACTTCGGCCTTCGGCATCGGCCCGGCGAACAGGGCGCTGGCCGGTACCTTAAGGACGTTCGCCCACGTCATGGCGGAATTGCGCGCGCCGAAATAGAGCGGCCATTGTGCGGCGCCCCCCTGGATGCAGAGGCAGCTCGCGTCGAAACCATCGCCGGTCGAGGATCTCCTGGCACGCCGCGCGATCCCGTCCAAAACAGGTGCCCCCAATTGACGTTTCGAAATGTGGCCGACTGTTGCTGCGACGCAACATATCGATGTTGATTTTTATGTACTTTTATTGGTTGTTGGGTATGGCTGGAAGGATTCGGTGATGAAGCAGAAGCGCTCTGAGCCTGAAGCGATTGTTGCGCAATTGCGTTCGGGAGCTTCTCTCATTGCAATCGCGTTGGTTGCACTCACTGTGTCGGCCCCTGTCTCGGCCTCCAGCTGCGGCGACGGCAATGCGCCGGCAGGCGGCGTGTGCGCGACCGGCCCGTTCAATCCGGTGGACAACGACGCGAAGGTCGGCGCCACCACCGTCAACGGTGGCGATACCGTCACCCTATCCGGCATTAATCAATTCGTCGCTGGCAAGACTGGTGCGACCGGCAGCCAGCCGCTACAGGATTTCGCCATCGTCTCGGGCAGCGAGAACCTCGCCACCCCGGTACTGGCCAAGGGCGCGCAGAACGGCACTGCGAGCTACACGGACCCGATCACGGGCTCCGCCCGGACCATCAATGTCTATGTGAACGGGCAGATGAGCGCACCGGAGTTCGGAGCTACGAACCGGACGCTCTATGTGGGCGTGGATGACAACCAGTACATCGACGCCCGCATCGGGTCCGTCGAGAGCAGCGGCGGCACGCTGAACATCGCCTCCACCGGCAACTTCACCATCGCCGCCAAGCAGACCACACTCTACAGCGCCGACGGCACCGGCGCGGCCGATTCCAATCTCTCGTGGCAGACGCCGGGCAACACTACCATCGTGATGAACGGGGCGACTCTGCCGTCCAATCCGGTCCCCGGGAATGACACCGTCACCTCGAGCGCCCTCGCCGGCTGGCCGACCACGGTAACGGTGAACGGCACCGGCTACACAATTACCAGCCTCGCCGACTACCAGGCCTTCAACACCACCCTCATCGGCCTGATCGAGACCGGCGAGATCGACCAGGCGCAGTATGACGCCTACATGACGCAAGCCGCCAACCTACAGACCGGCAGCGTTCGCTACACCGCGGCCGATCCGCTGCCGGCGCCGACCGACGACGTGTGGCAGAGCGTGGGCACCCGCACGGTGCTTGCGGCCAACGGCGCGCGGGCGAGCGCGGAGATCCAGCCGGGATCGACCCTCACCGTCACCGGAGCCAATGGCGGCGTCCTGCGCGGCACCAATGGCGCCAGCCTGAGCAATGCCGGCACCATCGTCTCCAATGACGGCGTCTCGGTCTATCTGCGCACCGGCTCCAGCGGCACCAATACCGGCGTCATCACCGCCAAGAGCAGTGCCACCGCCGTCATTGTCGACGGCTCCACCTTCACCAACCAGAACATCATCAACAAGGGCGTCGGTGCCAATTCCAGCGCCATCACCGCCAACAACGCGACGGTGGTGAACAACGGCATCATCAATCTCGGAACGGCGGCAAACTCGGCTAACACCTCGGCCTATGGCGTCAACATCACCGGCGGCACCTTCACCAACTCGGCCGACGCGGTGATCTATATCGGCCGCAGCGAGCAGACCGGCCCCAACGGACCTGCCGCCGACGTGGCGCTGAACCTCGGCGGCAACCTCGCCGCCATCAACGTGGGCAGCGGCGCCACGGTGAACAATGAGGGCGCCATCGTCATCGGCACCAAGACGCAGGGCGCCGCGGGCATCCGCGTCGACGGCACCACCAACGTGCAGGTGGACAATTCCGGCTCCATCACCGTGAAGGGCGCCGCGGCCGACGTGCCGCGCCTCAATACCGGCCTCTATGTGCGCAATTCCGGCGCCGGCAGCAGCATCGACAATTCCGGGGCCATCGTCGTCGAGGGCGTGAACGGCATCGGCATCCAGGTCATCGCCGACGGCGCGGGCAAGGCGGCCAATGCCACCTCCACCGGCTCCATCACCGTGGCCGGTGGCGCCGACCCGGCCAGCGGCACGCGCAATTTCGGCGTCTGGGCCGAAGGCGCCGACCGCGGCAGCGCCACCACCACCATTTCCGGCCCGGTCACCCTCACCGGCATCGGCGCCATCGGCGTGCATGCCCGCGGCACCACCGACGTGACGGTGGAGGACACCGCCACCGTCGACTTCGCCTCCGGCACCGACCAGATCGGCTATTTTATCTACGGGCCGGACGCCAAAATCGCCGTGCTGCGCAACACCCTCGAGGTGAATACCGAGCGCTCCACCCTGTTCCGCGTCGCCGACGGCGCGACCTTCGACGGCAGCGGCTACACCATCACCGTCAGCGGCGAGGATTCCGTGGGCGTGCTGGGCACCGGCGCCGGCACCAAGATCGAGACCAAGGGCAGTACCTTCTACCTCACCGGTGAGGGCTCCAACGCCGTCACCATTGAAGGCGGCGCCACCGGCAACATCGATGACGCCACCCGGATCTTCCTGAACGCGGCCGGAACCGTCGCCGGCATCGCCGACGGGCAGAAGCACGACATCTACGGCAATCCGGTGGACGACCCCAACGCCTCCACCAAGTTCACCAACAACGCTTCGCTCACCTCGGCGCAGACCGGCGTGACCGGCCTCATCGCCCGCAACAAGGCCACCGTCGAGAATGCGGGCGAGGTCACCTTCTCCGGCGCCGGCAGCATCGGCCTCCTCGCCGAGACCGGCGGCCAGGTGCTGAACACCGCCAAGGTGACGGTAAGCGGGGCCGACAGCTTCGGCCTCGTGGCGCAGAACGAGGGCAGCCAGGTGACCAATTCCGGCGCCGCGCACGTCGAGGGCGCCAACGGCATCGGCCTGCTGGCCCATGACAAGGCCAAGGTCATCAACGACGCCGCCGGCATCGTCACCGTCACCGGCCAGGGCGGCATCGGTCTGGCCGCCCGCACCTTCAGCATCCTGGAGAACAATGCCCAGGTGAATGCGAATGCCGACGGCACCACCAGCATCGAGTCCAGCGGCAGGGCCAGCGTTACCAATACCGGCAATGTGGTCCTCAACGGCATCAACAGCACCGGCCTGCGCGCCGACGACGGCAATATCAGCAATTCCGGCGACGTGACCTCCACCCGCGCCGGCAATATCGGCCTGTTCGCCCTCAATGGCGGCAACATCACCACCACCGGCGACGTCCTGCTGTCGGGCGCGGGCAGTATCGGCCTGCACGGCGAGAATGGCGGGCGCATCGAGGCGACAGGCTCGAAGATCGACATCACCGGCTGGGCCGTCGATGCCACCAACGGCGCCTTCACCTTCATCCTGAGCGGCGTCACCGCCACCGGCACGTCGGGCCTTTTATCTGCGACGGATGGGGGGCAGACGGTGGTTTCGGCGACGGGATCGGAGCTGTGGGGGCGGGCCTATACGGCGGCGGGGTCGACCTCGGCGCTGACGCTCACGGGCTCGCAATGGACCCTGCCGGCCGATTCCAACGTCACCGACCTCCTCAATGACGGATCGCGCATCGTCTTCGTCTCTCCCGCCTCCGGCGGCTTCAAGACGCTCACCGTCGACAACGACTATGCCGGCGCCAATGGTGGCACCCTGGTCATGTCCTCCACCCTGAACAGCGGCGTCGTCCAGCTCACCGACAAGCTGGTGGTCCACGACGATACCGCCGGCCACACCGTGCTTGACATCTCCAACTATAACGGCCTCGGCGCCTACACCCCCGGAGACGGCATCGAGGTGGTCCAGGTGGACGGCGCCAGCTCCGGCACCTTCGCCCTCGCCCAGGACCTATATGCCGGCGCCTTCCAGTATGACCTGTTCAAGGGCGGCCGCGCCGATCCCAATGACGGCGACTGGTACCTACGCTCCGCCCTCTCCACCGGCGCCCAGACCGTGGTGCCCTATGCCGAGAGCCTGCTGAAGTTCGGCCAGCTCACCATCGGCACCCTGCAGCAGCGCACCGGCAACCGGCTGTGGCTCGAGGAGATGCCGGCTTCATCCGGCCTCGTCTCCAAGGCCCCGGTGAAGGCGGTGGCCCAGGCCCAGGGAGCGGACGTGGTGGGCGGCGGCGTGTGGGGCCGCATCCTCGGCCTCATCGGCTCCATCAGCGCCAAGGACGGCGTCGGCTACGACCAGGACCTGTGGTTCGCCCAGGCCGGCGTCGATGGGGTGCTGCACGAGGACCGCAACGGCGCCCTGGTGCTCGGCATCATGGGGACCTACGGCGCCCAGTCGGTGGACGTGGGGGTCTCGCCCCATCCCATCCTGCTGGTGCCGCGCCAGGGCAAGATCGACACCTCCGCTTATGGCCTCGGCGGTAGTCTTACCTGGATCGGCACGGACGGCCTCTATGTGGACGGTGTCAGTCAGATGACCTGGTATGACAGCGACCTCTCGGCGAGCGGCTTCCCCGCTCTAGCCAACGGCAACAAGGGCCTCGGCTACGCGCTGAGTTTCGAGACCGGGCGGTGCTTTGCGCTTTCTGGCGGCTGGACCGTCGTGCCGCAGGCGCAGCTGATTTATTCTTCGGTGAGTTTCGACGACTTCTTCTATTTCAACCCCAACGGCTCTGCGGTGGGGGTGAGCGGGGGCGGCGGTGAGAGCCTGCTGGGCCGGGCTGGGGTGCGGCTGGAGAACCTGTCCCGTAACGCCGCCAACGGCCGACGCCTGCAGGGCTACGGCATCGTCAACCTCACGTACGAGTTCCTGAATGGCGCCAGCGTGAACGTGGGCTACACGCCTCAGACGCAGGACATAGAGCGGCTGTGGGGCGAGGTGGGCCTCGGCGGAACGTGGGCGTTGAACGACCGATTCTCGCTCTACGGCGAGGGGCTCTATTCCACCGCTTTGAATGACTTCGGCGACAGCTACACCGTCCGTGGCACGCTGGGACTGCGCTACACTTGGTGAGGGAGCCCCATCTTCGCCAGCAGCACACGAAACCCCGGCAGAGTGTTCTGCCCGAGTTTTTCGTTTAGGGTGTTTCCGCTCATATTGGTTCGTATCCTGCTGCCAGAAGGAAGTTCTGGCATTCATTAGGCGTGACGCAGTCGATGAGCCTTCCGATGGCGTCCCAAAGGCCGGCGACGGAGCGCTCGGCGGCTTTGCGCAGGAGTGCCTTGAGCTTGGCGAAAGCCTTCTCGATGGGATTGAAATCGGGACTGTAGGGCGGAAGATAAAGCAGGCTGGCGCGCCGGCAGCCTTGATGGCGGCTCGGACCTGAGGCCCCTTGTGGGAGCCGAGATTGTCCATCACCATGATGTCGCCGGGCTTCAGCTCGGGGATAAGAACCTGTTCCACGTAGGCCTGGAACGCCACGGCGTTGATCGGGCCGTCGAGCACCATGGGCGCAACCATGCGATGGATCTCAGGCGGCGACGAAGGTGGTGGTCTTCCAGTGGCCATGCGGCACGCCGACCCGCAGGCGTTTCCCGCGACGGCAGCGACCATGGCGACGGGCTATGTTGGTGGAGACCCAGGTTTCGTCGATGAAGACGAGCCGTTCGGGGTCCGGATCCAATTGGCCGTCGAACCAGGACCGACGCTGTTTCTGGATATCGGGGCGGTCCTGCTCGGCCGCGCGCGCGGCCTTTTTTTCAGGTGATGGCGTGGCGGTCGAAGAAGCGCCACAGCGTGCCGATGGCGAAGAGGTGTCCGTGTTCGGCGAGGCGCGCCTGAAGCTCCATCAGGGTGATGTCGCTTGTCTCCTCCACCAGCTTCAGGATCAACTCGGCCTGCGCCGGGAGTGTCAGGAATTTCGTGTGGGGGCGGCGGGTTGAAGATCAGGCCGCCATGGCCTTTGTGAAGCGCTCGCCGAAGATGACGGCGAACTGCGCCTTTGCCATCGCCCATTCACGAGGTGCCATCT
>NZ_JAIVFO010000132.1 GCF_029991245.1 Xanthobacter autotrophicus
GGGGGTGGGCATGGTCACGCGGCCGGGCCTGCCCATCCCACCGGGAGAACCGGCCATCAATCCGGTGCCCCGCCGCATGATCGCCGCCGGCATCGTCGAGATGGCGCGGGCGGCGGGCATTGCGGCCGACGCCGAGGTGGAGATTTCCATCGCCGATGGCGCGCGCCTCGCGCTCAAGACGCTCAATCCGCGCCTCGGCATCGTCGGCGGGCTCTCGGTGCTGGGCACCACGGGCATCGTCGTGCCCTATTCCTGCGCGGCGTGGATCCACTCCATCCATCGCGGCATCGATGTGGCCCGCGCCATGGGGCTGGACCACGTGGCCGGGGCCACCGGCAGCGCCTCCGAACAGGCGGTGCGCAAGCTGCATGGCCTCGACGAGGTCGCGCTCATCGACATGGGCGATTTCGTCGGCGGCATGCTGAAATATGTGCGCGCCCATCCCGTGGCGAAGGTGACGGTGGCCGGCGGCGTCGCCAAGATGACCAAGCTCGGCCAGGGCTTCCTCGATCTCCACTCCAAGCGCGGACGGGCCGACATGGCGGCCCTTGCAACTCTCGCGGTGGGCGCCGGCGCGCCGCCGGACCTCGCGGCACGCATCGGCGCCGCGCACATGGTGGCGGAGGCGTTCCAGATCGCCCGCGCCGCAGGCTTCCCGTTGGGCGATTGCGTGGCCCGCGCCGCCTGGGCCACCGCCGCGCGGGCGCTCGGCCGGGCCGACGTGGCGCTGGAAATTGCCGTCTTCGACCGCGATGGCACGCTCATGGGCCGCGCGCCCTTCGCCCCCGCGCAGGGCTGAACGGCCGCTCATTCCCCGCCCCCGCGGAAGCGGCGGACATAGGCGGTGTCGTAGAGCGCGCTTTCGCGAAAATCCTGCGCCGCCAGCGCCCGCCCCACCAAAATGAGCGCCGTGCGCGGGATGGGATCGGCTGCAAGCTGGGCGGCGATGTCACTGAGCGTCCCGGTGACGATGCGCCCGTCCGGCCAGGAGGCCTTGGCCAGCACGGCCACCGGGCAGTCGGCGCCCAGCACGGGGGTCAGTTCCGCCACCACCCGGTCGAGGGCGTGGATGGCAAGATGGATGGCAAGCGTCGCCCCCGTGGCGGCGAAGGCGGCAAGGTTCTCGGTTTCCGGCATGGCGGAGGCGCGGCCCGAGACGCGGGTGATGACGAGGCTCTGTGCCACCTCCGGCACGGTGAATTCGCGCTTCAGCAGCGCCGCCGCCGCCGCGAAGGCGGGCACGCCGGGCGTCAGCGTATAGGGGATGGATAGCCGGTCGAGGCGGCGCATCTGCTCGGCCACCGCGCTGTAGACGGAGAGGTCGCCGGAGTGCAGCCGCGCCACATCCTCCCCCGCAGCAAAGGCGCGCACATATTCGGCCTCGATCCGGTCGAGGTCGAGGGGCGCGGTGTCCACTATACGGGCGCCGGGCGGGCAATAGTCCAGCAGTTCCGGCGCCACGATGGAGCCGGCATAGAGGCAGACCGGGCAGCGGGCGATGAGGTCGCGCCCGCGCACGGTGATGAGGTCCGCCGCGCCCGGTCCGGCGCCGATGAAATGGACGGTCACTCTTCTTCTTCCTCCCGCCGGGCGAGGGCACAGGTGACGGGGCCGAGAGCGAGGCGCGGCCCGAGAAGGCGCGCCTGTGCGCCGGCTGCGGCCAGCGCCGCCGTCTCGGCCGCCGAGGGCACGCGCAACAAGGCGATCACCCGCTCCGAGCGGGTCATGGTGCGGTTGGAGGCGGCTTCGAGCTGGGTCTGCGGCACCAGCACCAGCGGCAGGCCGAGCTTGGCCGCCGCCTCGCTGATGCCGGCCTCGCCCCCCTTCACCGCCGGCGCGGCGATGAGGGCCACGTCGGCCCGCGCCAGAGCGGCGCGCGCCAGGGCCGCGTCGAAGGCGGCCAGCACCTCGTCCACGCTCACCCCCCGTTTCGAGCCGATGCCGGCAACGATCATGCCTCGCCTCCCTCTCCCTCGGGCGGCCTGCCTTCGGGTGGCTTGCCTTCGGGTGGCTTGCAATAGCGCCACTGGGTGACCGGCATGGCGGGCCGCCAGCCGGTCATGCCCTTCACCGGCACCGAGCGCGCCAGCGCGATGCGCACGAGGTCGCCGCCGAGCCGGGCATGGGCGGAAAGGAGCACCGCTTCCGTCTCCAGCGTCACCGCGTTGGCCACCAGGCGCCCGCCCGGCTTCAGCGCCGCGAGCGCCGCGTCGAACACGCCGGCTTCCGAGGCGCCGCCGCCGAGAAAGATGACATCCGGCGGGGGCAGTCCGGCAAGGGCGCCGGGTGCCGCACCCTCCACCACCCTCAAATGCGGCACGCCGAGGCGCCCGGCATTGCGGGCGATGCGCGCCGCGCGGTCCGCATTCCCTTCGATGGCGATGGCACTGAGCGAGGGATGCGCCAGCAGCCATTCGATGGCAATGGAGCCCGCCCCGGCGCCGATGTCCCACAGCAGCTCCCCCCGTCGCGGCGCGAGGGAGGAGAGGGTGAGGGCGCGGATCTCGCGCTTGGTGATCTGGCCGTCATGCTCGAACACATCGTCGGGAAGGCCGCTGGCGAGGGGCAGGATGGGGGCGTCGGCGTCCGCCACCACCTCCAGCGCCACCACGTTGAGCGCCGCCACGTCGGTGAAGGCGAAGGCATCGGCGCGCGTCTCGCGCACCCGCTCGGATGGCCCGCCCAGCGCCTCCAGCACCACGAGGCGCGAGGCGCCGCAGCCGTGGGCGGTGACGAAATCCGCCACCTGCCGCGGCCCGTCGCCGTCCGAGGTGAGGAGGATCAGCCGGGCGCCGTGCTGCAAAAAGGGCCGCAGCCGTGCCAGCGGCCGGCCGTGGAGGGAGACGAGGTCCGCGTCCTGCAACGCCCAGCCCAGCCGCGCGGCGGCCAGCGCGAAGGCGGAGGGCGCGGGGAAGGCGCGCATCTCGTCCGCCGGCACATGGCGGGCAAGGCTCGCGCCCACCCCGTAAAGGAACGGATCGCCCGAGGCGAGGACACACACCGCCCGCCCGCGCGCGGCGAGAACTCCGGCAAGGCTGAAGGGGCTCGGCCATTCCTGTGCCGCGCCGGTGACGAGGCCGCCTGCAAGGGCAAGGTGGCGCGCCCCGCCGAACACGATCTCGGCGCAGGAGATGGCGGCGCGTGCGGCGGGGGAGAGGCCGTCGGCCCCATCCTCGCCGATGCCGACGATGGACAGCCAGCGCCCGGCTGGGGCACTTATGCCCGTCATGAGCGATCCCTCCGTCTCGACCCGCGCCGTTTCAGCCATGGTCCCGCGCATTCTCCTGCTCGGCGGCACCAGCGAGGCCAGCGCCCTCGCCAAACGCCTTGCCGCCCGCATCGCGGATCAAGCCGGGCTCGACGTGGTGCTGTCGCTGGCCGGACGCACGGAACATCCTGCGCCCCAGCCGGTGCCCGTGCGCGTCGGCGGCTTCGGCGGCGCCGCAGGCCTTGAACACTACCTGAAGGTGCAGCGCATTGCCGCCGTGGTGGATGCCACCCATCCCTATGCCGCCCGCATGTCCTTCAATGCGGCGCAGGCCTGCGCGGCGGCGGGCGTGCCGCTCCTCGCCCTGCGGCGCGGGCCGTGGATGCCCGTTGCCGGCGACCGCTGGCGCGAGGTGGCCGATGTTCCGGCGGCCGTCGCCGCGCTGGGGGATGCGCCGCGGCGGGTGTTCCTCGCCCTCGGGCGCAACGAGGTGCGCGCCTTCGAGGCGGCGCCCCAGCATTTCTATCTGGTGCGCAGCGTCGATCCGGTCTCCCCGCCGCTGGCGGTGCCGCAGGCCGAGTATGTGCTTGGGCGCGGACCGTTCGGCGAGGGGGACGACCGCGCGCTGCTGGAGGCGCACCGCATCGACACCATCGTGGCCAAGAACAGCGGCGGCTCTGCCACCTACGGCAAGATGGCGGCGGCCCGCACGCTGGGCATCGAGGTGCTGCTGATCGCGCGGCCCGCCATCCCCGCCGTTGCGGCGGTGGAGACCCCGGCGGAGGCCGAGGCGTGGCTGCTCGACCAACTCGGCGCTCACGGCGCGGACTCTTCCGCGCGGGACGCGGAGTCTTCTCCCGCTCGCGGCGCTGGCCTGTCCGCCGAGCGCGGCGCGTAGACCAGCGGCGGCAGGCCGGGGCGCGGCACGATGCGGGTGTCGGCGGTGCCGATGATCACGCAGGTGGCCATGTCCGCCTGCGCCGGATCGGCCGCAGCGAGGGTGGTGAGGGCGATGCGCTCGTCCTGCCGCCCCGCCGCGCGGCCGAACACCACCGGCACGCTGCCGGCAAGGCGCTCGCGCAGCAGTTCGAAGGCCCGCCCCAATTGCCACGGCCGCGCCCGGCTGATGGGATTGTAGAGGGCGATGACAAAGCCCGCCTCCGCCGCCAGCAGCAGGCGCTTTTCCACCAGCGCCCAGGGCTTCAGGTTGTCGGAGAGGGAGATGGCGCAGAAATCGTGGCCCAGCGGCGCCCCGCAGCGCGCCGCCACCGCCAGCATGGCGGTGACGCCGGGCACCACCTCGAAATCGAGGGCGCGCCACGCCTCCGGCCCTTGCTCGATGGCCTCGCACACGGCGGCGGCCATGGCGAACACGCCGGGATCGCCCCCCGAGACCATGGCGACCCGCGCGCCCGCAACCGCCGCGTCCAGCGCGGCCGAGGCGCGGGCGATCTCCTCGCGATTGTCGGACGGCCGGCGCTCCTGACCCGGCCGCTGCGGCAAGCGGGCGAGATAGGGGGCATAGCCGAAGACAAGGTCCGCCGCTTCCACCGCCGCCACCGCCTCGGGCGTCATCTGCCGCGCCGCGCCGGGGCCGAGGCCCACCACCGTGAGCCGCCCGCGCCTGTCGCCGCCGTTCATGCCGCGCGCTCCCAGCCGGGCACCAGCACGATGGAGAAATAGGGCGCGCGCTCGTCCGCCCGCTCGGAGAGCGGCACGAGCGCGCAATCGGCCATGGTGCCGCGCTCCACATAGAGCGCGCGGTCGAGGCGGCCGGCGGCGGCCAGCGCCCGGCGGATCTTGGGCAGGTTGCGGCCCACCTTCATGATCACCGCCGCATCGGCCGTGGCGAGGCGGCGAGCCAGCTCGTCTTCGCCCAGCGTGCCGGGCAGGACCATGAGCACGTCGTCGCCCTGGGCGATGGGCGCGCCGGCCTGCGACCAGCAGCCGGACATGCCGGTGACGCCGGGAATGACCTGCGTGGGAAAACGCTGCGCGAGGCGCACATGCAGGTGCATGTAGGAGCCATAGAACAGCGGGTCGCCCTCGCTCAGCACCGCCACCGTGCGGCCGGCGAGGATGTGCTCCGCCACCGTCGCCGCCGAAGCGTCGTAAAACGCGCCGATGGCGGTGCGATAGGCGGCATCATGTCGGTGGATCTCGGTGGTGACGGGATAGAGCAGGGGCAGTTCCACCGTGTCCGGGCGGAAGTGCGCCTGGGCGATGGTCCGCGCGTGGCTGACGTTCCCGGCCTTGGCGAAATAGCCCACCACGTCGGCGCCGGCGATGGCCTTCACCGCCTTGAGGGTCATGAGATCGGGGTCGCCGGGGCCGACGCCCACGCCGATGAGCTGGCCTTTCATAGCCCGGCCCTCGCCAGCGCGTTGACGGCGGCCGAGGTGATGGCGCTGCCGCCGAGCCGCCCGCGCACGATGGCGAACGGCACGCCGCGCGGGTCGGCCGCCAGCGCATCCTTGGATTCCGCCGCGCCCACGAAGCCCACCGGCATGCCGAGGATGGCGGCGGGGCGGGGCGCGCCCTTGTCCAGCATTTCCAGCAAATGGAAGAGGGCGGTGGGCGCATTGCCGATGGCGACCACCGCGCCGGCAAGCTGCGCGCGCCACAATTCCAGCGCCGCGGCCGAGCGGGTGGTACCGAGCTGTTCGGCCAATGCCGGCACGGCGGGATCGCGCAGGGTGCAGACCACCTCGTTGTCGGCCGGCAGGCGGGCGCGGGTGATGCCGTGGGCCACCATCTGCGCATCGCACAGGATGGGCGCGCCGGCCTTGAGCGCCGCGCGGGCGGCGGCCACCACGCCGGGGCCGAACACGAAGTCCCGCGCCGCCTCCACCAGCCCGCAGGCGTGGATCATGCGCACCGCCACGTCCTCCTCCTCGGGGGAGAAGCGCGACAGGTCCGCCTCGGCGCGGATGATGGCGAAGGAGCGCTCGTAGATGGCGGTGCCGTCGCGCACGTAGTCGAAGGGGAGGGTCATGCTGCGCGGCTCGTCACGTCTTCACCATCGGTCTGTCGTTTCCTTCGCGCAGCCACAGGCCCGCCAGTAAACCTGCCTTTTGCATGCGGGCCAGAAGCCCGCGTCCCGTCTCGCCGGGCAGGCGGGGCGTGCCGGCCAGCGTTGCGAGCTTCGCCGCCAGTGCATCGACCGGAAGGACCGGTCCGCGTGCCCCGGAGGGTGCGCCCTCATGCACCAGCGCGATCCCCTCGTCCATGCCCACGAAGGTGAGGGTTGCCGGCGCGGGATGGGCGCAGCCCTTGGTGCAGGCGGACAGGTGTACCGTCACCGTGCCATCCAGCAGCGGCGCAAGGGCTTCGGCTACCAGGGGCGCGAGGTCCCGCGCCGGGAAATGGGCGCAGATGCAGGCCGGCGCGCCGGGGCAGGCGGCGATGAAGGCGCGCGGATCGTCGGGCGCCACCAGGCAGCCGAGCCGCCGGGCTTCCGTCGCGAAGGCGCGGGTGCCCTCCGCGTCGAGGCCGGTGGTGAGGAGCACCCGCTCCGTCGCCGGCCGCAGGTCGCGTGAGCCGGCCGCCTCGGCGGCGTCTGCGAGAGCTGCGAACAGGTTGGCCGCTCCGGCGCCGAAGGGCAGGCCGATACCGCAGGCGAAGCGGCCATCGGCGAGGGGAAAGGTTCCCAGCGGGGCGAGTGGTTTGCCATGATCGCCTTGGGCGGCGGCGCATCCCGGCAGGTCGGTGGCGCGGGCGCGGCGGCCGAGGGCGGCGATCTGCGACAAGGCGTCGAGCGCCCGAGCCGCCGCATCTTTCTCCGCCAGCAATTCCGGCGCGCCGCCGCCGATGGTGACGGACCACATCCCTTCTGCACCGGAGCGCAGGGCGGCAAGGCGCACATCCGCCTTATGTCCACCAAGGCCGATGGCGCCGCCGCCATCGATGACCACGGACACCTTCGGCCCCAGTTTGTCAGCAAGTCCCGCCGCGCCCTCCTGGATGCGTTGGGCGAGGGGGCGGGCGTCGGCAACTTCCCGGGGATCGAGCCCCGATAGCGGGGAGATATCGATGGCGAGGCCGAGGCGCGGCGTGATGCCGAGCGCGAGCACCGCATCCTGAAGCGGCGCCACCGTTTCCGCCGTCAGCCCGCGCACCTGCAGGCTGCCGCGGGCGGTGATCTCCATCATGCCGTTGCCCAAGGCCGTCGCCGCGCGGGCCAGGCCGCGCAACTGGCCGGGGGAGATGGCGCCTTCCGCCGGAACGAGGCGCAGGATGAGGCCGTCGCCGGTCTCCATGGGCGCGAGGAAGGCCGGGCAGGCACCCCGGCGGGCGGGCGCGGGCTCATTCCGCCGCCTCCTTCGGTGTGTTTTCTTGGGGCGCGGCTTCTCGGGGCGCGGCGGCCTCGGCGAGGAGGGCGTCGAGATCGGCGTCGAGGGCGTTGCGGCGGCTGTGCCACAGGCCGCGGCGGCGCGCATCGGCGAAGCGGCGGGCCATGGCGCGGGCGGCCGCGGGGTTCTGGTCGAGCAGGAAGGCGCGCACGGACGGCTCCGCCAGATAGGCGGCATGGAGCCGGTCGAGCAGGGCGCTCGCCACCTCCTGCGTGGTCTCGGCGAAGGCGACGAGGCGGTCCACCGTCTCCGCCAGCTCCGCCGCCCCGCGCGGGCCGTGGCGCATCTGGCCGGTGATGAAGGTCGCGGAGACGCGCCCGTACACCAGCCGCGCCAGCGCTTCGGACAGGGGACGGGCGCGGGGGCGGTCGGGGTCGGTGGTGTCGAGCACCACGAGGTGCGCCTTGCGCCCCAGCGCCGCCCCGGCGGCCGCGAACCCGCCCATGAAGGCGGCATCCTCGCTGCCGTCCAGGAGGTCGCGGGCGGCATCATCCGCGCCGTGGATGAGGGCATCGGCGGTGGCAATCCGTCCGGCGAAGGCGCCGGGGGCGGGCCGGGCGACACCGTCCGCCCCGCCATAGGCATGGGAGGCGGCGGCGAGATAGGCATGGCCCAGCTCGGCGCGGTCCTCGAAGGCGCCGCGCTGGAGCTGCGCCTCGATGCCCGCGCCATAGGCGCCCGGCGCCGAGCCGAACAGGCGCGACAGGTCCTCGCCCCGGCGGCGGGCGGCGGCGAGCGGGTTCTCGGCGTCGTCCTCGTCCCGCGCGGCCACGGCGCGCACGGCGGCATCCAGCAGGGCGATCTGGGCCGGGAAGATGTCGCGGAACAGGCCGGAGATGCGGAAGGTCACGTCGATGCGCGGACGCCCCAGCACGGCGGGCGGCAGCACCTCGATGCCGGTGACGCGGCCGCTCGCCGCCTCCCACATGGGCCGGCAGCCGAGGAAGGCGAGGCCCTGGGCGATTTCCTCGCCCCCGGTGCGCAGGGAGGCGCTGCCCCACAGGTCCAGCACCAGCGCGCGGGGCCAGTCGCCGTGTTCCTGCAGCAGCAGGCGCAGGGCTTCGTCGGCCGCCTTGCGGGCGAGGTCGCAGGCGGTAGGGGTGGGCAGGGTGCGCGGATCGGCGGTGTAGAGGTTGCGCCCGGTGGGCAAAACATCCCGCCGCCCCCGCGCCGGCGCCCCGGCGGGGCCGGCCGGCACGAAGCGGCCGTCGAGGGCATCGAGCAGCGCGCGGGTCTCCGCGCCGGCCGAGGCGAGGCGGGCGGGGTCGGCTTCGTCCTGCGGCACATGGCCGAAGACGTGGAGGCCGTCCTTCACCGCGAGGTCCTTCAGGTCGCATAGCCAGGCGTCGATGCGGCGCAGGGCCTCGTCGGGATCGGTGGCGGTGGTGACGCCGGCGGTGCCGGCAAGGCCGGTCTCGCCGGCGGTCTCCACGATGAGCTGGGCGAGGCGTTCCCGGCGGCGGCGGTCGAGGCCGTCCGCCTGGGCATATTCGTCCACCAGCCGCTCCAGCTTCTGCTCGGCCTCGGACAGGCCGGCGGCGGCCAGCGGCGGCGGCAGGTGGCCGATGGTGACGGCGGCGAGCCGGCGCTTGGCCTGCGCCGCCTCGCCGGGATTGGAGACGATGAAGGGGTACACCACCGGCAGCGCGCCCATGACCACCTGCGGGAAGCAGGCCGGCGTCAGCGCCACCGCCTTGCCCGGCAGCCATTCCAGCGTGCCGTGGGCGCCGAGATGGATGACGGCGTGGGCGTCCAGCCCCTCGCGCAGCCACAGGCCGAAGGCGATGAGGGCATGGCGCGGCGGAAGGGCGGCATCGTGATAATCCGCCCGCCGGTCCAGCGCCGCGCCGCGATCGGGCGCGAAAGCGAGGGTGAGGGCGCTAAATCTGGCAATGCGGAAGTGGAAAGCGCCGTCCTTCAGGTCCGCATCCGCTTCGGGCGCCCCCCACGCGGCAAGCACGGCCTCGCGCGCGGCCTGCGGCAGGCGATCGAAGGCGCGGCGATAGGCATCGAGGGACAGGGCCGGCGCTGGCGCGATGGCAGCGAGCAGCGCCTTCGCATCGGCGGGCATGGGGCCGGTGGCGTAGCCGGCGTCGCCCAAGGTGGCGATCAGGCGCCGCGCGCTTTCCGGCACGTCGAGGCCCACCGCATAGCCGGAGCGGCCCTCGGCGCCGGGATAATCGGGCAGGATCAGCGCCAGCCGCCGCTCGGCCCGTGGCGTGGCGGCGAGGCGCACCAGGCCGGCGACGCGATCCGCCACATGGGCCACCTGCTCCGGCTCCGGCCGGTTGATGGCCGGGGCGAAGGCGAGGTCCGCATCGGCCGGGGCGAAATCCTTGAAGGAGAGGGCTCCGGCGAGCACCCGCCCGTCCAACTCCGGCAGCACCACATGCATGGCGAGATCGGCGGCCGAGAGCCCGCGCGGGCTGCCGGCCCAGGCGGCACGGGCAGTGGTGGCGGGGGCGGCCTGGAGCACCGGCGGCCCGCCCGCCGGAAACAGCTCGGCCGCATCCCCCGCCGCAAACGCGGTGGTGGTGACGATCACCGCCGGCTTGAGCGCGGCCAGCGCATGGCGCACGGCGGCGCGGGCTTCCGGCGCCTTCAGGCTCGGCACGAACAGGGGCACGGCGGCGATGCCGCGCGCCTCAAGGGCGGCGGCCAGCGCATCGATGGCGGCGGTATCGGCCGCGAGCCACTGCGAGCGGTAGAAGAGGATGAGGGCGCTCGCCCGCCCGTCCGCCTGCGCGGCGGCAAGGCTGGCCTGCGGTTCCGCCAGCCCCGCACCGGGGCGATAGAAGGCGGTGGCGGGGACAGGGCGCGGCGGCGCGATCGCGGCAGGCGCGGGAAAGCCAGCCGTCGCGGCCATGCGGGCGAGGAGCGCGCCCATATTGTCCGGACCGCCGGCGCGAAAATAGGCCAGCCATTGGGCCAGCTCGTCCGCGGGCAGGGTGGAAAGGGCGGCGAGGCGGGGATCGTCCTGGTCCTCCCCCGGCAGCAGCGCGAGGGCGATGCCACGGGCTCGGGCGAGGGCGGAAAGCTGTTCGGCGCCGTAGCGCCACCAGTCGAGGCCGCCCAATTGGCGCACCAGCACCACCTTGGCGTGGCGCGCCACCTTCTCCACCCACAGGTCTACGGACATGGGGTGGGTGAGGTCCTTCAGCCGCGCGAGGCGCAGGCTGGGAAGGCTATCCCGCCGCGCCCGCCAGGCGGCGGACAGGGCCAGCAGGTCGCTGTCGGTGAAGGACAGCGCCACCATGTCGCCGGGCGGCTGGGCGAGATCGACCGGCTCGGCCAGATCCTCCAGCGTCGTCGATGTGGTGGCGAGGATGTGCATGGGGTCTGGTTCGCCTCAGCCGAGGATGGCCCGCTCCACCGCCGCGCGGTCGAAGCCCTTGAGGCCGATCACCACCAGCGCCCCGCGCCGTTCCTCGGCGGCGCCCCACGGCCGGTCGAAATGGTGGGACACGCGCGGGCCGACCCCCTGCACCAGCAGCCGCATGGGCTTGCCGGCGACCGCCGCGAAGCCCTTCACGCGCAGCACGTCCGGGGTCTCGGCCGCCGTGACCACGCGGGCGGCGAGGGCGACGGGATCGGCGATTTCCGGGAGCTGGAGAACGATGCTTTCGAACTCGTCGTGGTCGTGGTCTGCCTCGTCGTCGTGATGGGTGCGGCGGGCGTCGATCTCGTCTTCCACGCCGATGCCGAGGCCCAGCAGCACGGCGATGTCCACCTTGCCGGCGGTGGCGCGCACCAGCTTCACCGCGCGCGGCAGGCTCTGCGCCACCACCCGCTCGGCGTTGGCGAAGCCGGCGTCGTCCATCAGGTCGCTCTTGGAGAGGATGACGAGGTCGGCGCAGGCGATCTGGTCCTCGAACACCTCTTCCACCGGGTCGTCATGGTCGAGGCTTGAGTCTTCGGCGCGCTGGGCGGCGAGGGCGGAGAGGTCCGGCGCCACCCGCCCTTCGGCCAGCGCCGGGCCGTCCACCACGGCGACCACGCCGTCCACCGTCACCCGGCTCTTGATGGCCGGCCACTGGAACGCCTGCACCAGCGGCTTGGGCAGGGCGAGGCCGGAAGTCTCGATGAGGATGTGGTCCACCCGCGGGGTGCGCGACAGGATGAGGTCCAGCGCCGGCACGAAATCGTCGGCCACGGTGCAGCACAGGCAGCCGTTGGCGAGTTCCACGATGGTGTCCTCGGTGCAGCTCTCGATGCCGCAGCCCTTCAGGATCTCGCCGTCGATGCCCACGTCGCCGAACTCGTTGACGATCACCGCGAGGCGCTTGCCGCCGGCATTTTCCAGCACGTGGCGGATGAGCGTGGTCTTCCCCGCGCCGAGGAAGCCGGTGACGATGGTGCAGGGCACGCGGGCGAGCGAAGTCATCAGGTCTCCTTGGGCAGGGACAAAGGCGGGATGCGGGCGACCATGCCGCGCTTCAGGCTCTCGGGCCGTCCGCGCCAGGGCATGAGGCCGTCGTCGGCAGCGGCAAGCAGCACCGCGCCGGCGATCAGGTCGGGGGCGGCATCGGCGGCAAGGTCGCCGAACACATAGGTCCAGCCGTCGCGGCGGACCATGGCGGCGGAGAGGGACCGCTTGCAATTGGCGAGGCAGCGCACGCCCTGTATCGCCACGCCGTCCGGCCGCGGGGCCGCCGCGGCAGCTTCGGCGAGGGCCGCGCCATCGACGGGGGATGCCCCTTCGCCCAGGCTGCGGCAGGTGGTGCAGACGAAGACGGTCACCGCCGGTGGATCACCCCGCACGGAAGCGGGCGCGTCGCGCGCGGTCGATCCGGCGGTGGTCTCCGCCGGGGGGGCATCGCCCGAAATGTCGGCAGGTTCGCCGCGCTCCACCATCAAGATCCACGGGTGCGCGGGCCGCCCGCGAGACGCAGGCTTGAAAGGGACGCAAACCGGAGCACCCCGCCCGGCGCGGACCTTGTCGAAGGCAGGTCTCCTGGCTCGCGGATCAGCGCCCCCACCGCCTTCCCGGCGCCTTGCGGCGCCAGTGGCATCTGGCAGGGGCTCACCGCTTACAGTTGCGGGGGCAGCCGCGGCATGGGGAGGGGTCTCCCGCACCGCATTCCCTTTTGCGCCCGTGTGGGACCACGGGACCTTCGACTGGGGCACTAAAGGCAGGGTGGGGGCGAATGTCAAATGGG
>NZ_JAIVFO010000133.1 GCF_029991245.1 Xanthobacter autotrophicus
GTTGTGTATAAGAGACAGGCCTCCGGGCGGAAAGGAGACCAAGGCGCCCGTGCTGTCCGACGACGAGCAGAGCCGGGAACAGGCGCTGCGCCAGGTGCCGGACGACCCCGGCGGCCTGCTGCGCGCCCGCATTCGCGCGCGCTATACCGGCGGCCCGGTGACCGTGCCGGTGGAGGGCGAGCCGTGATCCGCGCCATGCTTCGCCTTGCTCTTGTCCTTGCTGCGCTTGTCGCGGCGACGCCGCTGGTTGCGCTTGTCGCGGCGACGCCGCTCTTGGCCGGCGCCTTCAAGGCGAGCATCGAGCGGCTGCCCACCGACCAGGGCGAACCCTTCGAGCTGGTTCTGAGCCTCGCCGGCCGCGACAGCCTGGAGCCGCCGAACGTGACGCCGCTGGCGAGGGATTTCGAGATCCTCGACCGGCGCAAGCGCAGCCGGATGGAGACCGTGGCCGGGCAACGGGTCGAGGTGAACGAATGGGTGCTGACCCTGGTGGCGAAGCACCCCGGCCGTCTCACCATTCCGGCCCTCTCGGTGGGCGGGGAGGCGAGCGCCCCCATCGATCTCACCATTGCCCCCGGCGCGGCCATGGCGCCCCCCGACGACGAGCCGCTCTCGCTGGCGGTGGAGGTGCAGGGCACTGCGCCCTTCTTCCTCCAGAGCGAGATTCCTGTGGTGGTGCGCATGTTCGACCGGGTCGGCGCGCTGGAGGCGACGGCGGGACAGCCGGAGGCCGAGGGCGCCTCCTTCAGTCCTGACGGCGGGCTGAAGACCTATTCCCGCGTCTTCGGCCGCCAGCGCTTCCGCGTCGTCGAGCTGCGCTACACCATGCGGCCCCAGCGCACCGGTACCATCCAGATCCCGTCGGTGGCGCTCAAGGCCTCCATCCCCACATCGCCGCCTGGCGCGCAGGAGCAGGCGCGCACGTTGGGGCGGCCGGCCATGCCGTGGCTTGGCGGCGCATTCAACGCCGGCCGCAAGATCACCGTCTATTCCAACCCGGTGGAGGTGGAGGTGAGCCCGCGCCCCGCCGGCGTCACCGGCTGGTTCCTGCCGGCCCGGTCCGTGACGCTGCGGGAAAGCTGGTCGCGTCCACCGGGCGAGGCCAAGGTCGGCGGCGCGCTGGTGCGCACCCTGCGCCTGGAGGTGAAGGGCGCGAGCCCGGGCCAGTTGCCGCCGCTTGTGGCGCCGGAGGTCGATGGCGTGCGCCAGTATGCCGACGAGGGCAAGCCCGAGGCCACGTCCGTGGACGGCGGCATCGGCGCCGTGGTGGAGACGCGGGTCTCCGTGGTGCCCACGCGCGCCGGCACGGTGACGCTGCCGGCCATCTCCGTGCCCTGGTGGAACGTGGTGGCAAACCGCGCCGAGACCGCCACCCTACCGGCCGTGACCCTCACCGTGGCGGCGTCTGCCACCGGCAGCACGCCGCGCGCGCCGGCTGTTCCCATTGCTGCGCCGGCGCCATCGCCGCTGGCCGATGGATCGCAGGGCGGCTGGAGCGGGCGCGACCTGATGGCCGCCTTGGCCGTGGTCGTGCTGGTCGCGGGAACCGTCTATTACAGCGGGCGTCGGCGGCGGCCGGCGGCGGCCGAGCCCCCGCCGGACCCGGCGGATTTCGGAGCCGTCCGACCGCTCGGGGCCGGTCGAGGCCGCATGGCGGGACGCCCGGCGTTGGCGCCCCTGGATGTGGAGGCGGCGGCGCGGGCGCTCGATGCCGCCTGTCGCAGCAATGATGCCGCCGCCGCCCACCGCGCCTGGCTCGTCTTCGGCCGCGCCATGGGCGGGATGGGTGCCCCGGCGCCGCGCACCCACGAGATGGCGCGGGCGGTGGGAGACCTGAGCCGGCACCTGTATGCGGGCGGTGCCGAGGGGTGGGATGGGCGCGCCTTGCGCAAGGCCCTCGCCGCCGAACGGCGCGCCGCCCGCGCCCGCAACGCCGGCCAGGCCCGGGGTCTCCAGCCGCTCTATCCCACGCCACGGTGATCGGGCGCATGGCTGGAGCGCATTGGTCCCGAGGGGTTTCGTGGCTTGAAATGGGCGGGTTTGGATCGCTTCTCTCGAATGCGATCTGATCGGATCGCGCTTTAGACGCTGCCCCACACCCGCCGCATGAAATCGGTGAAGATGGAGACCGCCGGCGAGCGCACGGGCATCGCCCAGGCGGCGCAGGTGACGAGCTTTTCCGGTACGTCGTCGAGATCGCGGATGACGATGCCGCGGCGCTGCAGGTTGCGCACGCAGCTGGCATAGACCGAGACCCCGGCCCCCGCCGCCACCAGCCCGAAGATGCCTTCCGACGAGGACGCCTCCTGCGCGATGCGCGGGGTGAAGCCGCTGCGGCGGCAGATGGAGAAGAAGGCATTGCGGAAGGCGCCCCAGTTCTCGCCCGAGCCGAGCACGAACGGCTGATCGGCGAGGTCGGCGAGCCGCAGGGTGCGCACGTTGGAGAGTGGGTGGGTGATGGGCAGCAGCGCCACGTAGCGATTGTCGTCGAAGGTGTAGCTCTCCATGCTCGGCTCCTCGAACCGGCCGATCATGAAGCCGATGTCGATGCGCTCCGCCAGCAGCGCCTCCTGCTGCTTGAAGGTGGGGATGAATGAGATTTCCAGCCGGATTTCCGGCCGGTAGCGGCTGAAGGCGCTCAGGAATTCCGGCAGTCGGCCGTTGATGGCGAAGTCCATGTAGCCGATGCGCAGCACGCCCACCTCGCCGCTGGCGGTGCGGCGGGCATTGGTGACGGCGCGCTCCAGCCGCTCCAGCGCGGCGCGGCCGTCGGCGAGGAAGGCCTTGCCCGCCTCGGTCAGTTCCACCGAGCGGGTGGTGCGGGCGATCAGGGGCACGCCCACGTTCTGCTCAAGGTCGCGGATCAGGCGGCTCATGGCCGGCTGGGTCATGTGGGCGCGCTGGGCGGCGCGGCTGAAGTGCAGTTCCTCCGACAGGAGGACGAAGGCACGGACGTGGCGGAGATCGAAGCGCATGGGTCAATTCATATCATGGTTGGCATAAATCGTGCTGAATTTGGAATTTCCCCTGTCATAGAAGTTTACGCAATCTGGGTCTCGCAAGTCCGGCACAAGCGGGCGGAAAACGAGTAGGGACAACGACTATGGCGTTCGAGGAAGATCTCGATGCGGCGCTGACGCGCGCCTTCGAACAGGCAACTTCCCTCTACCAGGGGCGCGGCTTCCAGCGGCGGGTGGGCTTCGGCAGCCGGCCGGCGCTGATCAACGTGGACCTGGCCAATGCCTGGACCCGTCCCGGCAACCCCTTCACCTGCGAGAAGATTGACGACCAGATCATTCCCGGCGTCCAGGCTCTGCTCGCCGCCTGCCGGCGCAACGGCCATCCCGTGGTGCATGTGACCACCTGCTACCAGGTCACCGACGAGACCCAGGCCGCCACCGACATGGGCTTGTGGCACCACAAGATTCCCATCGAGGTGGTGGACCAGTCCAAGCCCGAATTGTGGGCCATCGACAGCCGCATCGAGCCGGTGAAGGGTGAGCAGGTGCTGATCAAGAAGCGGGCCTCCGCCTTCCACGGCACCTACCTTGCCGGCTTCCTGCGCGCCAACAACGTGGACACCATCCTGGTGACCGGCGTCACCGCCTCCGCCTGCGTGCGCACAACGCTTTGCGACGGCCTGGCGGAAGGGTTCCGCACCATCGCGGTGAAGGAATGCATCGGCGACCGGGTGCCCGGCGCGGTGGCGTGGAACCTGTTCGACATCGACGCGAAGTTCGCCGATGTGGAGCCGCTGGAGCGCTGCATCTCCTACCTCGACGAAGTCGGCGCCAAATCTCGCGCCGCGGCCTGATCGGGTCGCCGCGCTCCGGCGCGGCGACTTCCAGAGCGCGATCCGAGCAGATTGATTCAATCTGCCCGGTGAACCGCCCTCTCAAGGAAAGAGAACGCGTTATCCGATCAGCTTGCGATGCAAGCTGATCGGCGCGTGCTCCAGACCTTCTCCGGCATCGACGACTTCGACTTCGACATCAAAAAACAAAATCCAGAGGCGGACATGACGAAGACTGATCTCACCCTTTCGGGTGCGCCCTCCCGGCGTGCCGTCCTTGGAGCGCTCGGTGCGGGGGCGGCGGTGCTCGCCGCGCCACGGCTGGCCCGCGCGCAGGAGGGCACCCTCGTGGTCTCCAACTGGGGCGGCGACTGGAACGAGCGGACCATCCGCTTCGTGGAAGCGCCGCTGGTGGAGAGCCGCGGCATCAAGATCGTCCGCGACCTCGGCATGGAGCCCGAGCGCAAGGCCAAGCTGATCGCCGAGAAGCGGCTGCGGCGTGGCACCATCGACGTCATCCACATCAACGAGGGCGACAGCGTCGAGCTGAACACCCAGGAGGTGCTGAGCGACATCGACTTTTCCAAGGTGCCCAACTACGCCGACGTGGTGCCGGCGCTCAAGTCAAAGCCCTTCTTCGTGCCGTGGCTCTACAGTGGCGTGTCCATCATCTACAACAAGGACAAGGTGCCGAACCCGCCCAAGTCCTATGAAGAGCTGTGGGACAAGAAATGGGCCGGCAGAATCGGCCTCACCAACCAGCTTTATTTCAACTACATCATGATGGCCGGCCTGATCAAGGGCGGCAACGTCACCAATACCGACCAGGGCAAGGAGCGGCTGATCCAGCTGAAGGAGCTGACCCAGCCGCGCATCTATGCCGCCCACCAGCAGCTCGGCGCCGGCCTCGTCAACGGCGAGGTGGACATTGCGGTGAACTACAAGGCGCGCGGCCTGCAATGGGCCAATGACGGCGCCCCGCTCGCCATCCAGTATCCCTCGGAAGGGGCCATCGCGGTAATGTTCGGCGCGGCTCTGCCCAAGCGCGCGCCGAGCCCGGACCTTGCCTCCATCTACTTCAACGCCATGCTGGACAGGAAAGCCATGGCCGGCCTTGCCGGCGCCAGCTTCTACGCCCCGGCCAACGCCAAGGCGGAGCTGACCGACGAGTTGCGCGCCAAGGTGGATTTCACGGCGGCGCAGGCCGCGGCCCTGAAATTCCCCGATTACGCCCATGTGGCGAAGAATACGGCGGAATGGCTTGAGTGGTGGAACAAGAACATCGCCCGCTGAGCGCGGCCGGCATGTCGGGTTCGGCCATGTCCACGGCAACGACCAGCCCCGGCGGCGCCACCGCTCCGCCCCTTAATCTTCCCGCGCCGGGTGCGCGGGATCGCCGGCGCCTGTCGCCGGCCTTCGGCCTCGCCGCGCCCGGCACCCTGTTCGTGGTGCTGGCGCTCATGGGGCCGCTTGCCCTCATGTTCCGCTATTCGCTGAACCGGTTCGTGCCGGGGCAGATGATGGTGGAGGCGGTCACCCTCGCCAACTACCAGAAATTCTTCGCCGACAGCTACTACCAGGAGGTGCTGGCGACCACCCTGTGGGTGTCCGGCCTCTCCACACTCCTGTGCCTCCTTGCCGGCTTTCCGGTGGCGTATTTTCTGGTGCGGCAAGCCAGCGACAAGTGGAAGGGGCGGTTGCTCCTGCTCGTCATCCTGCCGCTGCTCATGGGCAATGCGGTGCGCACGGCGGCGTGGATGGTGATCCTGGGCGACAAGGGCCTGTTCAACGCCTTCATCGGCCTGGTCGGGGTGTCGCCGGTCAAGCTCATGTACACGCCCACCGCCGTGGTCATCGGCCTCGTCTCGGTGCTGCTGCCGTTCATGATCGTGACGCTGCAGAGCGTCATCGAGGGCATCGACGCCAATCTCGAAGCCGCCGCATCCAGCCTGGGTGCCTCGCACCTCACCACCCTCTGGCGCGTGGTGCTGCCCTTGGCCCTGCCGGGCATCCTCGCCGGCACCATGCTGTGCTTCATCCTCTCCATGAACGCCTATGCGACGCCCGTGCTCATCGGCGGGCCGAGCTTCCAGATGATGGCGCCCGCCGTCTACCAGCAGGTGGCGAAGGCCATGAACTGGCCCTTCGGCGCGGCGCTCGCCTTCGTGCTGATGGCGGTGACGCTCGTGCTCACCACCACCGCCAACATCCTGGTGCAGCGGCGCTATCGCCGCTGGAGCGAGTGAGGGGAGCCATGGGTATTCTCGCCATCAACCGCATCTATGCCGCGCTCTCGGCGCTGGTGCTCGCCTTCGTGCTGCTGCCGCTGGTGGCCATCGTGTGGGTGAGCTTCTTCGCCAACCGCATCCTCTCCTTCCCGGCCACCGGATACACCCTCGGCTGGTATGTCCGCGCCTGGGAGCAGGAGGCGTTCCGCAACGGCTTCATCACCAGCGTGGAAACGGCGCTGGTGGCGGTGGCCATATCGTTGGTGCTCGGCGTGCCGGCGAGCCTTGCCTTGGTGCGCTATCGCTTTCCGGGGCGGGACGCCATCCAGACCGTGCTGCTCTCGCCCATGGTGGTGCCGGGCATCGTCGGCGGGGCGGCGCTGTTCATGGCTTTCATCGAGCTGGAAGTGCTGCTGGACGTGGAGATCGCCGGCACCTTGCCGGGCCTGCTCATCGCCCACGGCCTCATCGCCCTGCCGTGGACGGTGCGGCTGGTGACGGCCTCCCTCGTGGGCATGAGCCCGTCCTACGAGGAGGCGGCGCGCTCGCTGGGCGCGGGGGTGTTCACCACCTTCTTCCGGGTCACGCTGCCCATCATCAAGCCCGGCATCGTGGCGGCGGCGCTGTTCTCCTTCGTGGTGTCCTTCATCGACCTTGAGAAGTCGATCTTCCTGGTGGGGCCGGGCCGCACCACGCTCCAGATCGCGCTGGTCTCGTATCTGGAATGGAACCTTGATTCCACGGTGGCGGCGGTCGCCACGGTGCAGATCCTCATCATCGGCGCGCTGCTGATCGCCAGCGACCGCTATGCCCGCCTCGCGCGGGCCTTCTGAAACGCCTGTCTGCGGAGTGACCTGAATGTCCGACGTCGTCCTCCAGTCCATCGTCAAGCGCTACGACGCCACCACCGCCGTGGACAATGTCTCCCTCACCATCCGCCAGGGCGAGCTGGTGGCGCTGCTCGGCCCCTCCGGCTGCGGCAAGACCACGACCCTGCGCATGGTGGGCGGCTTCATCCCGGTCACCGAGGGGCGCATTCTGGTGGGCGGGCGCGATCTCACCTCCCTGCCGCCCAACAAGCGCAACATGGGCTTCGGCTTCCAGAATTACGCGCTGTTCCCACACATGAGCGTGGGCGAGAACGTGGCCTTCGGCCTCCAGATGCGCAAGCTGCCCAAGGCCGACATCGCAGCTAAGGTGAAGACCGCGCTGGACCGGGTGAAACTCTCCCATCTGGCCGATCGCCTGCCCAAGCAGCTGTCCGGCGGCCAGCAGCAGCGGGTGGCGCTCGCCCGCGCACTGGTGATCGAGCCGGACGTGCTGCTGCTCGACGAGCCGCTCTCCAACCTTGACGCCCAGTTGCGCAATGAGATGAAGCTGGAGATCCGCTCTATCCAGCAGCAGCTCGGCATCACCACCATCTTCGTCACCCACGACCAGGACGAGGCGCTCTCGGTGGCCGACCGGGTGGTGCTGATGCGCGCCGGGCGCATCGAGCAGATGGGTGCGCCGGACGATTTGTTCGAGCGTCCGGCCTCCCACTTCGTCGCCGAATTCATGGGCGTCACCAACCTGTTGGCCGGGACGCTGGAAAGCGTCGGCCGCTTCCGCCTCAAGAGCGGCGAGGTGGTGGCGGTGCCCGTGGCCGGGCTGTCCGGAGACCTGGCTTTGGCGCTGCGGCCCGAGCGGGTGATCCTCGACGGCACCGACGAGGCGCTGCTCGCCAACACCCTCTCCGCCGAGGTGGAATTCGCCACCTATCGCGGCCTCGTCATCGACTACCGCGTGCGCCTGCCCTCGGGGGTGACGCTGATCGCCCGCCGGCCCTCTCCCGCGGTGGGCGGCCCCGCCCCGCTCAGCCCCGGCCGCGCCGTGCGCGTGTCCTGGCAGCCCGAGGCCGGGACCCTCGTGCCCATGTGAGCCGGAGCGTCGTCCCCTTTTCAGTATTCGCCGGCGTAAGGCCGGCATCTCAAGAAGGCATCTTGCCGTGAATCTGCACGTTTCGCCCACGAAGGAAGATCAAGCCGTGTCCAGCCTGCACGAACAGCTTGTCGTCATCGACGGCCTCATCATCTCCGATTTCGGCCGCGCGGTGTTCGAGGACATGCGCAAGGGCGGCCTCACGGCGGCCAACTGCACCTGCTGCGTGTGGGACAACTTCACCGAGACCATGCGCAATATCGCGAAGTGGAAGAAGGACTTCGCGGCCAATGCCGACATCATCTCCCAAGTCTATACCACCGAAGACATCCTGAAGGCGAAGGCCGAGGGCAAGACCGGCATCATCCTCGGCTGGCAGAATACCTCGGGCATCGAGGATCGCATCGAATACCTGGAGCTGTTCCATGAATTGGGCGTGCGCATCATCCAGATGACGTACAACACCCAGAATTTCGTGGGCTCCGGCTGCTATGAGGGCACCGACAGCGGCCTCTCCGACTTCGGCCACGACGTGGTGGCGGAGATGAACCGCCTCGGCATCCTGTGCGATCTGTCCCATGTGGGGCCGAAGACTTCGGAAGACACCATCAAGGCGTCGAAGCAGCGCGTCGCCTATTCCCACTGCCTGCCGGCGGGGCTGAAAGCCCACCCGCGCAACAAGAGCGACGAGCAGCTGCGGTTCATCGCGGACAAAGGCGGCTTCATCGGCGTCACCATGTTCCCGCCCTTCCTGGCGAAGGGGCCGCAGGCCACCGTCGCCGATTACGTGGAGGCGATGGACTACATCATCAACATCGCCGGCGAAGACATGGTGGGCGTGGGCACCGACTTCACGCAAGGCTACGGCCAGCCCTTCTTCGACTGGATCACCCACGACAAGGGCTTCGGCCGCAAGCTCACGGATTTCGGCGCCGTCATCAATCCGGAAGGCTTCCGCGAGATCGGCGACTTCCCGAACCTCACCGCCGCCATGGAAGCCCGCGGCTGGTCCACCGCCCGCATCGAGAAGGTGATGGGACAGAACTGGCTCCAGCTGCTCAAGGACGTGTGGGGGCGCTGAGCCCTTCATCGTCTTCCATCCAACGCGGGAATACTTCTATAATGGCCAAGCCTGAAATCGAGATCGACGTGGACCCGGCAACCGGGCGCTGGTTCGTGGACAAGATGCCCATGATCCTGGTGCCCCAGCACTTCTACAACAACAACCATTTCGCCATCGAGGGCGCGCTGGGGGCCGAAGCCTTCGATGCAGCGCTGGCTCCTGCGGGGCACCTCTCGGCTTACGTGTGGTGCAGGAAGCAGGCGGAGGTCTATGGCCTTGCCGGCGTGGATGTGTTCGCGCATTACATGAAGCGGCTGTCGCAGCGCGGCTGGGGCCTGTTCTCCATCCTCGCCATCGACCCGGCCGCGGGTACCGCCACCATCCGCCTCGACAATTCCTCCTTCGTCACCGACGAGACGCGCAGCGCCGGCCGCAAGCTCTGCTACATGTTCGCGCCGTGGCTCGCCGGCGCGCTGGAATTCGTCTGCGAACAGGCCGGCGCGCCGCGCAAGCTTGAAGCCCGCGAGGTGCAATGCGCCGCCGAGGGCCATGATTACTGCCTCTACGAGGTCAAGCCCGCCGCCTGAGGCAGGCTTCTTCTTCAATAATAGCTGAATAAGCGACCCGAAAACGGGCGCGCCTTCCATCCGACCAGAGGACTTGAGGACCATGAGCTGCAAGATGAACATGTCTCGCCGCACCGCGCTGAAGACGTTTGGCGTGGCCGCCGCCGGGGCGCTGGCGGCGCCGTCCGTGATCACGCGGTCGCTGGCGGCCGGCGAGACGCTGGTGGTCTATAATTTCGACGGCCTGCTGGGCAAGGTGATCAAGGATCACTGGATCGACCCCTTCAGCCAGAAGACCGGCGTGAAGGTGGAAGTGCTGACCATGCAGGGCTCGTCCCCGCCCATGGCCAAAATCAAGGCCCAGGTGGATGCCGGCCGTCCCGATGCGGACGTCATCCCCATGCAGATGACCGACTATGTCTTCGGCGTGCGGAACAATCTGTTCCAGACCATCGACGCCAAGGACATGCCCGAATACGCCAACCTCTATCCCGATTACATCACCCCCTATGGGCCAAAACTCGTCTTGTGGAGCTACGGCCTCGCCTACAACACCGACAAGATCAAGACCGCCCCCACCGCCTGGGCCGACCTGTGGGACCCGCAGTACAAGGGCAAGGCGGCGCTGAACGAGGCGCTGTTCGACCAGGCGCTGCAGATGGCCAACCTCGTCGCCAAGGGCAAGCCCCTGCCGGTGGACGACGCCACCTTTGCCGCCCTCACCAAGCTGCGCCCGAACCTTGCAACATTGTGGACCACCGGCGCCCAGGCCGAGCAATTGCTGCGCACCGGCGAGGTGTGGATCATGCCGGTGTGGAACGGCCGCGTGTATCCGCTGAAGGACCAGGGCGTGCCGATTGATTTCGTCTCGCCGAAGGAAGGCTTCTTCACAAGAGCCGACCCGTTCTGCATCCCGCGCGGTGCGAAGAACCCGGAGCTTGCCAAGGCCTTCATCAATTTTTCCTGCACCACAACCCCGCAGCAGGCGCTGGCCCAGGGGCTGTTCTACGCCTCGCCGAACCAGAAGGTGGTCTATCCGCCGGAGATCGCCAAGCGCGTGGTGGTCTCCACCCGCGAGGAGCTGGCGCGCGCCGTGCCGGAGGATTTCGAGGTCATCGTGGACAATCTGCCCGACTGGCGCCGGCGCTGGGATGCCTGGAAGCAGAGCTGAACCTCAGGCGGTCGCGGAGCTGCTACCATGGCGAGCGATGCCTCTCTTCCATCCTCCCTCGCGGACCCTCGGGGCAAGTGGATGTCATTGAAAAACCTCGGCCGCCAGGGTGTCGGCCGGCTTGGATGGTGGGGGCTTCTCGCCCCCGCCATGGGGCTCTACGCCCTCGTCTTCTTCATGCCGCTGGGCGTGCTGGTGGGCGAGAGCGTGCACCCTTCCGGCGCGCCCCAGCTGTCGCTCGCCAATTATGCCGCCTTCTTCACCGATGGCGTCACCTTCTCCATCTTCGCGCGCACGGTGCGGCTCGCCTTCTTCGTCACCCTCACCTGCCTCGTCTTCGGCTATCCGCTCGCTTTGTTCATGCGGCGGGCGGGGCCGGTGCTGCGGCTGGTGGCGCTGACCATCGTGGTGTCGCCGCTGCTCACCTCGGTCATCGTGCGCAATGTGGCGTGGCTGCTGGTGCTGGGGCGCGAGGGCATGGTGAATACGCTGCTGCGGCAGGCGGGCCTCATCGATGCGCCGCTGCCGCTGCTCTACAACACCTTCGGCGTGGTGGTGGGCGTCACCCATGTCTATCTCGCCTTCCTGGTGCTGCCGGTGTTCTCCTCGCTTCTGGCCATCGACCCCTCGGTGGAGCAGGCGGCGTCGAGCCTTGGCGCCTCGCGCTTCACCGTGTTTCGCAAGGTGACGGTGCCGCTGTCCCTGCCGGGGGTGATCGCGGGATCCACCCTCGTCTTCGTGCTCACCATGGGGGTGTATCTCACGCCGGTGATCATGGGCGGCAGCTTCGTCACCACGCTGCCCATGGTGATGACGGACCTGGTGCGCACCCAGTTCGACTGGAGCCGGGCGGCGGCCTTCGCCATCGTGCTCCTCGCCTTCATCGCCATCGTGATGGTGGCATCCAGCCGCGCCGAGCGGCGCATCGAGCGCATGCGCGGGGAGCTGTGATGAGCGAAAACCGGATCGGCCTCCTCGTGGGCACCCTCGCCGTCACGGTGATGGTGTTCCTCATCCTGCCCCAGCTCATCCTGCTGGCGCAGTCGTTCACGGCGGAGGATTATCTCTCGTTCCCGCCGAAGCACTTCGGGCTGCGCTGGTACGCCTTCATCTTCGGCGACGAGACCTGGCACCGCGCGCTGTCCACCAGCCTCCTCATCGCCGTGCTGGTGACGCCGCTGGCCGTCATCCTCGGCACGGCGGCGGCCATCGGGCTCGACCGGGGGCCGATGCGCATGCGCAAGGCCATGCGCACCGCTCTGGTCTCGCCCATGGTGCTGCCCCATGTGGTGCTGGGCATGGCCATCTACCGGGTGTTCCTGCCGCTGCGCTTCGACGATACGCTCATGGGCTTCCTGGTGGCGCATCTGGTGCTGTGCGTGCCCTATGTGATCGTCACCGTGGGCGCGAGCCTCCAGGCCATGGATCGCACGCTGGAACAAGCCGCCATGAGCCTTGGCGCCTCGCTTCCGGTGGCCCTGTGGCGGGTGGTGCTGCCGCTGGTTCGTCCGGGGGTGATCGCGGGGGCGGTGTTCGCCTTCATCACCTCGTTCGACGAATTCATCGTCACCTACTTCCTGGCCAGCCGGCAGACCACCGCGCCCATCCAGATCTTCTCGAGCCTGTCCTACCAGTTGGAACCCTCCATCGCGGCGGTGTCGGGCCTGACGCTGGTGGTGACGGCGGCCCTGTGCGGCCTGCTCATCCTGCGCGGCTCCATGGCCGGCACGACGCAGGTGGCGTGAGGGGGGCGTTTCCGTCCCGCCCCGCATGGAACCCTCTCCCGTTTGCGGGGGAGGGCAGGGTGG
>NZ_JAIVFO010000134.1 GCF_029991245.1 Xanthobacter autotrophicus
GTGCGGCCCCATCCAAGGGCGGAGGGGGATGCGGGGCAGGGCTTCGCCGCCGTCATCCTCGCCGCAGGACGCAGCGCGCGCATGGGGCAGGGCATCAACAAGCTGATGGAGGAGGTGGGCGGCGTGCCGGTGATCCGCCGGGTGGCGCAGGCTGCGCTCGCCTCGAACGCGCGCCCGGTCATCATTGTGACCGGCCATGAGCGCGGGCGCATCGCTGCCGCGCTCGAAGGGCTCGACGTGACCTTCGCCCATAATCCCGACCATGCCAGCGGCATGGCGTCCTCGCTGCGCGCCGGCATCTCCGCGGTGCCGGAGACGGCGGCGGGGGCGCTGGTGGTGCTTGGCGACATGCCGCTCCTTGGCGCGGATGTGATCGACCGGCTCATCGCCGCCCACGCGCCCGACGAGGGCCGGTTTATCTGCGTGCCGGTGGAGGACGGGCAGCGGGGCCATCCCGTGCTGTGGTCGCGGCGCTATTTCGCCGACCTCGGTGCGCTGGAGGGCGACGTGGGCGCCCGGCACATCCTTGCCGCCAATCAGGACGTGGTGGCGGAAGTGGCCATCGCCGACGCCGGCGCCTTCCTCGATGTGGATACGCCGCAACTCCTCGCCCAGGCGCGGGCGGCGGCGGACGAGGAGAAAGCCGTCAGAACGGAGCCGGTATGAGGTGGGTGGCGCCGATGTCCAGGCGCTCGCACATCCATTGCGCCAGCCGCAGGCGGTGGCAGCCCTCCACGTGCCGCTCGTAGCACAGCAGGCAGATGCGCCGGCCCTTGGCGAGGGAGGCCAGTTCCTCCAGCGCCGCCTGCGCCGGGGCGGTGGCGAGGTGGGCGTCATAGATGCGCATGAGGGCGTCGTGGTCGCCGCCGCGCGCCGCGAGCCGGCCTTCCTTGGGCGTGCCCAGCGCCCGCAGATGCACATAGGCGACGCCGTGCTCGGCGATGCCCGCCGCCAGCGCCGTCTTGGAAAAGCCCGGCCGGCGGGAGGCCGCGACCGCCCGCACGTCCACGAGGAGATCCACCCTGGCCTCGTCCAGCGCCGCCTGGAAGGCGGAGGGGGTGCTCTGCTCGTAGCCGATGGTGAAGAGGTGGGTCGTGCTCATGGGCCGATCTTGCCCTGCGCGACGGCCGCCGTCACGCCTGCGCCCATGCGCTGGTCACAAGCGGGGGACTTGTCCTGATCGCGCCTAAACGGCCATGGACTTCAGTGCAGGACGTGAGAAATTGACGCGCCGCCGGTGCGGAATGGGAACCTCCCATGCCTCATGGGGTTCTCAGGGCGCCGGCCGCACAGAATGTGTGCCCGAAGCACCGCGACCGCCCTTGGGAGATGAAGATGCGTTTGTTCCGCTGCGCCGTCTGCGACCAGCTTCTCTATTTTGAGAACCGCCGCTGCGAAAAATGCGGGCACGAACTCGGCTATATTCCCGAAGCCAACGAGATTACCCCCCTCGAAGCGGATGGCGATGCTCACCGTTCGGTCGGCCACGTCGAGGCGCGCTACAAGTTCTGCGCCAATGCGGCCCACGATGCCTGCAACTGGCTGATGCCGGCGGATCAGGAAGAGGAATATTGCCTCGCCTGCCGCCACAACCGGACGGTTCCGGACCTGACGGTTCCGGAAAACCTGCGCAAATGGCGCAGGATGGAAGTGGCCAAGCACCGACTGGTCTATTCGTTGCTGCGCCTCAACCTGCCGCTGGAGAACAACACGGACCGCGAGGGCGGGCTGTGCTTCGACTTCCTTGCCGATATGCCGGACATGCAGGCCCCCAACGTGATGACCGGACACGACGAGGGCCTGATCACCATCGCCCTGATCGAGGCCGACGATGCCGAGCGGGAGCAGCGCAAGAGCGAGCTGGGCGAACTCTACCGCACCGTGCTCGGGCATTTCCGCCACGAGGTGGGCCACTATTACTGGAACCGCCTGGTGCGCGATGCGGGCCGGCTCAATGCTTTTCGCGCCGTGTTCGGAGATGAGACCGCCGATTACGGGGAGGCGCTGAAAGCCTATTATGCTTCCACACCTCCGGCCGACTGGCAGATGAACTATGTCTCGGCCTATGCCACCGCGCATCCGTGGGAAGACTTCGCCGAGACCTTCAAGCATTACATCCACATCGTGGACACGCTGGAGATGGCGGCAGCGTTCGGCGTGGAAGTGCATCCCGGCCTGGACAACACGGGGGAACTGGGCGCCCAGGTGGATTTCAACCCCTACCAGGCCTGCCCGGTGCAGCAGATGGTGGATTCCTGGCTGCCCATCGCCTTCGCGCTCAACAATCTCAACCGCTGCCTGGGCATGTCGGACGCCTATCCGTTCATCCTCGGCCCCGGCGTGATCGCGAAGCTGGGCTTCATCCATGATCTCGCCCACCGCCAGGTGGTGGCGGATCCGGCGGCGGACCCGGCAGCACCGGTGCCGGAGGACATGGAGATCCCCAAGGGGCGCGGCGAGAACCCCGAGGATGCGCCCGAGGGCAAGCCTGAGCCGGCCGCGGCTTGAATATTCGGTAGCCAGGCGGCGGCCTCAACGGCCGTCCGCCTGATGAGAAGAAAGGGCGAGCGCGCCGGAGCCCGGTGCGCTCGCCCTTTCCGTTTACGGCACAGGCGGGGCGCGGCCTATTCGGCCGCCTTTGGCCCCTTGCTGGCGCTCTTCGTCGTCTTCTTCGCGGCGGGCTTCTTGGCGGCGGATTTCGCCGCCGGCTTCTTTGCCGCCGACTTTGCGGCCGACTTTGCCGCCGTCTTGCCCGGCGCATCCTCTCCGGACGCGGAAGCCTTGGAGGCCGTCTTGCGGGGCGCCTTCGCCTTGCTGGGCGACAGGGCCGCCTTGGCGTCGATGAGGGTCACCGCCTCGGCGAGGGTGAGGGCTTCCGGATCCACCGACTTGGGCAGGGTGGCGTTGACCTTGCCGTGGTTCACATAAGGCCCGAACCGGCCCGGCCGCACCGTGATCGGCCCGCCGTGGGTGGGGTGATCGCCCAGGGTCCGCCCCGGCGTCGCCGCCCCGCGCCCGCCCCGGCCCTTGGACTGCTTCTCCGCGATCAGCACCACCGCCCGGTTGAGGCCGATGGCGAGGATGTCGTCGCCGTCCTCGATGTTGGCGTAGGTGCGCCCGTGCTGCACATAGGGTCCATAGCGCCCGATGCCGGCGAGGATGGGCTCGCCGTCTTCCGGGTGCTTGCCCACCTCGCGCGGCAGGGCCAGCAGCTTCAGCGCGGTTTCCAGGTCCACGTCCGCCGGGGCGAGGCCCTTGGGCAGGGAGGAACGCTTGGGCTTCTCCCCGTCCTTGCCCTCACCAAGCTGGAGATAGGTGCCGAAGCGCCCGGCGCGGATGGTGACCTCCTCGCCGCTCTCCGGATCGATGCCAAGCTCGCGCTTGCCGTCGCCCTCGGGGGCGCCGTCGCCGGTGAGGGGGCGGGTGTGGCGGCACTCGGGATAGTTGGAGCAGCCGATGAAGGCGCCGAACTTGCCCATCTTCAACGACAGCCGCCCGTTGCCGCAGGTGGGGCACAGGCGCGGGTCGGTCCCATCCGTCGTCGGGGGGAAGATGTGGGCGGTGAGCATCTCGTCCAGGGCGTCGAGCACCTGGGAGACGCGCAGGTCCTTGGTGGCCTCCACGGCGGTGTGGAAGTCCTGCCAGAAGGCGCGCAGCACCTCCTTCCAGTCCAGTTCCGCGGCCGAGACCTCGTCCAGCTTCTCTTCGAGATCGGCGGTGAAGTCGTATTCCACGTAGCGCTTGAAGAAGCTTTCGAGGAAGGCGGTGACCAGCCGTCCCTTGTCCTCGGGCAGGAGGCGCTTCTTCTCGAGCTTCACATATTCGCGGTCGCGCAGCACCGCGAGCACGGCGGCATAGGTGGAGGGCCGGCCGATGCCCAGCTCTTCCATGCGCTTCACCAGGGATGCTTCCGAATAGCGCGGCGGCGGCTCGGTGAAGTGCTGGGTGGTGAGGATGTCACGCCGGTCGAGCTTTTCGTTGGCGCTCATGGCGGGCAGGCGGCGGCTTTCCTCGTCGTCGTCCTCGTCGTCCTTGCCCTCGCGATAGAGGGTGAGGAAGCCGTCGAACTTCACCACCGTGCCGGTGGCGGTCAGGTCGAGGGTGCGGCCGCCGGCTTTGGCCTCGATGTCGGCGGTGGTGCGCTCCAGCTCCGCCGATTCCATCTGGCTCGCCACGGTGCGGATCCAGATCAGCTCATAGAGCTTGGCCTGCTCGCCATCGAGATGGCGCGCCACCTCGCGGGGATGGCGCGACGGATCGGTGGGGCGGATGGCTTCGTGGGCCTCCTGGGCGTTCTTGGCCTTGGTGGTGTATTTGCGCGGCACGCCGGGCAGATACTTGGGGCCGAACTGCTTGCCGATGGCGCTGCGGGTGGCGGCCACGGCCTCGGGGGCCATGTCCACGCCGTCGGTTCGCATGTAGGTGATGAGACCCACCGTCTCGCCGCCCACGTCCACGCCCTCATAGAGGCGCTGGGCGATCTGCATGGTGCGGGCGGGGGCAAGGCCCAGCTTGCGGCTGGCCTCCTGCTGCAGGGTGGAGGTGGTGAAGGGCGGCTGCGGATGGCGCCGCAGGGGCTTGGCTTCCACCGAGCGCACGCGGAAGTCGGCCGCCTCCAGCGCCGCGCGGAAGGCCTTCGCCTCCTCGGCGGTGCCCACGGAGAGGCGGGTGATCTTCTTGCCGTCGGCGCCGGAGAGGCGAGCCTCGAATTCCTCGGCGCGGGGCGTCGCGAGCCTGGCGACGATGGACCAGTATTCCTTCTGGACGAAGGTCTCGATCTCGCGCTCGCGGTCGCAGACGAGGCGCAGCGCCACCGACTGCACCCGTCCGGCGGAACGGGCGCCGGGCAGCTTGCGCCAGAGCACGGGAGACAGGGTGAAGCCCACCAGATAGTCGAGGGCGCGGCGGGCCAGATAGGCATCCACCAGCGCCACGTCGATGGCGCGGGGTGCCTTCATGGCGTCCAGCACGGCCTGCTTGGTGATGGCGTTGAAGACGACGCGCTCGACCTTCTGGCCCTTCAGCGCCTTCTTCTGCTTGAGCACCTCCAGCACGTGCCACGAGATGGCCTCGCCCTCGCGATCCGGGTCGGTGGCGAGGATGAGGCCATCGGCCCCCTTCACCGCGGCGGCGATCTCGTTGAGCCGCTTCTGCGCCTTGGGGTCCACCTCCCACAGCATGCGGAAATCCGCATCCGGGTCCACGGAGCCGTCCTTGGAGGGCAGGTCGCGCACGTGGCCGTAGGAGGCGATCACCTCGTAGCCGGGACCGAGATATTTGTTGATCGTCTTCGCTTTGGCGGGCGATTCGACGATGACGACCTGCATGACGGACCGTGTCTTTCATAGGGCCGCCGCCCCAGCGCGCGGCCTCAATTGGAATGGCTTCGCCGACGAAACGATCCGCGTTCGCGCATCGTGTTCCGCCGTGGGACTGCCGGCTTCCTCAGCGCGATCCCGATCCCCGCCGGCCGGATCGCGGCACCGGGAAGCGGCCGCAACATGGGGAGCGGATCGGCGCGTGTCAAATTCGGCCCGCGCCTTGATGCGGTGTCTGCATCCGGCGAACTTACAACCATAGGTATGTTTTAATATGACACTCAATCTATAAGACGTGCAGAGCTATCCAGTTACGCCGATGGACGGGCCATGACCGACGTGTCCTCCTCTCGCCCCCGCGGCGACCCCGCCTCCGCGGCCGCCTATATTGCGACCATCACGACGGAATTGTCCCGTCTTGCGGAAAACCACGGGCTCACCACGCTCGCCTATATTCTCGAAATGGCCCGGCTCGAAGCCAAGAGCCTGGCCGACGACCCCCTCGCCGGCTCCGAGGGCGGCCTGACGCGCCGCGGTGGCGGGACCTGACCCGCACAGATCTATTTCAGCGCCACGCGCCCGGTGCCCGGCCGGTCCAGCCGGCCGGCGAGGTCGAGTTCCAGAAGCACGATCTGCACCTCCGCGGCGCTGCAGCCGGACAGGCGCACCAGATCGTCGATGAGGGTGGGGGCGGGGCCAAGCAACCCGACGATGCGGGCGCGGGCGTCCTCCCCCGGCATGGCCGGTTCCATGGCCGGCCCCTCCGCCTCGATGGCATCCGGCCCCTGCCGCCCCGCCATGGGGGTGAGGACGGCGATGACGTCCGCAGCCTCGGTGACCAGGGTGGCACCCTGCTTCAACAGGCGGTTGGTGCCACCGGCGCGCGGGTCCAGCGGCGAGCCCGGAACGGCGAACACCTCGCGCCCCTGCTCGCCGGCAAGGCGTGCGGTGATCAGCGAGCCGGAGCGCTCGGCGGCCTCCACCACCACCACGCCCAGCGCCATGCCCGACACCAGCCGGTTGCGGCGCGGGAAATCGCGCGCCCGCGGCTCCCAGTTGACCGGCATTTCGGAGACGATGGCGCCGGTCGCGGCCACTTTCTCGATCAGGCCCAGATTCTCCGGCGGATACGGGCGGGCCAGGCCTCCGGCGAAAACCCCCACCGTGCCGCCGTCGAGGCTCGCCTCGTGGGCCGCCGCATCGATGCCGCGGGCCAGGCCCGAGACCACCACCCAGCCGGCGCCCGCCAGATCCCGCGCCAGCCGCGCAGCAAAGGAGCGGCCGGCGGCGGAGGCGTTGCGGGCGCCGACAATGGCCACCATGGGCCGTTGCAGCACGTCGCCGCGCCCCTTCACGCAGATCAGCGGCGGGGCATCGTCGAGCTGGCGCAGGGCGATTGGGTAGTCGGCCTCGCCGGAGGCCACCAGCCGGGCGCCGAGGCGGGCGAGGGCGGCCATTTCCGCTTCGGCCTCGGCGAGGTCGGGCATGCGCGGCGGCAGCAGCCGGCCGCCGCGGCGGGCAAGGGTGGGCAAGGCCTCCAGCGCCGCGGCGGCGCCGCCGAACTGGTTGATGAGCGCGCGGAAGGTGCGCGGCCCCACATTCTCGGTGCGGATGAGGCGCAGCCAGTCCAGCCGCTGGGCCGGCGAGAGCAGTTCGCCCGGGCCGGGGCCGCCGGCCGCGTGGTCGTTTCCGGCCTTGCCCCGTGCCATGGGGCGCCCTAGCCCTTCGCGCCGATCTTGCCCTCGGTTCCTTCGAGGAGGCGGCGGATGTTGGCGTGGTGCTTGATCCACAGCAGGATGGCGAGGAGCGCCAGCAGCAGCGCCAGCCGGTCGTTGACGAGGGCGGCGGCTGCCGCGACGCTCACGACCGAGGCGGTGAGGGCGGAGAGCGAAGAGAAGCGGGTGAAATAGGCCGTTGCCAGCCACGCCACCGCGAACACCAGCGCCACCGGCCAGGACAGGCCGAGCGTCACCCCCAGGAAGGTGGCGACGCCCTTGCCGCCCTGAAAGCGCAGCCACACCGGGGCGATATGGCCGAGAAAGGCGCCGAAGGCCGCCACCATGGCGGCCGGCGCCCCGAGAAGATGGCCGGCCACCAGCACCGCCACGGTGCCCTTGAGGGCGTCCAGCAGCAGTGTCGCGGCGGCGAGATCCTTGCGGCCGGTGCGCAGCACGTTGGTGGCGCCGATATTGCCGGAACCGATGGAGCGGATGTCGCGGGTGCCGGCGAGGCGGGTGAGCAGGAGCCCGAAGGGGATCGAGCCCAGCAGGTAGCCCAACGCCAGTGCCAGGAGCAGCACCGGAGCGGACGACGGGGCATCAGGCATAAAGACCTCGGAGACGGACCAGAAGGCGAGAGCGCTTTGGAGCGCAGCGGATGCGGGTTCCCATGACGACAACCTGTGGAAGCGGCAGGCTCGGGCCGCGTCGAGATTTGGCACGCGCGTCGCGACCTGAGCCCATCAAACGTATTCGTACACCGTCGCCCCGGCAACGATGGTGCGCAGCACGCGCCCGTCGAGCCGGGCTTCGTCGAACGGGGTGTTGCGGCAGCGCGACTTGAGCATGGAGGGTTCGAGCACGTAGGGCATGCCGGGGTCGAACACGGTCACGTCCGCCGGGGCGCCGGGGCGCAGCGTGCCGGCATCGAGCCCGAGGATCGCCGCCGGGCGGGTGGAGAGGGCGGCCAAAAGGGTCACCAGGTCCACCTGGTCCGCATGCACGAGGCGCAGCGCGGCCGACAGCAGGGTTTCGAGGCCGATGGCGCCGGGCTCGGCCTCGGAGAAGGGCAGGCGCTTGCCTTCCACGTCCTGCGGCAGATGGTCGGAGACCACCACGTCGATGAGGCCGGAGGCGACGGCGCGGATCAGCGCCTGCCGGTCGTCCTCCGCGCGCAGCGGCGGGGCCAGCCGGAAATAGGTGCGGTAGGCGCCGATATCCAGCTCGTTGAAGGAGAGATGATTGATGGTGGCCGACGCCGTCACCGGCAGGCCGGCTTCCTTGGCGCGCTCCAGCACGGCAAGGGATTCGGCGCAGGTGAGCGCCGCCGCGTGGTAGCGCCCGCGGGCCCCGGCGACGAGGCGCACGTCGCGCTCCAGCACGATGGTTTCCGCGGACTTGGGATTGCCGGAGAGGCCGAGGCGGGCGGCGAAGGCGCCTTCGTTCATGGCCCCCTGCGACATGCTCGCATCCTCGGTGTGGTGCACCAGGAGGGCGTCGAAATCGCGGGCGTAGGTCAGGGTCCGGCGCAGCACCTGGGCGCTTGCCACCGAGCGATGGCCATCGGTGAAGGCGACGGCGCCGGCGGCCTGCAACAGGCCGATCTCGGTCATCTCCTCGCCCTTCAGGCCCTTGGTGATGGCCGCCATGGGGTGCACCCGCACCACCGCCGTGTCCCGCGCCCGGCGCAGGATGAAGTCCACGATGGCCGGGTCGTCCACCGCCGGGTCGGTGGTGGGTTGGCAGATGATGGTGGTGACGCCGCCGGCCGCCGCCGCGTGGCTGGCGGAGGCCAGCGTCTCGCGATGCTCGGCGCCGGGCTCGCCCACGAAGGCGCACATGTCCACGAGGCCGGGCGCGACCACCGCGCCCCTGCAGTCCACCACCTCGGCGCCGTCGGGCACGCCCGAGGCGGCGATGCCGAAGCCGGCATCCTTGATGACGCCCTCGGCGAGATACACATCGCCGTGGAAATCCGAGCCGCGGGACGGGTCGATGACCCGCGCGTTGACCAGCAGCAGTGGGCGGGGATCGCGGGAGAACAGGCGACCGTCACGCATTGGGCAGCTTCCGGGCGAGGGTGTCGAGCACGGCCATGCGCACGGCGACGCCCATTTCCACCTGCTCGCGAATGAGGGAGCGCGGGCCGTCGGCCACCGCCGAATCGATCTCCACGCCCCGGTTCATGGGGCCGGGATGCATCACCAGCGCGTCCGGTGCGGCGTGGCGGAGCTTCAGTTCGTCGAGGCCGAAATAATGGAAATACTCCTTCACCGAGGGGATGAAGGAGCCGGCCATGCGCTCGCGCTGGAGGCGCAGCATCATCACGATGTCCGCATCCTTGAGGCCCTCTTCCATGGTGCGGAACACCTCGACGCCGAGGCTCTCGATGCCCGCCGGCAGCAGGGTGGAGGGCGCCACCACCCGCACCTTCGCGCCGAGGGTATGGAGCAGGATGATGTTGGAGCGCGCCACCCGCGAATGCAGCACGTCGCCGCAGATGGCGACGGTGAGGCCGGCGATGCGGCCCTTGTTGCGGCGGATGGTGAGGGCGTCCAGCAGCGCCTGGGTGGGATGCTCGTGGGCGCCATCGCCGGCATTCACCACGCAGCAGTCCACCTTGCGCGCCAGAAGCGCCACCGCGCCGGACGCATGATGCCGCACCACCAGGATGTCGGGGTGCATGGCATTCAGCGTGATGGCGGTGTCGATCAGCGTCTCGCCCTTCTTCACGGAGGACGAGCCCACCGACATGTTCATCACGTCCGCCCCGAGTCGCTTTCCGGCGATCTCGAACGAGGACTGGGTGCGGGTGGAGGCCTCGAAGAACAGGTTGATCTGGGTGCGGCCGCGAAGCGTGGTGCGCTTCTTCTCGATCTGCCGGTTGAGTTCGACGAACTCCTCGGCAAGGTCGAGCAGACCTGTGATCTCGCTGGCGATGAGGCCTTCGATGCCGAGAAGATCCCGGCCGGAGAGGGTGAAGGCGGAAGCAGCATGCATGGCAGGCGGCAGGCATAGACGCACCCGGCCCGCTGGGCAAGGGAGGCGGGCAAGGGAGGCGGGCAAGGGAGGCTGGCAAGGGAGCCGGCGACGGAAGCGCGGCGGCCGCGCCGGGCCTTCAGGGATCGTTCATCATTCGTGCACAACTCTCCCCGGAAACACCCGCGCGGCGCCACACTTTGGGACGAAGTCTCGCCGAGCCTGAGATGGAACCGGGGATGCCGGTTTCAGAGTTTTTTGTCTGGGGCCTTCAGGGCCTGCGACGTTTGGGAGTTGCTCTCATGTCTTCTCACTTCCGGGCGAAGCTCGTGGCGCTGGCTTTGGCGGCTGCGGCCGTCACCGGCGCGGCATCGACGGGCCATGCCGCCGCCATCGGCACGGGCGCGCTGGCGCTCGCGCCGGGCCATGCCGCCTCGCTCACCGATGTGGGCTACTGGCATCGCGGCCGTTATTACAACGGCCCCTACCGCGGCTATGGCGGCCCCTATCGCGGCGGCTGCTGGAATTGCGGCGGCGGCAATGGTGCGGCGGTGGGCGCGGGCGTCGCCCTCGGCATTCTGGGCGCGGCGGCCATCGCGGGGGCTGCCTCCGCCCCGCCTCCGACCGTCTATTATGAAGAGCCGCCGCCGGTCTATTACGAGCCGGCGCCGCGCGTCTATCTGGAGCCGGCCCCGCAGCCGCGCAGCTGCTGGGTCGCCACCGGCCCCGGCGGTGGTGGCTACTGGTCGCCTTGCTGAGGCGGCAAGGCTCGAAACAGCGAGATTCGAAAGGGCGGCTCCGGCCGCCTTTTTGCGTTGCGGCGCCGGACGCTCAGGCCAGCAGCTTGGCCACCGCGACGACCAGCGGCAGGGTGAGTGCGGCGGCGACGATCTGGAGGGTGAGAATTTCCGCCAGCAAGGGCGCATCGCCGCCCATCTGGCGGGCCAGCACATAGCCGTTGGGCGCGGAGGGCACGGCGGCGGTGATGGCCACCACCACCAGCTCCGTGCCGGAGAGGCCGAAGGCCAGCGCCAGCAGGAGCGCGATGGCCGGCTTCACCAGAAGCTTCAGCGCGA
The DNA here is from genome assembly GCF_029991245.1 of Xanthobacter autotrophicus. Lineage (GTDB taxonomy): Bacteria > Pseudomonadota > Alphaproteobacteria > Rhizobiales > Xanthobacteraceae > Xanthobacter > Xanthobacter autotrophicus_C. The sequence continues at coordinate 11,092 of NZ_JAIVFO010000134.1, forward strand.
GGCTCGCCAGCACGATGGGGCGCGGCCGCGCCAGCCGGTCCAGCACCAGCCCGCCGCCCACCACCAGCAGACCCAGCGCCAGGGAGGCCCGCCCCAGCACGTCGCCGAACTCCAGCAGCACGGCGGGCACGGGGAAGTGGGTGGCATTGAGCGCCGCCCCCGCCGCACAGGCCCAGATGTAGGGATTGCGGGCGAGCTGTTCGGCCACATAGGCGAAGGTGGGCGGGTGGCGGCCCGAGAAGCTCGCCAGCACTAGCACCGAAATGATGTTGACCACCGGGATCATGGCCACCAGCGCCAGCGCGGCGATGGTGATGCCCGCCGGTCCGTAGAGCCCGCCTGCCACCGCCAGCACGATATAGGTGTTCCAGCGCACCGCCCCCTGGAACAGGGAGGTGAAGCCCGGCCCGTCCGCCGCCAGCGCCGCGATGAGCGGCCGGTGGACCAGCAGGATGAGGCCCGAGAGCACCACCACCGAGCCGATGAGCGCGCCGCTGACCGCCAGGACGTTCACCTTGCTGAGGTCGGCCTTCACCGCCGAGACCACGAGCAGGGCCGGGAACAGCACGAAATAGGTGAGCTTTTCCAGCGCGGCCCAGTGGGCGGGATCCTTCAGCAGGATCCGGCGCAGCACGGCGCCGAGCGCGATGACGAGGAAGACGGGGGCGAGCGCGCTGAAGATGAGGTCCATGGGCCACGCATAGCGTGCCTGCCGTTCGGCGACAGGCAATGAGTTCCCTTTAGGCGAGCGGATCGGGGAAATCCACCGTCCCGAAACGGGAAAGCGGCCTCTCCAGACGGGAACACCGGGGAACAGGCGGTGACCGAATCAGTCCAGCGGGCCGGTTTCGGATTCGTTCCCGGCCGGGCGGACGGCATGGCGGGAGAGGAAGCCCAGCGCCCCTTCCAGGATGAAGGCGGCGGCGTGCTGGTCCACCACGGCGGCGCGGCGGGCGCGGCTGACATCGGCGGAGATGAGGGCGCGTTCCACCGCCGCGGTGGACAGGCGCTCGTCCCACAGGGCGATGGGCAGCGCCGTCAGGCGCGCGAGGTTGCGGGCAAACGCACGGCTGGCCTGGGCGCGGGGGCCTTCGGAGGCGTCCATGTTGAGCGGTAGGCCGAGCACGAAGCCCACGGCGCGCCGTTCCGCCGCAAGCACGAGCAATCTCCGGGCATCGGCGGTGAACTTGGTGCGCTGCACCGTTTCTACCACCGTCGCCACCCGGCGGTCGGGATCGCAGGAGGCGACGCCGATGGTCTTGGTGCCGAGGTCGAGCCCGAGCAGCGCCCCGCGCGGCGGCAGCAGCGGCGCGATGTCGGCCAGCGGACCGATGGGGGCGGGGGA
>NZ_JAIVFO010000135.1 GCF_029991245.1 Xanthobacter autotrophicus
GGCAGGCGGGGGTGGAGGGGAACCTCGGCGGCGCCGCCGCCCCGGTGGACGATGTCCCGCCGGCCTACCGTTGGGAAGGCGTGGCCGAGGAGGGCTCGGCCACCGCCGCGGCCCTCGACGAGATCGCCCGCATCGAGCCCGACTTCGATGCCAAGCATTTCCTCACCGGTGCCCGCGCCGCCTATGAGATGATCGTGACCGCCTTCGCCGCCGGCGACCGCCGCGCGCTGAAGGATCTGCTCGCCAAGGATGTCTATGACGGCTTCGTCGCCGCCATCGCCGACCGCGAGAGCCGGCGCGAGACCATGGAATCGCGGTTCGTCGCCATCGAGCAGGCCGAGCTTCAGGAGGTGACCGTCCGCGACCGCAATGCCCAGCTCACGGTGCGCTTCGTGTCCAAGCTCATCTCGGTCACCCGCGGCGCCGATGGTGCGGTGGTGGATGGCAGCCCCGACACGGTGGCCGACGTGACCGATGTGTGGACCTTCGCCCGCGACCTCGGCACGCGTGATCCCAACTGGAAGCTGGTGGCCACCGAAGCCGCCCAGTGAGGCCTCCGGTGCGGCACGCGGCAGGACCTTGGGGTGGAAACGGTGGCCGGGCTCCTGGCCGAATCAGCGATCGTGTCACCGGTCACGGCCAGACCTGCCGCCCCGCGGCCGGCGCGCCAGGACGCGCAAAGCGCCGCCTGCGCTGCATGGCGGCGATGGTCCTCGCCCTTGTCGCCGCCGCCGCCGTGCCCTCCGGCATGCTGAGCGCCGTCCCCCCGCCCGCCATCGCCGGGGCGAAGCTGGTGCCGCTGGCCTTCGGCGCCATGGACGGCTGGGCTGCGGACGACCATGCCAGCGCCTTCCGGACCTTCCTGAAAAGTTGCGCCGCCCGCCGCGCGCCGCCGGCCGAGGTCGGCCCCGCCTCCGTGCCGACACTGGCCGCCGGCCTTGCCCATGCCTGCGCCGCCGCAGCGCAGCTGGGCACCGCCGCCCCGTCGCGGGAAGTGGCGCGGCTGTTCTTCGAGGCCAATTTCCGCCCTTACCTAGTGGTGCCAGACAAGGGTGGCGAAGGCTTCTTCACCGGCTATTACGAGCCGGAGGTGGCCGGCGCGCTGGCGCCCGGCAACGGCTTCGACGTGCCGGTCCATGGCCGGCCGTCCGACCTCCTGATGAGCGGCGGCGGCCCCACCCCCAATTCGGGCGGGGCCATGCGGCGGGAGGGCGATGCCCTCGTGCCCTATTTCGATCGCGCCGCCATCGAGGACGGGGCGCTCGCCGGCCGCGGGCTGGAAATCGCCTGGCTGAAGGACCCCATCGACCTGTTCTTCATGCAGATCCAGGGCTCGGCCCGGGTCCGGCTGCCGGACGGGCGGATACTGCGGCTGAATTACGACGGCTATAACGGCCATCCCTACCTGCCGGTGGGCCGCCTCCTCATCGCGCGGGGCCTGGTGCCGCGGGAAGAGATGTCCATGGACCGCATCCGCGCCTTCATGGAGGCGGACCCGGAGGCGGGCCGGGCGCTCCGGCGCGAGAACCGGTCCTATGTGTTCTTCAAGGCCCTCGACCTCGACGGGGAGGCCGGCGCCATGGGTGCGCAGGGCGTGCCGCTGACCGCCGGCCGCTCCATCGCCGTGGATCGCAAGCTGCATACCTATGGCGCGCCGGTATTCGTGGCGGCGGACCTGCCGTTGTCCGCGCCGGGCAGCCGCGAGCCGTTCCGCCGCCTCATGATCGCGCAGGATACCGGCTCGGCCATCGTCGGGCCGGCGCGGGCGGACCTTTATTTCGGCACCGGGCCAGAGGCCGGTGCGGTGGCCGGGCGCATCCGCCATTCCGGCAGCTTCACCCTGCTGGTGCCGCGTTTCGCGCCTGCGGGGACGGCGGGGCGCGCCCAATGAGCCGGCGCGGGCGGCGGCGGCAACTGTCGGCGGAAGAGCGCGCGCTCTGGGACCATGTGGTGCGCTCGGTGACGCCGCTGAAGCTGCCCGCGGTGCCGGAGGATGTGGCCCCGCTGGTGCCGGAACCCGCGCCCGTAGTGCCGGAGCCGCCGCCCGTCGCGCCTCCGAAGCCCACCAAGGCGTCCCGGTCGAAGACGCCGCCCGCTCCCCCGCCCGCGCCGCCGCTTGCGTCCCTGGAGCCGAAGACCCGCCGGCGGCTCATCCGCGGCGCGGAGGTGGATGCGCGGCTCGACCTGCATGGCCTCACCCAGGCCGCCGCCCATCGCCGGCTGCGGCTGTTCCTGATCGAGGCGCAGGCGCTGGGCCATGCGCTGGTGCTGGTCATCACCGGCAAGGGCGATCCCGACCGCCTCATGAGCACCGGCCCCGCCTTCGGCGAGGGGCGGGGCGTGCTCAAGCGCGCGGTGCCCTTGTGGCTCGCCGAGCCGGACCTGCGGATGATCGTGGTGGGCTTCGAATCCGCCGGCCGCCGCCATGGCGGGGAAGGCGCGCTCTATGTGCGCATCCGCCGGCGCAAGGCCTGAGCCTCAGTCGGCCTGAAATTCAATCCCCGATGCAGGCCGAGGCGGGCATCTCATAGGTGCGCCCGGCGCCCAGCAGGTGGGCGGTGAAGCCGCGCGGCGGGAACAGGCCGGCGATGGCCGGGTCGCGCACGCTCAGGCCGCCCGCATAGGCGCCGAATGCCGGCAGCACCATGCGGCGGCCATCGGTGACGAAGCAGCGCCGCCGCACCCCCCGCCCGCGCAACGCGATGCGGGCGGCGGGATGCAGGTGGCCGCACACTTCCCCCGGCGCGGGGCCGTCCGCCGGCTCGTGGCGGAACAGCAGCGGGCCGTGGGCGAGCGCCGCCGTGCCCTCGCCGCCGAGATCGTGGGGCGCGGGATCATGGTTGCCGGCGATCCAAACGAAGGTGCGTCCGGCCTGGATGCGGCGAATTTCCTCGCGGACCGGATCGGCCATGCGCTCCAGCGCCCAGCGGTCGTGCAGGCTGTCGCCGAGGGCGATCACCATGCGCGGCTGGTGCGCGGCGATGACGGCTGCCAGGCGCTTCAGGGTATCGATGCTGTCATAGGGCGGTAGCATCTGGCCGCGCCGGGCGAAGGCGGAGCCCTTCTCCAGATGCAGGTCCGCCACCACCATCAGCTTCTCGTCCGGCCACAGCAGCGCGCCGGACGGGTCCAGCACCAGCTCCGCGCCGGCGAGGATCACGGTGGCGAGGGGGGATAAGACTGATTCGGCGCGGGCGAGCATGGCCGGGATTGTGCCCAATGGCCGGCGAGGGGCAAGCGCGGCATTGGTGGGGAGGCGTAACCTGCGCGCGGGCCTCAGCGGGAGGCGGCCCACACCCCCGCCTCCACCAGTATCCCGGCCATGTCCTCGGGCCACACCTGCTCGCTCGCCCGCGCCAGATCGGCCTGCGACCACCAGGCGTGCTCCGCGACCACCGCCCGTTCCTCGGCGGTCCAGAGCGCCGACGACACCTCCAGCGTCGCGACGCGGACCAGGAAATAGCGCTCGTCGGCCTCCACCGCGATCCCGTCCGGCATGGTGAAGGTGACGATCCGCCGGGCGACCTGGGGGCCGGGGTGGGTGATGCGAAGGCCGGTTTCCTCCAGCAGTTCCCGGCACGCGGCCTGCTCGAAACTCTCGCCGTCATCGAGGCCGCCGCCGGGCGGCGCCCAGAAGATGGCGCCGGCCAGCGCGCCCGTCCGGTGCACGAACCGGAACAGCAGCAGGCGGCCTTGCGCGTTCAGGACCAGGAGGCGGGAGGACGGGCGCTGTTTCATGGACGCTGTTTCATGGGGGTCGCCGGTGGTTCAGAAGAAGCTCTGCGGGTCCACGTCGATGGCCACGCGGATGTTGCCCGTCACCTTCGGCGCCGTGGTCCGCCAGTCGCGCAGGTAGCGCGACAGGTCGAAGGCGCGGGGCGCGCGCACCAGCAGCCGCCAGCGGTGGCGCCCGCGCAGCACCGCGAGCGGGGCTTCCGCCGGGCCGAGGATGCGCACCCCCGCCACCAGGGGGGCGGAGGCGGCAAGCCTTCGGGCATGGCCCTCCGCCACATGGCCCTCGCTGGCCGAGACGATGAGGCTCGCCATGCGGCCGAAGGGCGGCAACTGCGCCTCCTCGCGGGCGGCGATCTCGGTGTCGTAGAAGGCGTCCCGGTCGCCGGTCACCAGCGCCCGCATCACCGGATGCTCGGGCATGTGGGTCTGGATGAAGCCCCGCCCTTCGGTCTTGCCGCGCCCGGCGCGCCCCGCCACCTGATGCACCAGCTGGAAAGTGCGTTCCGCCGCGCGCGGGTCGCCATGGCCGAGGCCCACGTCGGCGTCCACCACACCCACCAGCGCGAGGCCGGGGAAATTGTGGCCCTTGGCCACGAGCTGGGTGCCCACCACCACGTCCACCTCGCCCTTGGCCACCGCGTCCAGCTCCGCGCGCATGCGCTCCACCCCGCCGGCGAGGTCGGAGGAGAGCACGAGGGAGCGGGCGGCGGGAAACAGCGCCTGCACCTCCTCCTGAAGCCGTTCCACGCCCGGCCCCACGGGCACCAGGCTGTCCTTGGCGCCGCAGGCGGGGCAGGCCTCCGGCACCGGGGCCTGATAACCGCAATGGTGGCAGGTGAGGCGGCGGCGGAAACGGTGCTCCACCAGCCACGCCGTGCAGGAGGGACAGCGCATGCGGTGCCCGCAGGAGTGGCACAGGGTGAGCGGCGCGTAGCCCCGCCGGTTGAGGAACAGCAGCGCCTGTCCGCCCGCCTCCAGCGTGTCGGCGATCTCCGCTTCGAGGCGCGGGGCGATCCAGCGCCCCTTGGGCGGTCCGCCCTTGCGCAGGTCGATGGGCAGGAGGCCCGGCACCTTGGCGCCGCCGAAGCGCACCGGCAAAGCGAGGCGGCGGTAGCGCCCGCGCCGGGCGTTCACCTCGGTCTCGATGGAGGGGGTGGCGGAGGCGAGCACGATGGGGGCGGCGGCCAGCCGCGCCCGCACCACCGCCATGTCGCGGGCGTGGTAGGCGACGCCGTCCTCCTGCTTGTAGGCGGGGTCGTGCTCCTCATCCACGATGATGAGGCCGAGGTCGCGGAACGGCAGGAACAGGGCCGAGCGGGCGCCGGCCACCACCTGCACCTGTCCCGAGGCCACCGCGTTGAGGATGCGCCCGCGCCGCCGCGTGGAGACGCCCGAATGCCATTCCGCCGGCTTCACCCCGAAGCGGGTGGTGAAGCGGTCGAGGAAGGCCTGGGTGAGGGCGATTTCAGGCAGCAGGATCAGCGCCTGCCGCCCATCGCGGATGGCCTGCGCCACCGCCTCGAAATAGACTTCCGTCTTGCCCGATCCGGTGACGCCGTCCAGCAGGAAGACGCCGAAGCCCTTGGCGTCCACCGCCGCGCTGAGCACCTGCGCGGCCTGCGCCTGCGGCTCGGACAGCGTGGGGGTGGCGAAGGCCGCGTCGGGGGGATAGGCGGCGGGCTCCGGGGGCAGCACCACGGTTTCCAGGGCGCCCTCGTCCACCAGCCCGTCCACCACGGAGGGGGAGACCCCGGCCTCCCGCGCCGCCTCCGACTTGCCGCGCACGAAGCCGTCGGCAAGAAGGTCGAGCAGCCGGGCGCGGGCCGCCGTCATGCGCGCCGGGGCCGGGCCGGCGAGGCGCACGCCCACCCGCTCGCGGCCGGCGCCGGGGCTTTCCCCGTGGCGCAGGGCCATGCGCAGCACCATGCCGCGCGGGGCAAGGGTGTAGTCGGCCATCCAGTCGACGAGCTTCAGGAGGTCCGGCGGCAGCGGGACATAGTCCAGCTTCGCCTTCACGGTCTTGAGCCTGGCCGCATCCACCGGCTTGCCGGCCAGGCTGTCGTTGCGCGGCCAGACGCAGCCGATGATGCCGCGCGCGCCCAAAGGCACGTGCACGAGGTCGCCGGGGGAGAGCGTCATCCCCTCGGGCACGAGATAGGAATAGGGGGTGTCGAGGCCCAAGGGCAGCAGGACATCGACCGTGCGCGCACTCATGGCGGTGTTTTGGTCCGTCCGGCGGGAAAGGTCAAAGGGGTGTGAATCTGGCCCGCCCCTTGCGTTTGCGGCGCCTCCCGTCTACCTCCAACCCATGAAATTCCTCGATCAGGCCAAGGTCTATGTGCGCTCCGGCGACGGGGGGGCGGGTTGCGTCTCCTTCCGGCGCGAGAAATTCATTGAGTTCGGCGGTCCCGACGGCGGCGACGGCGGACGCGGCGGCGACGTGTGGATCGAGTGCGTGGATGGCCTCAACACGCTCATCGACTATCGCTACCAGCAGCATTTCAAGGCCAAGAAGGGCGACCACGGCAAGGGCGCCAACCGCACCGGGGCCCGCGGCTCCGACGTGGTGCTGAGGGTGCCCGCCGGCACCCAGATCCTCGACGAGGAGGAAGAGACGGTCCTTGCCGACCTCACCGAGGTGGGCCAGCGCGTCAAGCTGCTGGAAGGCGGCAACGGCGGCTTCGGCAACGCCCAGTTCAAGACCTCCACCAACCAGGCCCCGCGCCGTGCCAATCCCGGCCTCGAGGGCCAGGAGCGGTGGATCTGGCTGCGCCTGAAGCTGATCGCCGACGCCGGCCTCGTGGGCCTGCCCAATGCCGGCAAGTCCACCTTCCTCGCCGCCACCACGGCGGCCAAGCCCAAGATCGCCGACTATCCCTTCACCACCCTCCATCCCGGCCTCGGTGTGGTGCGGGTGGACGGGCGCGAGTTCGTGCTGGCCGACATTCCCGGCCTCATCGAGGGCGCGCACGAGGGTGTGGGCATCGGCGACCGCTTCCTCGGCCATGTGGAACGCTGCCGGGCGCTGCTGCACCTCGTGGATGGCACCTCCGAGCATGCGGGCAAGGCCTACAAGACCGTGCGGGCCGAGCTTGCCGCCTATGGCAACGGCCTCGACGAGAAGCCGGAGATCGTGGCCCTGTCCAAGGTGGATGCGCTCTCCCCCGAGCTGCTCAAGCAGCAGAAGGAGCGCCTGAAGCGGGCGGCCAAGAAGACGCCGCTGCTGCTCTCGGCCCAGTCCGGCCAGGGGGTGCAGGAGGCGTTGCGCCTGCTGCTCTCGGTGGTGGAGCAGGAGCGGGGCGCCGAAAAGGCAGAGGAACCGCGGGACGCGTGGCGGCCGTGATCTGGCGCCCCTGAATTGCAGGCCGTGACGGGGCCGGGCTGACGCCGGTCCCGGCGTGTGCTAGCATTTCGGAATTCGGAGCTAGCATCGTTCGGATCTCCTTTCATGCCGCGACAGCTGAACATCCGCAGCGACGAGGCGTTCGAAACCGCCCGGCGGCTTGCGGAACGCCATGGCTGGACCACCACGGAAGTGGTGGTGCGGGCCTTGCGCCGCATGGCCGAGGCCGAAGGCCAGGCCCTGCGGCAAGAGGATCTTTCGCCCCGGCAGAAGTCCTTGCATGATCGCCTGGCTGACCTCGGCCGCAAGGCTCGGGAGGCGTCTCCCGAGGCGACGTCCGAGCATGGCGACCTCTATGGCGACGATGGCGCTCCCCGGTGATCGCCATCGACACATCGGTGCTCATCGCCACCTTCACCAATGAGCCGGACGCCGATCTCTACCGCCCCATCCTCGTGGGCGCGCCCTGCCTGATCGGCGCGCCGACCCTGTTCGAGACCCACCTCGTCTTGCGGGGGCGGAGCTATGCCTACACGCTGGAAGCCGTTGACCTCTGGCTGGAGGAAGGCGATGTCACGGTGGTTCCCCATGATCTGCTCCACCTGCGGCTGGCGCGGGAGGCCTTCGACCGTTTTGGCAAGGGGCGGCATCCGGCGGGCTTGAACTTCGGCGACTGCATGGCCTATGCCGTCGCCAAGGCGCATGACGTGCCGCTCCTCTTCAAGGGGGATGACTTTTCCCGCACCGACGTGCGCGCGCTGCCCGTCTGAGTGCCTTCCGGTCGCAAGAATTCCATGGCCTCGCAGGTTTCCGGGCAAACCCCCGTCTTCACCGACTTCCGCCGCATCGTCATCAAGGTGGGCTCCGCTTTGCTGGTGGACCGCGACCATGGGCGGGTGAAGCTCGCCTGGCTCACCTCGCTGGTGGAGGACATCGCGACGCTCCACGCGCGCGGCTGCGAGGTGATGGTGGTGTCGTCCGGCGCCATCGCTTTGGGGCGCACCGTGCTCGGCCTGCCCAAGGGGCCGCTGAAGCTGGAGGACAGCCAGGCCGCCGCCGCCGTGGGCCAGATCACCCTGTCGCGCACCTGGGCGCAGATCCTCGGGCATTACGGAATGACCGCCGGCCAGGTGCTGCTGACCCTGGGCGACACCGAGGAGCGCCGGCGCTATCTCAACGCCCGCTCCACCCTCGGGCGGCTGATGGACCTGAAGGCGGTGCCCATCATCAACGAGAACGACACGGTGGCCACCACCGAGATCCGCTATGGCGACAACGACCGCCTCGCCGCCCGGGTCGCCACCATGGCGAGCGCCGACCTCTTGGTGCTGCTCTCGGACATCGACGGGCTCTATACTGCCCCGCCGGCGCAGGACCCCAACGCCACCCTCATCCCGGTGGTGCCGCGCATCGGCGCCGAGATCGAGGCCATCGCCGGGGATGCGGGCTCGGAGCTGTCGCGCGGCGGCATGCGGACCAAGATCGAGGCCGGCAAGATCGCCACCTCCGCCGGCACCCACATGGTCATCGCCTCCGGCCATGTGAAGAACCCGCTGAAGCGCATCGTGGAGGGCGGGCGCTGCACCTGGTTTCTCACCTCGGCCAATCCGGTGCGCGCCCGCAAGAGCTGGATCGCCGGGGCGCTGGAGCCGCGCGGCACGCTGCATCTGGACGACGGCGCCGTGGCCGCCCTGCGCCGTGGCGCAAGCCTTTTGCCAGCCGGGGTGAAGCGGGTGGAGGGGGTGTTCGACCGGGGCGATGCGGTGGTGCTGCGTGGCCCCGACGGCGCCGAGGTGGGCCGGGGGCTGGTGGCCTATGATTCCACCCACGCCGCCCGCATCATGGGCCACACCACCCCCGAGATCGAGGCCCTGCTGGGCGGCCAGGGCCGCTCGGAAATGATCCACCGGGACGACATGGCCCTCGGGGTGGAGTGAGAGGGCGGGGACTGCTCGCCGCGTAAACCCGGTACCCTGCTCCGGCCTGTCGCATTTCGCCCCTGACGTGCTAATCAGTGCGGTGATGCCTATCTTATGAGGCATAACCGTCTTATCCGTCAGCGAGACCCTGCCATGGCCACCGCCTCCGCCGCCCGCACCGATGTTTCCGCCGTCGCGGGCCGGTCCGTGCCGCCGGCGGATGCCGGGGCGGATCTTGCCGCTTATATGGGCGACATGGGCCGCCGCGCCCGCGCCGCCTCCCGCAGCCTCGCCCTCACCGCGCCCGAGGCGAAGACGCAGGCGCTCCATGCCGCCGCCGCCGCCATCCGCGCCGCCGCCGCCGAGATCCTTGCCGCCAATACCGGAGATGTGGCCAAGGCCAAGGCGGACGGCATGACCGGCTCGTTCCTCGATCGCCTCACCCTCACCCCTGCCCGCATCGAGGCCATGGCCGAGGGCGTGGAGCAGGTGGCGGCGCTGGCCGATCCCGTGGGCGAGGTGACCGAGAGCTGGACCCGCCCCAACGGCTTGAAGATCGAGCGCGTGCGCACGCCGCTGGGGGTCATCGGCGTCATCTATGAGAGCCGGCCCAATGTGACGGCGGACGCCGCCGCTCTGTGCCTGCGCGCCGGCAATGCCGTGATCCTGCGCGGCGGCTCCGACAGCCTCGCCTCGTCCGGTGCCATCCATCGCGCCTTCGTTTCCGGCCTCAAGGCCGCCGGCCTGCCGGAGGATGCGGTGCAATTCGTCGCCGTGGCCGATCGGGCGGCGGTGGGGCTGATGCTGGCCGGGCTCGACAATACCGTGGACGTGATCGTGCCGCGCGGCGGCAAGAGCCTGGTGGCGCGGGTGCAGAGCGATGCGCGGGTGCCGGTGTTCGCCCATCTGGACGGCATCAACCACGTCTATGTGGACAAGGCCGCCGACCTCCACATGGCCAAGACCGTGGTGCTGAACGCCAAGATGCGCCGCACCGGCGTCTGCGGCGCCGCCGAGACATTGCTGGTGGACCAGGCGGTGGCCGCCACCCATTTGAAGCCGCTGGTGGAGATGCTCATCGACGCCGGCTGCGAGGTGCGCGGCGACGCCGCCGTGCAGGCGGTGGACGGCCGCGTCAAGCCCGCCACGGCGCTGGACTGGGACACGGAATATCTCGACGCCATCATCGCCGTGAAGGTGGTGGACGGGCTCGCCGGTGCCGTCGCCCATATCGAGGCCCACGGCTCCCACCACACCGATTCCATCGTCACGCAGGATGCGGCGGCGGCGGAGCGGTTCCTGGCGGAGGTGGATTCCGCCATCGTGCTCCACAATGCCTCCACCCAGTTCGCGGACGGCGGGGAGTTCGGCTTCGGCGGGGAGATCGGCATCGCCACCGGGCGCATGCATGCGCGCGGGCCGGTGGGCGCCGAGCAGCTCACCTCGTTCAAATACCGCATCCATGGCACGGGGCAGACCCGTCCGTGAGCTTTCCACCCGCCAGCGGGGGGACGCGGGACGGTGGCGCGGTGAGCCCGCGCGCCGCGCGCCACATGCCGTGGGTGACCGACGGCCTGCGCGTGGGCCTGTTCGGCGGCAGCTTCAATCCGGCCCACGAGGCCCATCGCGCGGCGAGCCTCATCGCCCTGCGGCGCCTGAGGCTCGACCGGGTGTGGTGGCTGGTGACGCCGGGCAATCCCCTGAAGGACAATCGCGCGCTGCCGCCGCTGGAGGAGCGCGTGGCCATCGCGCGGCGGGTGGCGCGCCATTCGCGCATCGACGTGACCGGCTTCGAGGCGGATCTGGGCGTGCGCTACAGCTACGAGACGGTGGATTATCTGGCGCGGCGGCTGCCCACGGTGCGCTTCGTGTGGATCATGGGGGCGGACAATCTCGCCCGCTTCGACCGCTGGCAGCGCTGGCGGGCCATCGCCGACCTCATGCCCCTGGCGGTGGTGGACCGCATGGGCGAGAGCCTTGCCGCCACCGCCTCCGTGGCGGCCCGGGCGCTGGGGCGATATCGCATCGACGAGAGCGACGCGCCCCTCCTGGCGGACCTGAAGCCGCCCGCCTGGGTGTTCCTCCACGGGCTGAAATCCCCCATGTCTTCAACGGGAATCAGGGCTGCGGGCGGGGGGCTCGATGGGCCGGCCCGCCAAACATCTTGAATTTGCGTTGATTTAGCCCCATCCTGCGGGGGTGCGACGGTTTGTGCCGTCGCCTGTATCAAGAGGATTTGGACCCCTGTCCACGACGGCACTTCTGGCGGCCGCTGAGATGACACCGCCCGCCACGGTCTCCCGGGCGCTTCCTGACGCCGAGGAGATTCTCGCCCTCGTCACTGCCCGGCTCGAAGACGACAAGTCCGAGGACATCGTCTCCATCGACCTGCGTGGCAAGACCTCCATCGCCGACTACATGGTGATCGCCTCCGGCCGCTCGCAGCGGCATGTGGGCGCTGTCGCCGAGCACCTCATCGAGGCGCTGAAGGCGGCGGGGATCAAGCACGTGCGGGTCGAGGGCCAGCCGGCCTGCGACTGGGTGCTCATCGACGCGAACGACGTGATCGTCCACGTCTTCCAGCCCGAGGTCCGCAGCTTCTACAACATCGAGAAGATGTGGTCCGGGACGCGCCCCTGATGCGTTCCGGCACGGCTTGCTGAGAGCTGCGTGCGCCTCGTCCTCGCCTGTGTCGGCCGGCTGAAAGCCGGGGCCGAGCGTGACCTCGTTACGCGCTATGTGGACCGCATCCGCCCCGCCGGCCGGCCCCTGGGCCTTGGCCCCTGCGACATGATCGAGATTCCCGAATCCGCCGCCCGCCGCGCCGAGGACCGCATGGCGGAGGAGGGCGCCGCGCTGCTCGCGGCCTTGCCTCCGGGGGCGGGGCTGGTCGTGCTCGACCCGCGCGGGCGCCAGCTCTCCAGCGAGGATTTCGCCGCCCGCCTGGCGGCCCAGCGGGATGGCGGGCTGTCGGCGCTTGCCTTCGTCATCGGCGGCGCGGACGGGCTGAGCGACGCGGTGCGGGACAAGGCCGCGCTGATGGTCGCCTATGGCACCGCCACCTTTCCCCACCAACTGGTTCGGGTGATGCTGGCGGAGCAGATCTACCGCGCCGTCACCATCCTGTCCGGCCATCCCTACCACCGGGCGTGAGGGCTTTGCCCGGCAGTGTCTCAGTTTGGAATCCGGCGCTTCGACTGGGCACGCTCTGAACCCTCCCCCCGCTTGCGGGGGGAGGGTAGGGAGGGGGTAGGCCCTCTACGTAGTCGCGCCGCTGGTGTTCTGCTCCGGCACCGTGCCCCCTCCCCAGCCC
>NZ_JAIVFO010000136.1 GCF_029991245.1 Xanthobacter autotrophicus
GGCCCGCCCCCGCCCCGCGTCACCCGCCAGATGATGAAGCCCCAGAAGGCAATCATGGCGATGAGGAAGAGGATGTTGTCCACCTCCTCCTCGCTCATGCCCAGCTGTTCCAGCGCCTTGGCCCGCGCCCGCGCCTCGTCGGGATCGAGGTTGAGGATTTCGAGGATGGCGTCGGTGCCCTTCACGATGCCGCCGGCCATGTCGCCGGCCTTGAAGGCGGGGACGATGGCATTGCGGATGATGGTGGAGGCCACGGCGTCGGTCAGGATGCCTTCGAGGCCGTAGCCGACCTCGATGCGCACCTTGCGATCGGTGGGGGCGACGAGCAGGAGCACGCCGTTGTTCTTCTTCGCCTGCCCGATCTGCCAGAAGCGGAACAGGCGGTTGGCATAGTCCTCCACCGAGGTGCCCTGGAGCGAGGGGACCGTGGCCACCACCACCTGGTCGGTGGCCCTGGCCTCCTGCGCCGCGAGCCTGGCGTCGAGGGACGCGAGGGTTCCGGCATCGAGCACGTGGGCGGCATCCACCACCCGGCCGGTGAGGGCGGGGAACGTCAGCTCCGCCCGCGCCGGCGCCCCGGCGAGGAGCACCAGCGCCAACAGAGCCGACGTCAAGAGAGCCAACGTCAGGAAAACCGGCGCGGCGCGGCGGGCGGCCCCGCGCGCTGGAGACCGGCGGGATATGGACAGGCGGGGTTTGGACAGGCCGGGCATCGACAGGCGGGCCATGGCCGCCTCCGCTCGCGTCAGTTGAACTTCACCTTCGGAACCTGCATCTGCTGCTCGGAGATGGTGAAGGTCTCCATGGGCCGGTAGCCGCGATAGAAGGTGGACGCCCACAGCAGGCCGGGGAAGGTCTTCAGCTCGGTGTTATAGACCCGCACCGCCTCGATATAGTCGCGCCGCGCCACGGCGATGCGGTTCTCCGTGCCCTCGATCTGCGACTGGAGGGCGAGGAAGTTCTGGTTGGACTTCAGGTCCGGATAGGCTTCCGACACCGCGATCAGCCGGCCGAGCGCGCTGGACAGGCCCGCCTGGGCATCCTGGAACTGCTTGAACTGGGCCGGGTCGGTGACGGTGGAAGCGTCCACCCGGATCGAGGTGGCCTTGGCCCGCGCCTCGATGACCGAGGTCAGCACGTCCTTCTCCTGGGCCGCATAGCCCTTCACCGTCTCCACCAGATTGGGAATGAGATCGGAGCGGCGCTGATACTGGTTCATCACCTCGCTCCAGGCGGCCTTGGCCCGCTCTTCCTCGGTGGGGATCACGTTGATCCCGCAGCCCGCCAGCATCAGGCCGGCGAACGCGGCGAAAAGCGGCGCCCGCAGGCGGGCGAACTGCTGGAGTGCGGTGGACTTGAGCGCGGTGATCATGTGGCCCCTCCCCTGTCTCGGCGCGCTTATAACACGGCGCAGCTCGGGAAAGGTCCCTGGGAACAGCCCTCAGGACCCCCTTACTTCGGACCGAGATAGCCGGGCAGGTCCTGTGCCTCGTCGAGGCGGGAGAGCTTCACCGCCAGCTTCTCCGCCAGCTCGATGTCGCTCTGCAGCAGCCGCGTGGTCATGAAGGAGCGATAGTAGTTGCCCCACATGAACTCCTGGAACGGGGTGTCCAAGTTCGAATAGGCCTTCCCGCGCACGCCGCGGGCAAGGGTGCGCCACGGGTTGTCGGTGAGTTCGCTGATGTGCTCGGGGATCTTGATGCACGGCCGCCGGTTGCCGTCCACGTCGATGGGCCAGCAGAAGCCCTGCGTCTCCATGCGGTGCCAGAAGGTCGGCACGTCGAGGTTGGACCAGTCGGCCCGGGGCGGGCCCACCATCACCGTGTCGTGGCCGATCTCCAGCAGCGCCCGGCACAGATGGTGGTGGTCGATCATGTAGAGGCGCTTCTTCGGCCCGAGCACGCAGGGCACGGCCTTCTCCTCCAGCAGCGCCAGCAGGTCACGCCGGGAGAGGGCGGCCATGATCTTCGCCCGGCGCCTCACCTCGGAGAGGCCGAGGGTGAGCTGGGTGGGACGAAGCCCATCGATGGGCACCTCGCGCAGGCCGCTCTGGGTCGGATCAGGGGGCCTCTGATCGGTCATGGTCTTCTCCCTTGTGCGTCTTTCAGCAAAAACGGATCCGGCGCGGCGCCAGCATGGCCGGAAACGCGCGCGGCGGCACCCCGCCCGGGATGCCGCCGCGCCGATGCGTGATGCCGACGGGGATCAGCCGGGCGAGATCATGTTCTCGGGACGGACCACGGCGTCGAACTCCTCGTTGGTCACATAGCCGCCGCCGACGGCCTCCTCGCGCAGGGTGGTGCCGTTCTTGTGCGCGGTCTTGGCGATCTTGGCGGCGTTGTCGTAGCCGATCTTCGGGGCCAGCGCGGTGACCAGCATCAACGAGCGCTCCAGCGCCGCCTTGATGTTGTCCTCGCGGGCCTCGATGCCCACCACGCAATTGTCGGTGAAGGAGACGGCGGCGTCCGCCATCAGCCGCACCGACTGGATGAAGTTGTAGGCCATCACCGGGTTGTACACGTTCAGCTCGAAGTGGCCCTGGCTGCCGGCGAAGCTGAGCGCGGCATTGTTGCCGAAGATCTGCACGCAGACCTGGGTCAGCGCCTCGCACTGGGTCGGGTTCACCTTGCCCGGCATGATGGACGAGCCGGGCTCGTTCTCCGGCAGCGACAGTTCGCCGAGGCCCGAGCGCGGGCCCGAGCCGAGCAGGCGGATGTCGTTGGCGATCTTGAACAGGGACGCCGCCACCGTGTTGATGGCGCCGTGCGAGAACACCATGGCGTCGTGCGCCGCCAGCGCCTCGAACTTGTTGGGCGCCGAGGTGAAGGGCAGGCCGGTGATGGCGGCGATCTTGTCCGCCACCGCCTCGGCGAAGCCCACCGGCGCGTTGAGGCCGGTGCCCACAGCGGTGCCGCCCTGCGCCAGCTCCATCAGCGCCGGCAGGGTCAGCTCGATGCGCTTGATGCCGTTCTCGACCTGCTGGGTATAGCCGGAGAATTCCTGGCCCAGCGTCAGCGGGGTCGCATCCTGGGTGTGGGTGCGGCCGATCTTGATGACCTTGGCCCACTGCTGCGACTTGTCGTTGAGGGCGTTGCGCAGGGTCTGCAGGGCCGGCAGCAGCCGGTGGACGATCTCCTCCGCGCAGGCGATGTGCATGGCGGTGGGATAGGTGTCGTTGGACGACTGGCTCATGTTGACGTGATCGTTGGGATGCACGGGCTTCTTGGAGCCCATCTCCCCGCCGAGCATCTGGATGGCCCGGTTCGAGATCACCTCGTTGGCGTTCATGTTGGACTGGGTGCCCGAGCCGGTCTGCCAGACGGCGAGGGGGAAGTGCGCATCGAGCTTGCCCTCGATGACTTCCTGCGCGGCGGCGACGATGGTGTCGGCGAGCTTGGGATCGAGCCGGCCGAGGTCGCGATTTACTTCAGCGGCGGCACGCTTGACGATGCCGAGGGCGCGCACCACCGGAAGCGGCTGCTTTTCCCAGCCGATCTTGAAGTTTCCAAGCGAGCGCTGCGCCTGCGCACCCCAATAGCGGTCGGATTCAACTTCGATGGGACCGAACGTGTCGGTCTCGATGCGGGTGCTCATGGCCTTAGCCTTTCAATGGTCTCGCGGCGGCGGGCTCATAGCACAGCTGGCGGCCATCAGGGGAGTTAGACATGTAGGCTAAAATAATTCCAGGGTGGTAGCCCGTGGATGTTACCTCTCCAAGAATTCGCCATATCTTTTGGACGCCCTGCGGTATTAATATCTCGGGGCTCGTGGGCCTGACGCGGTGCGCCGGCCGTAGAAGATCACCGGCCGCCGGGTGCGGAGGAAACCGGCGACAAGGTGAGGGAACAGTTGGGCGACGTGGTCAATCTTCATCGGGCGCGCAAGGCGCGGGTCCGTCAGGCGGCGCAGACGGCGGCCGATGAGAACCGGATCCGATTCGGACGGACCAAGGCCGAGCGTCAAAGGCTGGCAGACGAGCTTGAGCGGCAGCGACGCCACCTTGAGGGCCACGCCCTGACCGAGAGGGAAGAACATGAAAAGCCCCGTGGTTAAGAGATCCATCGTCATCGCCGGCCACAAGACCAGCGTCAGCCTGGAGGACGCCTTCTGGGAGGCGTTGAAGGAGATTGCCAGCGGCCGCCGGCTCACCCTGTCCGACCTCGTGGCGACCATCGATTCCGCCCGGACGCAAGGCAACCTGTCGTCCGCCATCCGCCTCTTCGTCCTCGATTATTATCGCGGCGTGGCAACGGCGGCCCGGACTCAGGCCGTGGGAGATCGCATTCCCGCGGCAAGCCCTCCCGTTGCGTAAAGGGCGGCTCGACCTTATCTGCGAACGAGGCTGACCGCGCGTCGCGTTGAAAGGCGACGCGCGGTTTCCTATAACCGCCCGACCCGGCGGGGTGGCTTCAGGTGCCGGCGTCCGCCGGCGCCGGGCTGGCCTCCTCGGATGGGTCCGCCTGTCGGATCGGACCCGCGCGGCATGCCGCACGGGTCCGGCGGAGGCTCGCAGCGACGCGTGTGCCGATGGCGGCACCGCTCACGGGAGACGACGGATGTCGTGGAAGAATCAAAGTGGCGGCCCATGGGGTAATGGGCCGCGGGGTCCCTGGGGTTCGGGACCCTCTTCATCAGGACCGACGCCGCCAGATCTCGAAGACTTGATCCGCCGCAGCCAGGACCGGCTGCGGACCATGATGCCCGGCTCCTTCGGCGCCAAGGGCATCGCCGTCATCATCGCGCTGGTCGTGTTCGGCTGGCTGATGTCCGGCTGGTATCGCGTGCAGCCGGACGAGCAGGGCGTGGTGCTGCAGTTCGGCCGCTATGTGGGCACGACCCAGCCCGGCCTGAACTATCACTGGCCCTATCCGATCCAGTCGGTACTGACCCCCAAGGTCACCTTCGTCAACCGCATCGACATCGGCATGCAGGTGAGCGAGGACGCCCGCCGCGGCTCTCCCGTGATGCGCGACGTGCCGGCGGAAAGCCTCATGCTCACCGGCGACGAGAACATCGTGGACGTGGACTTCGCCGTGTTCTGGGTCATCTCCAACGCCCAGGACTACCTGTTCAACGTCCAGAACCCCGAGGGCACCATCAAGGCGGTGGCCGAGAGCGCCATGCGCGAGGTCATCGGGCGCACCAACATCCAGCCCATCCTCACCGGCGCCCGGCAGAACATCGAGACCGGCGTGCAGGAGCTGATGCAGCAGGTGCTGAACAGCTACAAGGCCGGCGTGCAGGTCACCCAGGTGCAGATGCAGAAGGTGGACCCGCCCAGCCAGGTCATCGACGCCTTCCGCGACGTGCAGGCCGCCCGCGCCGACGCCGAGCGCTCCCAGAACGAGGCGCAGACCTACGCCAACCGGGTGCTCCCCGAGGCGCGCGGCGAGGCCTCCCGCATCGAGAACGCAGCCCAGGGCTATCGCGAGCGCACCGTGGTGGAAGCCCGCGGCCAGGCGGCGCGCTTCCTCAAGATCTACGACGAGTACCAGAAGGCGAAGGTGGTGACGCGCGAGCGCATGTATCTCGAGACCATGGAACGCGTGCTCGGCGGCGTGGACAAGGTGCTGGTGGATTCCGGCGCGGCGCGCCAGGGGCCAGGAGGCGCATCGACCGGCGGGTCAGGCGGCGTCGTGCCCGTTCTGCCGCTCAACGACCTTCTCCGCCGCCCGTCGGCCACCCCCGCCCAGCCCCAGGGAGCCACGCGATGAGAAATCCCATCCTCGGTGGCGTTCTCGCCATTCTCGGCGTCGTCGCCCTCGTCCTCATCTATTCCGCGGCCTTCGTCGTCCACCAGACGCAGCAGGCCCTGGTGCTGCGGCTCGGCGACCCGCTGGCGCCCGTCACCACGCCGGGACTGCACTGGAAGGTGCCGTTCATCGACAGCGTGGTCTATATCGACAACCGCATCCTGGACCTCGAAAATCCGTCCCAGGAAGTCATCGCCGCCGACCAGAAGCGCCTGGTGGTGGACGCGTTCGCGCGCTATCGCATCACCAATCCGCTGCGCTTCTACCAGTCGGTGGGCACGGTGCAGGGCGCCAATTCGCGCCTGTCCACGGTGCTCAACTCGGCGCTGCGGCGGGTGCTGGGCGAGAACAGCTTCATCAGCGTCGTGCGCGACGGTCGTGAAGGCCTGATGCACCAGATCGCCGAGCAGGTGAACCGCGAGGCGTCCAACTTCGGCATCACCGTGGTGGATGTGCGCATCCGTCGCGCCGACCTGCCGGAGGCCAACAGCCAGGCGGTGTTCCAGCGCATGCAGACCGAGCGCCAGCGCGAAGCGGCCGAAATCCGCGCCCAGGGCAACGAGGCCGCCCAGCGGCTGCGCGCCCGGGCCGACCGCGAGGTGACCATCGTGGTGGCCGAGGCCAACTCGAAGGGCGAGCAGGTGCGCGGCGAAGGCGATGCGGAACGCAACCGCATCTTCGCCGACGCGTTCGGGCGCGATCCGGACTTCTTCTCCTTCTACCGGTCCATGCAGGCCTACGAAGCGAGCATCAAGCCCGGCGACACCCGCATGCTGCTGAGCCCGGATGCGCGCTTCTTCCGCTACTTCCAGGACCCCGTGAGCGCGGTGAGCCCCACTGCCCCCACGGCCGGCAACTGAAAAAAGGGCCGAGTGCGGCATGAAGGATCTGATTGCCGCGCTCGGCCTCATGCTCGCCATCGAGGGCCTGTGCCTCGCCGCCTTCCCGGCGGCGTGGCGCAGGGCCATGGAGGCCGTGCTCCACGCCCCGGAAACGCCCATGCGCCTCGCGGGGCTGGGCGTCGGCGCCCTCGGCGTGCTGGTGGTCTTCCTCGTGCGGTCCTTCTGAGGCCCAGGGCATCGTGTCCCGGCCGCGGCGAGCGTGTTGCGCTCGGTTGCCGCGGGCCGGCGCCCCAATGCCCGCGAGAGCGGCTCATCGGCCTTCGGAATCAGCCAACCGCCCCGTTCGCCCGTGACACGGTGGACGGGGCGGTCGCGTTTTAGCCGCATTGCGACCGCACCGATTCACCGGTGAGCAGGAGCCGATCCGACCGCATGCCGGCCGCGGCGGGTCGTCTTCTGGTCCTGAATGCGGGGACGGGCCCTCCGCCGGGTCGGTTGAGCCCGGGTGGACCCGGCTCCGGTGCTGCCGACGCCGGATCGTGACCGCCCGGGGCTTGCGCCCGCGCGACGGCCGGTTCAGCCTCACGGAACGACCGCCGCGTCGAGGAGAGACATGCCCCACCCGCTTCGTGCCTCAGCTCCTGCCATCCGCCTGCCCGCGCTCGTCCTGGCAGCCGCCTTCTCACTCCTCACCGCGACCTTCTCCACCTTCGGCCCGGCCCCCCTCCTCGCCGCCGCCGGCAAGGGGCCGGACACGGTGGCGGACGCGGCGGAGCGGGTCATGGACGCGGTGGTGAACATTTCCACCTCGCAGAACGTGGCGGCGTCACGCTCCGTGCCCCAGCCCCAGCTGCCGCCGGGCTCGCCGTTCGAGGACTTCTTCGACGAATTCTTCAAGCGCCGACAGGACGACGGCGGCGAGCAGCGCTCACGGCGCGTCTCGTCCCTGGGCTCGGGCTTCGTCATCGACCCGTCGGGCCTCATCGTGACCAACAATCACGTGATCGCCGATGCGGACGAGATCTTCGCCAATTTCAACGACGGCTCGAAGCTGAAGGCCGAGCTGATCGGCCGCGACGCCAAGACCGACCTCGCCCTGCTGCGGGTGAAGCCGGACAAGCCGCTCACGGCGGTGACGTTCGGCGACAGCGAAAAGCTGCGGGTGGGCGACTGGGTGATGGCCATCGGCAACCCGTTCGGCCTCGGCGGCACGCTGACGGTGGGCGTGGTCTCCGCCCGCAACCGGGATATCAACTCCGGCCCCTACGACAATTTCATCCAGACCGACGCCGCCATCAACCGCGGCAATTCGGGCGGGCCGCTGTTCAACATGGAGGGCGAGGTGATCGGCATCAACACCGCCATCATCTCCCCCTCCGGCGGCTCCATCGGCATCGGCTTCGCGGTGCCCGCCGCCACCGCCAAGCCGGTGCTGGCCCAACTGGAGCAGTTCAAGGAGGTGCGCCGCGGCTGGATCGGGGTGCGCATCCAGCCGGTCACCGACGACATCGCCGAGAGCCTCGGCCTCGGCAAGCCGCGCGGTGCGCTCATCGGCGTGGTCTCGGAGAACAGCCCGGCCGCCCAGGGGGGCATCAAGGCCGGGGACGTGATCGTGAAGTTCAACGGCCGCGACATCAAGGAGGTCCGCGACCTCACCCGCACGGTTGCCGACACCATGGCCGATACCGAGGTGGAGGTGGTGGTGGTCCGCAAGGGCAAGGAAGAGACCCTGCGCCTCAAGGTCGCCCGCATGCCGGAGGACGACAAGCCCGAGACCGCCAAGCCCGCCGCCGAAACCCAGAAGGTCGCGCCCAGGAAGGCCCTTGGCATCGAGCTGTCGGCCATCAGCGACGAACTGCGCAAGCGCTATTCCATCAAGAGCGAGATCAACGGCGTGGTCATCACCGGGGTCGATGCCTCCACCCCCGCCGCCGACAAGGGGCTCAAGGCCGGCCAGGTCATCGTGCAGGTGGGCCAGGAAGCGGTGGCGAGCCCCGCCGACGTGGAGAAGCAGGTGGACGCCCTGCGCAAGCAGGGCAAGCGCTCCGCCCTGTTCCTCGTCTCCGACGGCGAGGGCAAGCAGGAATTCGTCACGGTGCCGCTGAACTGAGGGGCGCGGGGCCGGCGAAGGCGGCGGCCGGATAACCAACCGGACCACCGGCCTCGCGCCCGGCCCGGTTCCGATCTGTCGTGCCCCGGCCTGTCCGGAGCATCGACTGCGCGACCGATGCCGGGCGGCGATGGATCGCAAGCACGGCCCCGGACAAGTCGGGGGATGACGGCAGTGGAGAGCCTGCCCGGTCCCGCCGGGCCGCCGCCTCAGGCGGTGTGGAACTCGCTCAGCGCATAGCCCTGCATGTAGAGCAGCGCGGTGAGGTCGCCATGATCGATGCGCACATGGGCCGCCGCCGCCACTGCCGGCTTGGCGTGATAGGCGACGCCGATCCCGGCCTCCTGCAGCATGGCGAGGTCGTTGGCGCCGTCGCCCACCGCCATGGTCTCGGACGGGGCGAGGTGCATGCGGTCCCGCAGCTCCTCGAGGGCGGCAAGCTTGGCCTCCCGGCCGAGGATGGGCTCCGCCACCGCACCGACGAAGCGGTCGTCGTCGATGAGCAGGGTGTTGGCCCGGTGCTCGTCGAAGCCCATGCGCGCGGCGATGGCGCTGGTGAACACGGTGAAGCCGCCGGAGACCAGCGCCGTATAGGCCCCGTTGGCCTTCATGGTGCCCACCAGTTCGAGCCCGCCGGGGGTGAGGCTGATGCGCTCGCGCAGCACGTCGGCCACCACGCCGGCCGGCAGGCCGCGCAGCAGCGCCACCCGCTCGCGCAGCGCCGGCTCGAAGGCGATCTCCCCGCGCATGGCCCGCTCGGTGATGGCGGCCACATGGGCCTTCACGCCCACCAGGTCGGCCAGTTCGTCGATGCATTCCTGCCCGATCATGGTGGAATCCATGTCGGCGAGGAAAAGCTGCTTGCGCCGGGCCGCCTCAAGCTGCACCACCACGTCGATGGGCGCATCCCCGAGGGCGGCGCGCACGGCATCAGCGAGTTC
The DNA here is from genome assembly GCF_029991245.1 of Xanthobacter autotrophicus. GTDB lineage: Bacteria > Pseudomonadota > Alphaproteobacteria > Rhizobiales > Xanthobacteraceae > Xanthobacter > Xanthobacter autotrophicus_C. The sequence goes on from NZ_JAIVFO010000136.1 coordinate 9,647, forward strand.
CCGGGCATCGGTGCCCAGCGCCGGCGCGAAATGGATGTCCACGGCCACGTCGGGCGCGAGCACCACGGCATCCTGCGCCTCGGGCAACACCGCGCACGCATCATGGATTGCCGCGCGGGTCAAAGCCGGGGCAGATGGGTTGGAAATCAGCGTCGCGACATAGGCCATGGCGATATCGGTACTCGAAAAGGGGAATGAGCCTTCGGCGGTGCTCATCGCAGGTCCCACTGCCAGCGGCAAGTCGGCCCTCGCGATGGCGCTCGCCGAGCGGCTCACGGGCATCGTGCTCAATGCAGATTCCATGCAAGTCTATGGCGATCTTCGGGTGCTCACGGCGCGGCCGACCGTCGCGGAGGCTGCGCGCGTGCCCCATGGCCTCTACGGCCACGTGGATGCGGACACCGATTATTCCGTGGGCCGCTGGCTCGCGGATGCCACCTGCGCCCTTGGCGCCGCGCGCGAGCAGGGCCTGGTCCCCATCTTCGTCGGCGGCACCGGCCTCTATTTCCGCGCGCTGACGCGGGGCCTCGCCGAGATCCCGCCGGTGCCGGAGGCGGTGCGGGTCGAGGTGCGCGGCGCGGCGGAAGCCCTCGACAGCGCCGCTCTGCATGCCCGCCTCGCCGCCTTGGACCCTGCAACCGCCGCCCGGCTGCAGCCCAACGATCGCCAGCGGGTGTTGCGGGCGCTGGAGGTGATCACCGCCACCGGCCGCTCCCTTTCGGAGTGGCAGAAGGATGCGCCGCGCCCGGTGCTGGACGCGTCCCGCTGCGTGCGCCTCGTGCTGGAGATGGACCGCACGCTGCTGCGCCAGCGCATCGATGCGCGGTTCGAGGCCATGATGGCGCAGGGCGCGCTGGAAGAGGTTCGCGCTCTGGCCGCGCGCGGGCTCGATCCGTCGCGTACGGTGCTCAAGGCCCACGGCGCCCCGGCCCTGACCCGTCATCTCAACGGCGCGATGAAGCTGGACGCCGCCATCGCCGAGGGCCAAAGCGACACCCGCCGCTACGCCAAGCGGCAGGAGACCTTCTTCCGTCACCAGATGGCGGACTGGCCCCGCGCCACGTCGGAGGATGCGCTGGAGCAGCTCCTCCAGATGATCAAGACGCCCGCACCCTGACGCGGGCGCAAAGGCTCAGCGGCCTTCGGGGGGCGCCCCCTCCCCTTCCGCCAGAAGCGCTTTGAAGCGGGCTTCCTCGTCGGCGGACAGACGCTGGGGCGCGACCGCGCGGCGGCGCTTCAGGCCGAAGAATGCGGCGAGCGCGCCCAGTGCCAGCACCAGCACCGGCGCTGCCCAAAGCAGGGCATTGCGCCAGGACATGACCGGGCGCAGCAGCACGAACTCGCCATAGCGCGCCACCATGAAGTCCATCACCTGACCGTCGCTGTCGCCCGCCTTCAGCCGCTCGCGCACGATGAGGCGCAGGTCGCGGGCGAGCGGGGCGTCGGAATCGTCGATGGACTGGTTCTGGCAGACCATGCAGCGCAATTCGGCCGAGATGGCACGGGCGCGGCTTTCCAGCACCGGATCGCCCAGCACCTCGTCCGGCTGCACCGCAAGGGCGGACAGCGCGAAGATAGCGAGGAGGAGAAGGGCGATGAGAACGGAACGGGCGAGACGCCCGGACGCTGAAATCGCGGCACCTGCCTGCCGCGGTGGCGCACGGTAGGCTTCAGCGTCCATGTCGCGCGTTCCTATTGCCATGACACCAGTTCTTCCACGACCTGACACACCGGCGCACCGGGATCGGGCTGAAAGCGCTCCGTCTGCGGGCCGGCGATCCTGCTCCAGCGCTCTTGAACCTCGACCGGCACCTCGATGGTGGATCCCGTCTCCGTGAGATCCGAGGAATAAAGGTAGGAATAGCCCCGGAAACCATAGTGCATGAGAGCTGCCGTTACGGCACAACGGGAAATCGGCGGCGATCGGGCATCCAGCGTAAGGGTGGCGAGAATCCACGGCCCATTCATGATTTGGTGCACACGGCATCCATCCGCGACATCGAACGCGATGTCCCTGGCCTCGTCAGGCAGGAACCGCTTCCTCAGTTCAGCCAATCCCTCCGCGCGGTCTGAAATGAAGAAATTGAAGTCCGTGGTGAAATGCGAATTGCCTATGTTCGTGAAAACACGAGCTGTGCCAACCACGGGGCGTAGAAATTTGGCCAGCCTGTCTTCGGTATAGAAGACAATGCTTGGTTGATGTGGTCTCTGTAGATCGTACATCAAAATCTCGCTCGCCCGGGCGACCCTGAGCACTGTCGGCAAGCGCAGCAGCATCGGCCTGTCGACATCGTCGATTGCGCCATAGGAATGCCAGCCGCCCTTTGGCCCGTAAACAGGTGCCACGACCGTCTCGTCGCACCCTTGGAACATCGCCCTCAGGTAGCTGAGCTTCCAGCCCGACAGCGCCTCACTGCCAGGGCACCCGCAGAAGCCGGGTCGGTCCTGCGGCTCGAGGGCCGAGGCAAATGCAGGAAGAAGCAGCAGCATGGCCACCGCGGAGCCGGCAAGCTGCAGCGCCCTTTTCACGCGGCGCATCGCCCTCACTCCGCCGGCACCGGTCTCTTATA
>NZ_JAIVFO010000137.1 GCF_029991245.1 Xanthobacter autotrophicus
TCCCTGCCCTCCCCCGCAAGCGGGAGAGGGTTCACGGCGGTGCAGGTTGGAGAACTGTCGCTGCCACAGACGCCGGTCCGCTCCCTCTCCCGCAAGGGGAGGACGACCGCTCAAGGCGCTTTCGTCAGGTCTCGCAAGCGGGAGAGGGTTCCATCGCGCTCAGCCGAAGCACATGCGACGGGTACTGCCCGCCTACCCCGCCTTGGCGGCCAGCGCCTGCGCCACCTTCGAGGCCGGCGTGCGGCCCAAAGCGGCGGTAATCGCCCGGCCGGCGCGCGCGAGGGCGTCGAGGTCCACCCCCGTGTCCACGCCGAGGCCGTCGAGCATGTAGACGAGGTCCTCGGTGGCGAGATTGCCGGAGGCGCCCTTGGCATAGGGGCAGCCGCCGAGGCCGGCCACCGCCGCGTCCACGGTGGCGATGCCCAGCTCCAGGCAGGCCAGCACGTTGGCCAGCGCCTGCCCGTAGGTGTCGTGGAAATGCAGGGCGGTGCGCTTCACCCCGATATGGTCCGCCACCGCCCGCGCCATGGCCTTCGCCTTGTCCGGGGTGCCGACGCCGATGGTGTCGCCCAGCGAGACCTCGTAGCAGCCCATGGCGACGAGGCGTTCGGAGACCTCCACCACCTTGGCCACCGGCACCTCGCCCTGATAGGGGCAGCCGAGCACGCAGCTCACATAGCCGCGCACCGCCACGCCCTGCGCCGTGGCGAGATCGAGCACGGTGACGAAGCGCTCCAGGCTCTCGGCGATGGAGCAGTTGATGTTTTTCTGGCTGAAGGCTTCCGAGGCGGCGGCGAACACCGCCACCTCCTCCACGCCGGAGGCGAGCGCCAGCTCCAGCCCCTTCAGGTTGGGGGTCAGCACCGGATAGCGCACGCCCTCGCGCCGATCGATCTCAGCCAGCACCTGCGCGGTATCGGCCATCTGCGGCACCCATTTGGGCGAGACGAACGAGCCGCTCTCGATCATCGTCAGCCCGGCGCCGGCCAGCGCATCGATGAGCGCCACCTTGGCGGCGACGGGCACGAGGCCGGGCTCGTTCTGGAGCCCGTCGCGCGGGCCCACCTCGACGATACGCACCGATGCGGGGCGAGCCATCACGCGTCCTCCAGAACCAGAAGCTCTGCGCCCTCGTCCACGAGGTCGCCCACGGCGAATTTCAGCGTCTTCACCCGGCCGTCGCGCGGGGCGGCGACGGTGTGCTCCATCTTCATGGCTTCCACCACCACCAAAGCGGCGCCCTTCGCCACCTCCTGGCCTTCCTCCACCGCGATGCGGATGATGGTGCCGGGCATAGGCGCCACCAGCCGGCCGGCGGTGCCGGTGGCGGCCTGGGAGGCGAGGCGCGGGTCGATGAACTCGACGCCATATTCCCCGCCGCGCGCGAATACGGTGAGGTGCGCGCCGGTGCGGACCACCCGCGCCGACAGGGCGACGCCATCGAGCCGGGCACGCAGGGTGCCATCGGCCTCCGCGTCGCCTTCGACGCTCATGTCCCCGCCCGGCAGGCTGAGAACGAAGCCCGAGGGGCGGAAATGGGCGCGCACGGCGATGCGCCGCTCGCGGTCGGAGAAGGTCAGGTCCACATGGGCGTCGCGGTTCAGCCGCCAGCCCGGCGCGAGGCCCCACGGCGACCAGGGATCGGCCGCGTCCACTGCCTCGGCGGACTGCCGGGCCTCCTCCTTCAGGATGGAGAGGGCGGCCAGCGCCAGCACGGTGTCGTCCACCGGCTGCGGCGGGGGCAAGAGCTGGTCCTGGTGGCGGGCGATGAAATTGGTGTCCAGCTCCGCCGCCGCGAAGGCGGGATGGGCGGCGATGGCCTTCAGGAACACCCGGTTGGTGGCAAGGCCCACCACCTCGGTGGCCGCGAGGGCGGCGTCCAGCCGGCGCACCGCCTCGGTGCGGTCGGCGCCGGAGACGATGATCTTGGCGATCATGGGATCGTAATGGATGGAGACCGTATCACCAGCGCGCACGCCCGTATCCACCCGCGTGCCCACAAGGTGGGAGGGCAGCACCAGATGATCCAGCCGGCCCACCTGCGGCAGGAAATCCCGCGCCGGGTCCTCGGCATAGAGGCGCACCTCGATGGCGTGGCCGACCAGCGGAATGTCGGCCTGCGCCAGCGGCAGCGTCCCGCCCTGCGCCACCTTGATCTGCCATTCCACCAGGTCCTGGCCGGTGATGGATTCCGTCACCGGATGCTCCACCTGCAGGCGGGTGTTCATCTCCATGAAGTAGAAGTGCTCGCCCTCGGCGATGAATTCCACCGTGCCGGCGCCCACATAGCCCACCGCCCTGGCGGCATCCACGGCGGCCTTGCCCATGGCGGCGCGGCGCTCCGCCGTCATGCCGGGGGCGGGGGCCTCCTCCACCACCTTCTGGTGGCGGCGCTGGATGGAGCAGTCGCGCTCGTGCAGGTAGACCGCGTTGCCGTGGCTGTCGGCGAAGACCTGCACCTCGATGTGGCGGGGCGTGGTGAGATACTTCTCCACCAGCACCTTGTCGTCGCCGAACGCGCTCCTGGCCTCGCGCTGGGCCGAGGCGAGGGCGTCGGGGAAGTCTTCCGCCGAGCGCACCACCTTCATGCCCTTGCCGCCGCCGCCGGCGGACGCCTTGATGAGCACGGGAAAGCCGATGCGCTCCGCCTCGCGGGCGAGCAGGCCCGCGTCCTGGTCCTCGCCGTGATAGCCGGGCACCAGCGGCACGCCGGCCTTTTCCATCAGCGACTTGGCGGCGCTCTTGGAGCCCATGGCGCGGATGGACGAGGCGGGCGGGCCGACGAAGACGATACCAGCCGTCTCGCACGCTTCAGCGAAGTCCGCATTCTCGGAAAGGAAGCCATAGCCGGGATGGATGGCATCCGCGCCGCTCTTGCGCGCGGCGTCGAGGATGGCGTCGATGCGAAGGTAGCTCTCGCGGGCGGGCGCCGGGCCGATGGGATAGGCCTCGTCGGCGCTCGCCACATGGAGGGCGTTGGCATCGGCCTGCGAATAGACGGCGACGGTGCGCAGACCCAAGGCCTTGGCGGTGCGCATCACGCGCACGGCGATCTCGCCGCGATTGGCGACGAGCAGGGTGCGGATTGCTCGGGTCATGCGGCCCCCCATGTGGGTTTTCTTTTTTCGAGGAAGGCGGAAACGCCCTCGCGTCCGTCGGCGCTCGCGCGCTGGTCGGCGATGCGGCGGGCGGTGTCCTGCATCACGGTCTGGTCGAAAGGCCGGTCCACGGCGGCAACGAGCGCCTTGGTGGCGGCCATGGCGCCGGGGCTTGCGGCCTTCAGCGCCTTGAGATGCCGGGCGATGGCGGCGTCCAGCTCCTCGGCCGGCACCACTTCATGAACCAGGCCGAGGGCAAGCGCGGTTGCAGCGGAAAAGCGCTCGGCGGTGAGGAAATAGCGCCGCGCCTGCCGCGCCCCCATGGCCCGCACCAGATAGGGGCTGATCACCGAGGGGATGAGGCCGATGCGCACTTCGGTGACGGCGAATTCCGCCTCCGGCACCGCCACCACGATATCGCTCGCGGCAATCAGCCCGGTGGCGCCGGCGAAGGCCGAGCCGTGCACCCGCACGAGGGTTGGCTTGGGGCACAGGTCGATGGTGCGCATGAGGCTCGCCAGCGCCATGGCATCGGCCAGGTTCTCGTGCCGGCTATAGGCCGCCATGCGGCGCATCCAGTTGAGGTCCCCGCCGGCGCAGAAGATGGGGCCGTTGGCCCGGAGCAGGACGGCGTAAACGTCCGGGTTGATGGTGGCGGCATCATAGGCGCGGGTGAGCGCGAGAATGAGCGCATCGTCGAAGGCGTTGCGCACCTCCGGTCGATCCAGGGTGAGGATGGCGACGCCATCCTCGACGGCGGTGATGAGGCTCATGGGATCATTCCGCGCGGCGTCGGTGGGCGTGGTGCCGGCCTGCCTGTTCCCCGGACAAGCGACAGCGCAGCTGGAGCGCCGATCCGGGGGCCAGCGCACAGCTCCTGCGCAGCAGGCAAGTCCTTCGGGAGGCTGCGGATGAAGCCGCCTGCGGCGAATTTCCTGCGCTGGGCCCCGGCTCTCCTTCCACTGCGCTGCGCTGCGTTGCAGTCGGCCGGGGCACGAGGGTGCGCTCCCCTCGCAGAGGACCGGGGACGGGGTGCGGCAGCCATAAGTGATGTCGCCATCACATGCGGAACACGCCGAAGCGCGTCTCCTGCTCGGGGGCGTTGAGCGCGGCGGAAAGCGCCAGCGCCAGCACCATGCGGGTGTCGGCGGGGTCGATGACGCCGTCGTCCCACAGTCGCGCGGAGGAATAATAGGGGTGGCCCTGCACCTCGTACTGGGTGCGGATGGGAGCCTTGAAGGCCTCCTCCTCCTCGGCCGTCCAGGTGCCGCCGCGGGCCTCGATGCCGTCGCGCTTCACCTGGCCGAGCACGCCCGCCGCCTGCTCACCGCCCATCACCGAGATGCGGGCATTGGGCCACATCCACAGGAAGCGCGGGTCGAAGGCGCGTCCGCACATGCCGTAATTGCCGGCGCCGAAGGAATTGCCGATCACCACCGTGAACTTGGGCACGGCGGCGCACGACACGGCGGTGACGAACTTCGCCCCGTCCTTGGCGATGCCGCCGGCCTCATACTTGCGGCCCACCATGAAGCCGGTGATGTTCTGCAGGAACACGAGGGGAATATTGCGCTGGCAGCACAATTCCACGAAGTGCGCGCCTTTCAGCGCGCTCTCGGAGAACAGGATGCCGTTGTTGGCGATGATGCCCACCGGATAGCCGAAGATGCGGGCAAAGCCGGTCACCAGCGTCTGGCCATACAGCGGCTTGAACTCGTCGAACTCTGACGCATCCACGATGCGGGCGATGATCTGGCGGACATCAAACGGCTGCTTGGGGTCGGCCGAGACGATGCCATAGATGTCCTTGCTGTCGTAGAGCGGCGCGCGGGGCTCGCGGATGTCGAGGGAGTGCGCCTTGGTGGCGTTGAGATCGGCCACGATGGAGCGGGCGATGCCCAGCGCGTGGGCGTCGTTCTCCGCCATGTGGTCGGCGACGCCGGAGGTGCGGGTGTGCACGTCGGCCCCGCCCAGCTCCTCGGCGGTGACCACCTCGCCGGTGGCGGCCTTCACCAAAGGCGGACCGCCGAGGAAGATGGTGGCCTGGTTCTTCACCATGATGGACTGGTCGGCCATGGCCGGCACATAGGCGCCGCCCGCCGTGCACGAGCCCATGACCACCGCGATCTGCGGGATGCCGTCCGCCGACATGTGGGCCTGGTTGAAGAAGATGCGGCCGAAATGCTCGCGGTCGGGGAAGACCTCGTCCTGGTTCGGCAGGTTGGCGCCGCCGGAATCCACCAGATAGAGGCAGGGCAGGTGGTTTTCCCGGGCGATGGCCTGGGCCCGCAGGTGCTTCTTCACCGTGACGGGATAATAGGTGCCGCCCTTCACCGTGGCGTCGTTGGCGACGATGACGCATTCGCGGCCCGAGACCCGGCCGATGCCGGTGATGATGCCGGCGGCCGGCACCTCGTCGTCATACATGCCGAAGGCGGCGAGCTGCGACAGTTCGAGGAATGGCGAGCCGGTGTCGAGCAGGGTGCGGATGCGGTCCCGCGGCAGCAGCTTGCCGCGCTTCAGGTGCCGCTCGCGCGCCACTTCCCCGCCGCCTTCCGCGACACGCTCCACCGTGGCGCGCAGGTCGGCGACGGAGGCCTCCAGGGCCTGACTGTTGCGGCGGAAGGTGTCGGAGCGGCGGTCCACCGCGTCCTCAATGATCGCCATGAGCGCTCTCGCCCCCGAAAAGACGGGCCGATGACCCCGGCCCACTGCCATTGACCGAACGGAGACCGACGCGCGCCCGTCGCCTCGATGGGCGGGCGGCAGGTGGGCGCGTCATCCTCCGGTGCCGGTCGTTGCCGGCTTGGAAACGATCGTACGTTTTTTTATCAGGCGCGCAAGGCCCATCGCAGCGTGAAAAGGGCTTTTACGCGCGGGCCGTCCTATGCCCGCGCTGTCCTATGCCCGCGCCGTCTTGGGCCGTGCGGCGCGCGACTTGGCGCGCGTGCTGCTGTCGCGGGGCTGGGCAGCGGCGGCTTCAAGCGGTCTGGCTTCGAGCGGCAAGGTTCGGGCGGCGGTCGCCGGGCCGGGTCCGGTGGCGCCGTCCACCACCAGGCCGGTATAGATCTCCACCAGCTCGTCCTGGGAGAGGCGCCCGCCCGGGCGGTACCACATGCAGATGCCGGTGAGCATGGAGATGATGGCGTAGGTGGCGACCTTGGGCTCGCTCACCTGGAACACGCCGTCCTCGGCACCCTGCCGCAGGATCTCCTCCAGCAGCCGCTCATAGCGCCGGCGCAGGGCGACCACCACGGCGCGGTGCTCGTCCTCCAGGCTGCGGATCTCCATGTTGGCGATGAAGACGTGGGCCATGCGCGTCATGTGGTAGCGCAGGTGGAAGGCGGAGAAGGTCTTCAGCCGCGCCAGCGGGTCGGTGATGCCCGCAAGGTCGGCCTCGGCCTTGCCCAGCAGGTCCTCCATGTGGTCGCGCACGATATCGAACAGCAGGTTCTGCTTGTTCTCGAAGTATTTGTAGAGCGAGCCCGACTGCAACCCCACCTCGGCGGCGAGCTGGCGCAGGCTCATGGCCTCGTAGCCGTGCTTGTAGATGAGCTTGACGCCCGCCTGGCGGATGGCTTCGGCGGTACGGGCGCCGTTGGAACCGATGGTGCGCGCCATGGTGGGTGTCAGCGTTGTGGCGGCCGGAGTGGCCTCGTGCATCATTCTCGGACTGCGCCGATCTCGTCCCCATCCTGCGACATCGAAATGCGTTTGGCCAGAATAAAGGAACGCTTGATTGTTTCCTTGAAGAGCGCCGCGCAATTCCGCCGCCACTGAGGCGGGTCGTGCCGGGCGGGTGAGGAAACGCGTGGCGCGTCCTGGAGCGGAGCCGGCCGGCGCCGATGTTCCGAATGTCCGAAAACCCCGCGACCCGCCTCGGAAAATATGAATGGATGCACCGCAACTGTGCGAAAATTCGGCTGGATGTGCACAAACGGAAAGGACATCCTGCCCCTGCAACACCTCCAGCGAGTGTTGCGCGCGCAGCCGTGCGGGACACCTGCCAGCGGCCTCAAATAACGCCAGTCCGCAACGGCCCGTCCTGAATTGCCGCTTGACCAAAATAAAAAAGAACGCTTGATTGTTTATTGAACTCGGCGAAACGACCGGGCACGCGCCAAGCCAGCCGCATCAAGCGGGGCGCAAAGAACCAAGGGAGACGCAGACATGGCGACCGACAGGGCGCGACATCAATCCTTGTGCATCGAGATGGCGTGGGATGCCTGTCCGCTGTAGTGGACGCAGCCGTCGGCATCCATATGCCCGGTATCCCCGATGATGTAATAGGCGCTTCCGAACCTGAACCTGGCCTTCGTTGCGGCATCGTCCTTCCTGTAGGCACGAAACCAGAAAAGCGGCGAGCGCCGGACGTGGATCGCCAGTATTCCTTCGGCGCCCACGCCCAGTTCTGCACCAGTGTCGTCGAGGACGACCAGGGAAAAGCCGGGCGCGACCCGGCCGACGGAAACCCGGTTCAGGGAGCGGGGATCGTGCGGGTCATGCGTCATGCCGATGATCATCCCCGTCTCCCGGTGTCCGTACTGGTTGATCAGGGGCACGCCGAGCTTCTGCGTCACCCAGGCGATGATGTCCTGGGGCAACGGCTCGCCGCCGACGGTCACCACGCGCAGCGCGAGCTGGTGCGAGGCCGCGGTGGGATCGCCGCGGCGCCAGGCCTTGATCTGGGAGGGCGCGGCGGTGAGGTTGGTGACACGGAATTTCGACAGGACGCGATAGCCCTGCGAGACATCGTAAGGTCCATCGCAGAACAGGATGGAGCTGCCGATCAGGAGCGGGCCGACGAGACCGTAGAAGATCCCGTATTCCCAGCCCTGGTCGGTCATGTTCCAGAACACGTCCTCGTCCCGGACATCAAGCCCGAGACGCATGTATTGCTCGATTGCGGCCAGGGCGCGGACGGGCGTGAACAGGCCGTACCTGGGTTCGACCGTCTTTGTTGAATAGGTCATGATGAAAGGGTCGTCTGGCGCATAGGTCGCGGATTCGGCCAACGGCTCGGCCTCGTAGATCGATGACCAGAACTGGGTGACCCGGCCTTCTATGCGGTTGATGTGGTCCCCTTCCACGAGAAAGACAGGCGTTGACGGCTTGATGTATTTGCGGGCGCGCTCCACCAGCACCCGATTTGCAACGATGGCCTTGACGCCGCTCGACTCCAGGCGGGCGTTCACCGCCGAGGCGGAATAGGTGGAGAACAGCGGCATGTAGACGGCGCCGACCCGCCAGATGGCGAGCGCGGCGATGATCAGTTCGACGCCCTTGGGCAGCATGACGGCAACGCAATCGCCTTTCTTGATGCCGATGGTCGCCAATACACGGGCAAAGCGTGATGAATAGTCGGCAAGCCTGCCAAAGCTCAGTTCAGACGTCTGGCCCGACACGGATTCATGGACCATGGCCGGATGCGAGCGCTTGCCGGGCAGATGCCGGTCACAGAGCAGACGGGCGAGGGGAATGGCGTCTCCACGATATTCCGGCCGTTGGTACAGGCTCGGAACCGATGCGGCATCGCTCTCCGTCGCGGTCTCCGCCGGCATCGTTCCCGCGCGGCGGCCGAGGCTCAGGCAGAAGGCGCCGAGCGTGTAGAGGCGGGTCGCCGGATCATAGGCGAGAAGGCCTTCGTGAACGAGCGTCGCGGCCAGGCGGTGGGTCGTGGGCTTCGACAGGCCGGTGCTCGCCATGAGATCGGCAAGCCGCGCGCCATGGCTTGGCGCGTCGGCCACCGTCCGCAGGACGGCTACCGCACGGGACAAGCTTTGAGCCCCCTTGGGGGAGGTCGAGTCGGGATCCAAAGGTGCAGTCATGTCTCATAATGTGAGACTAAACAGGGGTGTTTGCAATATTTTTCCGAAGTTGTTCGGATGCTCTTGAAACATTCGAGATGACGCTGGATAATGATGATCAATACCGTCTCATAATATGAGACGATGGCTCAGAGAAGCCGCCCCGTGTACGGGAATGAGGGAGGGGAATATGTCGCTACCCGCAGCTTCGGCTGGGGCTGATCCGGGCACGGCTGCCCTCTTGAGTATCGAGAACATCTCGCTTCGCTTCGGCGGCCTCAAGGCACTGAGCGACGTGAGCTTCCATGTGCGCCCTGGCGAGCTGTTCTCCATCATCGGGCCGAACGGCGCCGGCAAGACCTCCATGCTCAATTGCATCTCCGGGCGCTATACGCCGAGTGCGGGGCGCGTGGTGTTCGACGGAGAGGATGTCACCCGGCTGAAGCCCAACCGGCGCGCCGCCATCGGCATCGGCCGCACCTTCCAGAACCTCGCGCTGTTCAGCCACATGAGCGTGCTCGACAATATCATGGTCGGACGCCACCATCTCTTGAAGAACAACTTCCTCAGCGGCGCGCTCTACTGGATCGGCGGGGCGCAGAAGGAAGAGCTGGAGCATCGCCGCAAGGTGGAGGAGGTGATCGACTTCCTCGACATCCAGCATGTGCGCAAGGCCGCCGCCGGCACCCTCTCCTACGGCCTCAGGAAGCGGGTGGAGCTGGCCCGCGCGGTGGCGCTGGAGCCCAAGCTCATCCTCCTCGACGAGCCCATGGCGGGCATGAACCTGGAGGAGAAGGAGGACATGGCCCGCTACATCGTGGATCTCAACGAGGAGTGGGGCATGACCATCATCATGATCGAGCACGACATGGGGGTGGTGATGGACATTTCCCACCGCGTGATGGTGCTGGATTTCGGCAAGAAGCTGGTGGAGGGCGAGCCCGCCGAGGTGCTGGCCGATCCGCATGTGCGCAAGGCCTATCTGGGCGAGGACGATCTCGACGAGGCGGCCCCCGCCGCCCTGACCGCGTGAGGTCCGCCATGGTCGAAATCACCGCCGCCTACCCGGACATCACCGTCCACGACACCATGCCGAAGCTGCTGGCGCTCAACGCCCGCACCCATCCCAACGACACCTGGCTGCGCGAGAAGGACCTCGGCATCTGGATTTCCTACACCTGGGCGCAGGTGGCCGAGCGGGTGCGCAACATCACCCTCGGCTTCACCACCCTGGGCGTTGCCCGCGGCGACGTGGTGGGCCTGCTCGGCGACAACCGCCCCGAATGGCTGATGGGCGAGATCGCCACCCACGCGCTGGGCGGCATGAGCCTCGGCATCTATCGCGACGCCCTCGGCGACGAGGTGGCCTATCTCGTCACCTATGCGGACGTGGCGGTGGTGTTCGCCGAGGACGAGGAGCAGGTGGACAAGCTGCTCGCCCTCGATGAGAAGATCCCAACCGTCCGCCACATCGTCTATGCGGACCCCCGCGGCATCCGCAAATATGACGACCCGCGCCTCATCTCCCTGAAGGACCTTGAAGCGCGCGGCGCGGCGGAGGCGGCGCGCGATCCTTCAGCCTATGACCGGCTGGTGGCGCAGGGCAGGGCCGAGGATGTGGCCATCCTGTGCACCACCTCGGGCACCACCTCCCACCCCAAGCTTGCCATGCTCACCGGCGGCGCGCTGCTGCGGCACTGCCGCGCCTATCTGGAGATGGACCCGCGCACCAGCACCGACGAATACGTCAGCGTGCTGCAGATGCCGTGGATCATGGAGCAGATCTACGCCTTCGGTCAGGCGCTCATCTCCCGCATGAAGGTGAACTTCGTGGAGGAGCAGGAGACGCTCATGGCCGACATGCGCGAGATCGGCCCCTCCTTCGTGCTGTTCGCGCCCCGGGTGTGGGAGCAGATCGCCGCCGACGTGCGCTCGCGCATGATGGATTCCTCCGCCCTGAAACGCGGCATGTTCGAGCTGGGCATGAAGCTGGGGCTGAAGGCGCTTGAGCAGGGCCGGCGCTCGCCGGTGGCGGACTTCATCCTGTTCCGGGCGCTGCGCGACCGGCTCGGCTTCTCCCACCTGAAATCCGCCGCCACCGGCGGCGCGGCGCTGGGGCCGGACACCTTCCGCTTCTTCCTCGCGCTGGGCGTGCCCATGCGCCAGCTCTACGGCCAGACCGAGCTGCTCGGCGCCTATACGCTGCACAAGGCGGAAGACGTGGATTTCGACACCGTGGGCGTGCCCTTCGACGGCGTCGAGATCCGCATCGACGATCCCGATCCCAACGGCCTTGGCGAGGTGGTGACGCGCCACGGCAATGCCTTCACCGGCTATTTCCGCAATGACGAGGAGACCGCGAAATCCTTCGTGGACGGCGGCTGGATGCGCACCGGCGATGCCGGCTTCTTCAACGCGCGCGGCCACCTCGTGGTCATCGACCGCATCCGCGACATGGCGCAGACGGCGCACGGCGATCGCTTCTCGCCGCAATATATCGAGAACAAGCTGAAGTTCTCGCCCTATGTGGCCGAGGCCGTGGTGCTGGGCGATGGGCGCGACAGCCTTGCCGCGCTGATCTGCATCCGCTTCTCCATCGTCTCCAAATGGGCGGAGAAGAACCGCATCTCGTTTACCACCTATACGGACCTGTCCGCCCGGCCCGAAGTCATCGCGCTGCTGCGCAAGGAAGTGGAGGGGGTGAACCGCACCCTTCCGGAGAAGCAGCGCATCGGCCGCTTCCTCCTGCTCTACAAGGAGCTGGACGCCGACGACGGCGAGCTGACGCGGACCCGCAAGGTGCGCCGCGGCGTCATCAACGAGCGCTACGGCACCATCATTGACGCCATGTATGCGGGCGAGAAGGTGATCGACGTGGACACCACCATCACCTTCCAGGACGGCACACGCCAGCGCATCAAGACCACGCTCGACGTCATCGACCTCGGCGCCCCTCCGCCCCGCAAGGACGGCGACACCAAGCGGAGGGCGGCATGATGGGAATGAGCGCTCAAACGAAGGCTGCTCCCTCTCCCGCAAGCGAGACCGCTGGCAAAGTCACCCATGGCTGGTATCGGACGCCGGTTCCCCCTCTCCCCTCGTGGGAGAGGGCCGGGGTGAGGGGGATGCTGCGATCCTGGGCCGGCAGGCGTTTTCCGGCGCCGCCACCCCCTCACCCCCGACCCCGGCCCGTATACAC
>NZ_JAIVFO010000138.1 GCF_029991245.1 Xanthobacter autotrophicus
GGATGATCGTGTCTGATCCGCTGTGGCCCGGCCGGGCGGTGATCGGGAGGGCGCCGGCGCCGCCACTTGCGTCCGGCAGCAAGGTGGGCCCTCATGAGCGGCCTGTCGCGGGCACGGGTTTGGGGCACGCGTGAAGCCGGTGAGGTGCAATCGCAGCATGCGCGCAAACGGCGTCGGTCCGGATGGGCTGCGTGTGCGGTCGGGCACGGCTTGGATCGCCTGCCGCGGCATGGCGATCTGTCTGCTGCTGCTGGGCACCGTGCACCCCGGCTGCGCCGAGCCCGCCCGGCGCCATGTGCTGGTTCTGTTCGAGAACAACCGCCTGCTGCCGGGCAACGTGCTGGGCGACCGCGGCATCACCAGCGCGCTGGCAGAGGTGGACCGGAGCACCGAGATCAGCACCGAGTTCCTCGATTATCCGCGTTTCAGCGGGGCCGCCTATGTGGCCACCGTCACCCGGTTCCTGAAGGAGAAATACGCGGCGCGGCCGCCCGGCGTCATCATCGTCGCCGGCGACAAGGCGCTCGATTTCGCCCTGAACACGCGGGCCGGGCTGTTCCCCCATGTTCCGGTGGTCCATGTGGGGGTTGCCCGCTCCTTCCTCGCCTCCCGTCCGCCCCTGCCTGACGACGTGGTGGGCGTGCCGTTCGATCGGGATTTCGCCGCCACCATCGGGCAGGCCCTGGACTGGCATCCGCAGGCCCGGCATCTGGTCCTGGTCACCGGCGCGTCCGAGCAGGATCGGAACTGGGAGGAGGACCTGCGCCGGGCGGCCGGGCGCTTCGAAGGCCGGGTGGGCGTGGAAATGCTCGCCGGCCGCACGACCGCGCAGGTGCTGAAGCGGGTGGGGGAACTCGGCACCGACGCGGTGGTGGTCACGCCCGGATTTTTCCGCGACGGAGCCGGCAGCATCTTCACGCCGGCGGAAGCGGTGCGGCTGATCGCGCAGGCGTCACGCGCACCGGTCTACGGGCCCTTCGTCACCTTCATCGGCACCGGCGCCGTGGGCGGGTGGATGACCAGTTTCGAGGCCATGGGCCGCGAGGGCGGGTCCATCGCCAACCGGCTGCTCGCGGGGCAGGCGCCCTCGGCCCTGCGCCTGCCGCAGGTGATGCCGGTGGCGCTCCATGTGGACTGGCGGCAGATCGAACGCTGGGGGATCGATCCGGCGGCGGTGCCGGCCGATGCGATCATCCAGTTCCGCTCGCCCGGCTTCTGGCAGACCTACAGCAGGGAAACCATGGCGGTTGCCCTGGCCTTCCTGCTGCAGAGCCTGCTGCTGACCGCCCTGCTGCTTGAGCGCAACCGCCGCCGCAGCGCGCAATCGAGCGTGGACCGGTATCGCTTCGAGCTCGCCCACGCATCCCGGCTGGCGGTGGCGGGCGAATTGACCGGCTCCATCGCCCACGAGATCAACCAGCCGCTCGCGGCCATCCTGAGCAATGCGGCGGCGGCGGAAATGATGCTGGAGTCCGGCGCGGCCCGGCCCGGCGACCTCAAGGACATCCTGGCCGACATCCGGCGCGACGACCTGCGCGCAAGCGAGGTCATCCGCCGGCTGCGGGCGCTGCTCGCCAAGCACGAGGTGGAGCGCCAGCCCTTCGACCTCAATGAGATCCTGAGCGACGTCATCGCCCTTTTGGGCGCCGAGGCCCGCCGCCGGCGCATCGCGCTGAGCGCACGAGCGGCCGCCGAGACCATCACGGTGGTCGGCGACCGCATCCAGCTCCAGCAGGTGCTGATCAACCTGATCATGAACGCCATGGACGCGCTGGCGGACACGCCGGAGGAGCAGCGCAACGTCGCCCTGTCGCTCGAAGGCTCGGCGACCGGCGCGACCATCCGGGTGCGCGATCGTGGACACGGAATTACTGCCGAACATCTGGCGAAGCTGTTCGAGTCCTTCTTCACCACCAAGCGCAAGGGCATCGGCCTCGGCCTGTCCATTGCCCGCACGCTGGTCGAAGCCCATGGTGGCACCATCGCGGCCGAGAGCGTGCCGGGGGAGGGCGCCGTCTTCACCATCTGGCTCCCCCGGGTCGCGCCCGGCGGCAGCGTCTGGGTCGGGGCAACATGAGTGCGGCACCGCTGGTCCACGTGGTGGACGACGACGATTCCCTGCGCACCGCCGTGGTCCGGCTGCTGACCGCCGCCGGGCTGGAGGTGCGGGCCTATGCCTCCGCCGGCGATTTCCTGCTCCAGGCGCTGCCCAAGGGGCCCGGCTGCATCCTTCTCGACCTCAGGATGCCTGGCCCTTCGGGGCTGGAGCTTCAGCGGGCCCTGCGCGATCGAGACGCGACGCTGCCCGTGATTTTCTTCACCGCCCACGCGGACGTCGCCTGCAGCGTCGAGGCCATGAAGGCGGGCGCGGTGGATTTTCTGATGAAGCCGGTGGAACCGCAGGTGCTTCTGGACGCCGTCCATCGCGCGCTCGAACGCAATGCGCTGCTGTGTGCCGCACGCGCCGATGCGCAGGATCTGCTGGCCCGCTTCGCCCTGCTCTCGCCGCGCGAGCGCGACGTGTTCGATCTGGTGGTGGCGGGCAAGCTCAACAAGCAGATCGCCGACGAGCTTGGCATCGCGGAGCGCACCGTGAAGGCCCAGCGCGCGCAGCTCATGACCAAGCTGGGAGCCGAATCCGCCGCCGAGCTTGGTCGCCTGGCCGAACGGCTGCAGCGCTTGTGCGAAGGGCGGCACCACGACAGGTGAGCGCGCGGGCTCTGCGGCATCTTCGGGCGGCGCCGCTTCTCCCGTCTCGGTCCTGATCAAGCGTCCGCTCCAGGGCGCGGCGCAGAATGTATCTTGATACTTCCATTTGCCCTTACGGGCATGGCGCATTGCCCCTTTTACGGATGGTCCGAAGAGCCTCCCGGCGCCAAAGATGCGCGGTGAAGTCGGCCCTCGGCGCCAACGGCCTGATACCAGCGATCCCGGTCTTTGACCGGTGCCGGGAGCGTATGGCCCAAGCGCTCACCGGGCCGCCGAACAGCCTCGTGATCCCTCGTGATTTTGGGCGACGACGTTCCGGGGGATGATTTTCTGCGTAGAGATTTGGGCCGGTTCAATGGGGCGTCGTCCAACAGGGCGAAGCGATCAGGACAACGGCCGGACCACAGGCTTGATCTGCGGTCATCGGTTCTCCCGCCCCGTCCTCCGCGGCGGCGGGCTAGGCCGGTAGCCGTCGACCAAGACCGCCGCGATCGCGCCGGAAGGCCCGGTCGCGGCGGATCTCCCGGTGCCCCCGCTCCGAAGGGCACGACGGGCGCACGCCGCCTTCGCGGTCGCCCACACCTTCGGCGTCGCGCCGCGCCCGCACGATCCCGTCACCGGGCCGGTCAGTCCGGCTCCGCCAGGCGGTAGCCGACGCCGGTCTCGGTGCGGATGTAGCGCGGCTGCTCGGCGTTGTCCTCCAGCTTCTGGCGCAGCTGGCGCACATAGACCCGCAGATACTGCACGTCATAGGCCTGCCCCCAGACCTTTTGCAGGATGAAGGCGTGGGTCAGCACCCGTCCGGCGTGCTGCACCATCAGGCGCAGGATGTCGTATTCCTTGGGCGAGAGCTTCACCTCCCGCTCCTTCAGCCGGACGATCCGGCGCACCAGGTCCACCGAGAGGTCGCCCACCTTGAACAGGGGCTTTTCCCCCTGCTGCTGCAGGCGATGGCGCAGCGCGACGCGCAGGCGGGCGATCAGTTCGTTCATGCCGAAGGGCTTGGTCACATAATCGTCGGCCCCGCCCTCCAGCGCCTCGACGATGCCCGCCTCGTCGGTGCGGCTCGACAGGATCACCACGGGGATGTCCAGGCCCTCGGCACGCCAGCGGGCCAGCAGCTCGCGGCCGGGCATGTCGGGCAGGCCGAGATCCAGGATGACGAGGTCGGGTCGCGCCTCGGCCACGCGGGCCATGGCCTCGGCGGCGGTGGCGGCGCTGGTCACATCATAGTCCTGGGTGGAGAGCCCGGCATGGAGCAGCTTGCGGATGGCCGGCTCGTCATCCACCACGAGGAGCTTCACGCCGTTCATGGTGCGTCTTTCATGGCAACGCCTTCAGCGCACGGGCCTGCAGCGGCACCGGCATGCGGATGGTGAAGGCGGCGCCCTGCCGGTCGGCCCGCGGGTCGGCGGTGAGGGTGCCGCCCATGGCCTCCAGGAAGCCGCGGCTGATGCCGAGGCCGAGGCCGGTGCCGGCCCGCACCTGGTCGCCCTTGCGGACGCGATAGAATTTGTCGAACACCCGCTCGCGATCCGCCTCGGCGATGCCCGGCCCCTCGTCCAACACGGCGAGCGTGACGAAGGCGCCGTCGGACCAGCTTTCGATGCGCACCAGCGAGCCCTCCGGCGCGTATTTGGCGGCATTGTCGAGGAGATTGAACAGGGCCTGCTCGAACAGCACCGGATCGATGTTGAGCATGGGCAGGTCCGGGGCGAGCTCGATCTCCAGCCGGTGATGCCGCAGGATGGACTGGGCGCGGTTGAGCGCGCTGCCCACCACCTCGCTCACGTCGCACAGGCCGGCATTGGGCACGATGGCGCCGGACTCCAGCCGGGTCATGTCCAAAAGGTTGGCGATGAAGCGGTTGAGCCGCTCGGCCTCCTCCTCGACGGTGGAGAGCAGGTCCGAGCGCGCCTCCTCGGTCAGCGCGGAGAAGAAGCTGCGCAGGGTGCCGGCCGCGCCCATGATGGAGGCAAGCGGCGTCTTCAGGTCATGGGAGATGGAGGTGAGAAGCGCCGTGCGCAGCCGGTCGGTGGCCGCATCCAGCCTGGCCTTCTCCACGTCCGCCACCAGATTCACCCGCTCCACGGCGAGCGCGGCCTGGTCCGCCAGCGCATCCATGAGCCGCCGCTGCTCGGGGGTGAGCAGCGGCCCTTCCTTGTCGCGGTCGATGCCGATGACCCCCACCGCGCCGCGCCCGGTCTGCATGGGCATGAACAGGCGCTTTGCCCCCGGCAGGGTATCGGCGCCGCGCCCGGCCCAGCGGTTGTTCTCGAACGCCCAGCGGGCGGCGGCAAGGTCGGCGGCGTCGATGGCGTCTTCCGGCGGATAGGCCGCCTTCACCGCCAGGGTGTCGCCATCCGGCAGCACGATCACCACCCGCACGTTCAGCATGGAGGCGATCTGGAAGGCGGTGGCCCACAGCAGGTCGTCGAGGGTGCCGGCGCCGGCAAGCTTCCTGGAGAACAGATAGAGGTCTTCCGCCGTCTTCGCCCGCGCCCGCGCCGCCAGCGCCTGGGCGCGCACCCGCGCCGTGAGGTTCGAGGCGATGATGGCCACCACCAGGAAGAAGAACAGGGCGACCACGTTCTCAGGGTCGGTGATGGTGAAGGTGTAGAGCGGCGGGATGAAGAAGAAGTTGAACGCCAGCATGCCGGCGACCGAGGCGAGCAGCGCCGGCGCCAGCCCGTGGCGCACCGCGCTCACCAGCACGGCGGTGAGGAACACCAGCGCGATGTTCTGGAGCGCGAGGATCTTCTGCAGGCCGAAGCCCACCAATGTTGCCAGCCCGACGATGAGAAGGCTGGCGAGATAAGGCCACGTCTCCCGCCGGCCGGTGGGCGCGGCCGCTGCGGCGCGGCCGGGCGGCGGTGTCTCCTTCTCCCCGGCGATGACGTGGACGGAGATGTTGCCGGAGCGGCGCACCAGTTCGTGCACCACCGAGCCGTTGAGGATCTCGAACCAGCGGGAGCGGTCGGACTTGCCGATGACGATATGGGTCACGTTGGCAGAGCGGGCGTGGGCGAGCACGTCGTCGGCGATGCGGGTGCCGCCGGGGATGGTCACGGCTTCCCCGCCCATGCGCTCCGCCATCCTCAGGAAATCGGCGATGCGGTCGCGCTCGGCGGTGTCGAGCCGCAGCGCGCGCTCGGTCTCCACATAGAGCGCCACCCAGGGCGCCCGCAGCCGGTCGGCGAGGCGCTTGGTGTAGCGCACCAGCGCGGCGCTGCGCGGGTCCTCGCTGAGGCAGACCAGCACCCGCTCGCCCGCCGCCCATGGGCCGGATATGGCGTGGGCGCGCATGTGGGAGAGCAATTGCTCGTCCACCCGCTCGGCGGTGCGGCGCAGGGCCAGCTCGCGCAAGGCGGTGAGGTTGCCGGGGGAGAAATAGTTGTCCACCGCCCGCCGCGCCGTCTCGGGCACGTAGACCTTGCCCTCCTTGAGGCGCTGCAGGAGGTCGCCCGGGGTGATGTCGATGACCTCGATGTCGTCGGCGCGGTCGATGATGGCGTCGGGCACCGTCTCGCGCACCCGCACGCGGGTGATCTGCGCCACCACGTCGTTGAGGCTCTCCACATGCTGGATGTTGAGCGTGGTGTAGACATCGATGCCCGCCGCCAGCAGCTCCTCCACGTCCATGTAGCGCTTGGCGTGGCGGCTTTCGGGGGCGTTGGTGTGGGCCAGCTCGTCCACCAGCACCAAAGCGGGGCGACGGGCGAGGATGGCGTCGAGGTCCATCTCCTCGATGATCCGCCCCTTGTAGGGGATGCTCCGGCGCGGAATGACCTCCAGGCCGGCCACCAGCGCCAGCGTCTCGCGCCGGCCGTGGGTTTCCACCACGCCGATCACCACGTCCGTGCCCTCGTTCCGGCGCGCATGGCCGGAGGCAAGCATCTCGTAGGTCTTGCCCACGCCGGGCGCTGCCCCGAGAAAGATCTTCAGGCGGCCGCGGGTCTCCCGCTCGGCGGCCGCGAGCAGGGCATCGGGCGAAGGCCGCAGGTCCGCGGCACGGTCTTCGGACATGGCCTCCTCCGGGAGCCGGGTGGTGTGCCACCCAGCCCCTTTGCTTATACCATCGGCCCGGTCTTCGACCGGTGCCGGGCGGGTTCGCTCAAGCGCCGCGCGGGCTTGGCCAAAGGCCCGTGAGCCAAACTCACGAGCCTTTGGCTACTGGTCTGTCACTGCGGGCGCGCCTTGTCGAGGGCGAGGTTCAGGGCCAGCACATTCACGCGCGGCTCGCCGAGAACGCCGAGGGTGCGATCCTCCATGGTCTCTTCCACCAGCCGGCGCACCACGCCTTCGCTGAGGCCGCGCGCCTTGGCGACCTGCGGCACCTGGAACAGGGCCGCCTCCGGCGAGATATGGGGGTCGAGACCGCTGCCGGAGGTGGTGACGAGGTCCACCGGCACCGGGTCGCGGGGGTTCTGGGCCTTGAGGGCGTCAAGGTCCGCCTTCACCCGGTCGGCGAGGGCCGGATTGGTGGGGCCGAGATTGGAGCCCATGGAGTTCGCCGCATTGTAGGGCGTGGCCACGGTCTTGGTGGCATCGGCGGGGTCGGCGCCGGTGGTGGCGGAGGGCCGGCCGTGGAAATAGCGCTCGGAGGCAAAGTTCTGGCCGATCAGCTCCGAGCCGACCACGGTCCCCTCGCGGGTGATGAGGCTGCCGTTGGCCTGCCGGGGGAAGAGGGCCTGCGCCGCCCCGGTCATGGCAAGGGGGTAGGCGAGGCCGGTGAGCGCCGTCAGCGCGATGAGCACGACGAGCGCGGGGCGAAGTTCCTTCAGCATGATGATGTGTCCTCAAACCAGGTGAAGGGCCGTGACCGCAAGGTCGATGGCCTTGATGCCAACGAACGGCACGAGGATGCCGCCCAGGCCGTAGATCAACAGGTTGCGCTTCAGCAGCGCCGCCGCCCCGATGGGCCGGAAGGCGACGCCCTTCAGCGCCAGCGGGATGAGGGCGATGATGATGAGCGCATTGAAGATGATGGCCGACAGGATGGCGCTCTGGGGCGAGGCCAGCCCCATCACGTTCAGCGCGCCGAGCTGCGGGTAGAAGGCCACGAACATGGCGGGGATGATGGCGAAATACTTCGCCACATCGTTGGCGATGGAGAAGGTGGTGAGCGAGCCGCGCGTCATCAGCAGCGCCTTGCCGATCTCCACGATCTCGATGAGCTTGGTGGGGTCGCTGTCGAGGTCCACCATGTTGCCGGCCTCGCGGGCGGCCACCGTGCCGGTGTTCATGGCCACGCCCACGTCGGCCTGGGCGAGAGCGGGCGCGTCGTTGGTGCCGTCGCCGCACATGGCCACCAGCTTGCCCTTGGCCTGCTCGTCGCGGATCAGCTTAAGCTTCGCCTCGGGGGTGGCCTCGGCGAGGAAATCGTCCACCCCCGCCTCGGCGGCGATGGCGGCGGCCGTGAGCGGGTTGTCGCCGGTGATCATCACCGTGCGGATGCCCATGCGCCGCAGCTCCGCGAAGCGCTCGCGGATGCCGCCCTTCACGATGTCCTTCAGGTGGATGACGCCGAGCAGCCGCCCGTCGCGCGCCACCGCCAGCGGGGTGCCGCCGGACTTGGCGATCTCCTCGGCGATGGCATTGATCTCGCGGATGGACTCCTGGCTCACCAGCGTCCGCACGTTCTGCACCGCGCCGGAGGCGGAGACGGTGCTGGTGCCGGCCTGGACCGAGGCGAGGATGGCATCCACCGCGCCCTTGCGGACGGACGAGCCGTCCACGTCCACGCCGCTCATGCGGGTCTGCGCGGTGAAGGGGACGAAATGGGCGTGGAGGCTCGCCATGTCGCGGCCGCGGATGGCGTATTTCTCCTTGGCCAGCACCACGATGGAGCGGCCTTCCGGGGTCTCGTCGGCGAGGGAGGCGAGCTGGGCGGCGTCCGCCAGGTCCTGCTCGCTCACCCCGCGCACCGGGCGGAAGGCCGAGGCCTGCCGGTTGCCCAGCGTGATGGTGCCGGTCTTGTCGAGCAGCAGGGTGTCCACGTCGCCGGCCGCTTCCACCGCGCGGCCCGACATGGCGAGCACGTTGAAGCGCACCAGCCGGTCCATGCCGGCGATGCCGATGGCCGAGAGCAGCGCGCCGATGGTGGTGGGAATGAGGGTGACGAACAGCGCCACCAGCACCACCACGGAGATGGAGCCCCCCGCATAGGAGGCAAAGCTCGGGATCGACGCCGTCGCGAAGATGAAGATCAGCGTCATACCCGCGAGCAGGATGTTGAGGGCGATCTCGTTGGGCGTCTTCTGCCGCTCGGCGCCTTCCACCAGCGCGATCATGCGGTCGAGGAAGGTGGCGCCCGCCGCCGCCGTGATGCGCACCTTGAGATGATCGGAGACCACCGTGGTGCCGCCGGTGACGGCCGAGCGGTCGCCGCCGGATTCGCGGATCACCGGGGCGCTCTCGCCGGTGATGGCGGCCTCGTTCACCGAGGCGACGCCTTCCACCACCTCGCCGTCGGAGGGGATGACGTCGCCGGCTTCCACCAGCACCACGTCGCCCACCTTCAGCGAGGTGCCGGGCACGGTGCGGAAGGCGTTGCCCTCGCCGGTGAGCAGCTTGGCCTGGGTCTCGGTGCGGGTGCGGCGGAGCGATTCCGCCTGGGCCTTGCCGCGCCCTTCCGCCACCGCTTCCGCGAAATTGGCGAACAGCACGGTGAACCACAGCCACAGGATGATCTGGAAGGAGAAACCGAGACCCGTGCCGGAGGTGACGAGGTCGCGCACGAACAGCACCGTGGTGAGGAGGGCGACCACCTCCACCACGAACATGACCGGGTTTCTCACCATCGCCCGCGGGTCGAGCTTGCGGAACGAGGCGCCGATGGCGGGCAGGAGGATGGCGGGGTCGAGAAGGCTTACGGAATGGGATCTGGCCATGGAGGCACTCCCGGGGGAAGAGGAATCAGTGGGCTGAGATGTTCAGCGCCAGCGCGATGACGGCCTGGATGGCGGCGGCAAGCACGAGGGCGGCGACGGACACGATCAGGATGATTTCGGAGGCCGAGAACGGCAGGCGCCGCGCCTTGGGCTCCCGCCCGGCGCGCGGCCGGGCAGGAGGGGGGTGGTGTTCCATGTCAGCCTCCCGCGCCGAAGCTCTGCCCGGCCGCCGCCGCGAGATGCTCGACGATGGGTCCGAGCGACAGGGCCGGGAAGAAGGTGAGCCCGCCCACGATCAGGATGACGCCCACCAGAAGGCCCACGAACAGGCCGCCGGTGGTGGGGAAGGTGCCCGCCGAGGCCGGCACGGTCTTCTTCGCCGCCAGCGCGCCGGCCAGCGCCATGGCCGGCACGATCATGAGGAAGCGGCCGACGAACATGGAGGAGGCCAACGTCAGGTTGTAGAAGAAGGTATTCCCCGTGAGCCCGCCGAAGGCCGAGCCGTTGTTGGCGGTGGCCGAGGTGAAGGCGTAGAGGATCTCCGAGAAGCCGTGCGGCCCCGGATTGGCGATGGAGGCCACCGCCGAGGGCGATACCGTCGCCACCGCGGTCCAGCCGAGCATCATCAAGGGCAGGATGAGGATGGCGAGCATGGCCATCTTCACTTCCTTGGCCTCGATCTTCTTGCCCACATATTCCGGCGTGCGGCCCACCATGAGGCCGGCCACGAACATGGTGATCACCACGAACAGCAGCATGCCGTACATGCCGGCACCCACGCCGCCGACGATGATCTCGCCCAGCTCCATGTTGATGAGCGGGATCATGCCGCCCAGCGCCGTGAAGCTGTCGTGCATGGCGTTCACCGCGCCGCAGGACGCCGCCGTGGTGACCACCGCGAACAAGGCGGAGGCGACGATGCCGAAGCGCAGCTCCTTGCCTTCCATGTTGCCGCCGGTCAGGCCCAGGGCATTGAGCGCCGGCGTGCCGGAGGCTTCGGCCCAGTAGGTCACGCCGACGCCGGCGACGAACAGGACGCCCATGGCGCCGAGGATCGCCCAGCCCTGCCGCTCGTTGCCCACCATGCGGCCGAACACGTTGGTGAGCGCCGCGCCCAAAGCGAAGATGGCGACCATCTGTACGAAGTTGGAGAGCGCGGTGGGGTTCTCGAACGGGTGGGCGGCATTGGCATTGAAGAAGCCGCCGCCATTGGTGCCGAGCATCTTGATGGCCACCTGCGAGGCCACCGGGCCCAGCGCGAGGGTCTGCTTGCCGCCTTCCAGGGTGGTGGCGTCGATGTAGGGGCCCAGCGTCTGCGGGATGCCCTGCCACACCAGGAACAGGGTGAAGACCACGCAGATGGGCAGCAGCACGTAGAGGGTGCAGCGGGTGATATCCACCCAGAAATTGCCCACCGTCTGCGCCGAGGCGCGGGAGAAGCCGCGGATCAGCGCCATGGCCAGCACGATGCCGGTGGCGGCGGACAGGAAGTTCTGGTGGGTGAGGCCCAGCATCTGCACGAGGTAGCCCATCGTGCTTTCACCACCGTAATTCTGCCAGTTGGTGTTGGTGATGAAGCTGATGGACGTGTTGAAGGCAAGGTCCGGCGCCACCGCGCCCATGCCCTGCGGATTGAAGGGCAGGAGATCCTGCACGCGCATGAGGGCGTAGAGCAGGAGGAAGCCGCCCACGTGGAACAGCAGCATGGCGATGGTGTAGGTGAGCCAATGCTGTTCCCGGCTCGCATCCACGCCGCCGAGGCGGTAGACGAGCTTCTCCACGGGCGCGAAGACGGGGGAGAGCAAAGTGCGTTCGCCCGCGAATACGCGGGTCATGTAGCCGCCGAGCGGCCGCGTCAGCACAAGCACGACGAGGCAGAACAAGGCGATCTGGATCAGGCCGTTGGGTGTCATGGCAAGATGTCCTCAGAACCGCTCGGGATTGAGGAGCGCGAAGGTGAGGTAGAAGAGAAGCCCTGCGGTCACGAGGCCGCCGAGCGCATAATCAAAGACCATGGAAGTTCTCCCAGGGGCGAGAGCCGCCCCGGATTTCGGCGCGAAAGATCGTTCGCTCAGAGCCGCTCGCAGAGGTGGCCGTAGCCGATGGCGCCGGCGAACAAGCCGAGGCCGAGAGCAAGCATCAGAAGGTCGAGCATGACTTTGGCTTTCCGGTCCGTTTCATGTTTCGGGGGAGGGCGCGGCGCCGGTTGGCGGAGCGCTCGCCTCACGGGCCTGAAGCTGGCGCGAACGGGATCAAGATTCGAGAGGGATGCCGCAGGGGCGGCATAGGAATCTCATAAAGATCGCGGCGGGTGGGTGGTGTCCCGGTTGGAACGCCCGCCGCCGCTGCGACCGGGTGCACCGTGGAACCCTCTCCCGCTTGCGGGGGAGGGCAGGGT
>NZ_JAIVFO010000139.1 GCF_029991245.1 Xanthobacter autotrophicus
CCCCTGCCCCGCCCCTACTTGGTGTCGAACAGCAAAGCGAGCCGCGTCATCTGCGGCTCGTCGGTCATGTCGAGGCGCAGGGGGGTGACGGAGATGCGGCCTTCGTCCAGCGCCCGCAGGTCCGAGCCGGGGGAGGTCTCGAAGATGCGGCGCTCGAAGGCGATCCAGTAATAGGAATGGCCGCGCCCGTCGCGGCGCTCGTCGATGCGCATGAGGCGCTGGTCGCGCTTGCCCTGGAAGGTGGCGGCGATGCCGGCGATCTCGTCCGGCGCGCGGTCGGGGAAATTCACGTTCATCACGATGCCGGGGGGAATGCCCTCGCCCAAGAGGGTGCGGATGATCTTGGGGGCGTGGGTCTCGGCGGTGATGTAGTTGGGATTTTCGCGGGTCTTGATGCCGAACGCCTGCGACAAAGCGATGGAGGGGATGCCGAGGATGGTGCCCTCGATGGCCCCGGCCACGGTGCCGGAATAGCTCACGTCCTCGGCGATGTTCTGGCCCCGGTTGACGCCGGAGAGCACCAGGTCCGGCGGATTGTCGGCGAGGATGTGCCGCACCGCCATGATCACGCAGTCCGTGGGCGTGCCCTTCACCGCGAAGCGGCGCTCCTCCACCTGCCGCAGGCGCAGGGGATCGCTGAGCGACAGGGAGTGGGCGACGCCGGACTGGTCGAACTCGGGCGCCACCACCCACACGTCGTCGGTGAAGCTGCGGGCGATGCGGACGCAGGCCTCGAGGCCCGCCGCGTGGATGCCGTCGTCATTGGTGACCAGGATGCGCATGGGACCTTTTCCGCAAAGGTGTGACCCCTCTCCCCTTGCGGGAGAGGGTGGCTCGCAGCAAGGCCGCGAGACGGGTGAGGGGTGTGGGACGGGCCTTTTGCCGGGTCTCTCTGTCGATCACCGGTGCCACCCCTCACCCCAGCCCTCTCCCGCAAGGGGAGAGGGAGCCTATGTCCTACTTCAGCTTCTCGATGGTCTTCAGCCCGCCCATATAGGGCAGCAGTGCATCCGGGACTGTGACGGCGCCGTTTTCCTGCTGGTAGGTCTCCAGCACCGCCACCAGCGCGCGGCCCACCGCCACGCCCGAGCCGTTCAGCGTATGCACGAAGCGCGGGCCCTTCCCTTCGGCGGGCCGATAACGGGCATTCATGCGCCGGGCCTGGAAATCGCCGCACACCGAGCAGGAGGAGATTTCGCGGAACGCCCCCTGCCCCGGCAGCCACACCTCGATGTCGTAGGTCTTCTGCGAGGCGAAGCCCATGTCGCCGGTGCAGAGCGTGACCACGCGATAGTGCAGGTCCAGCTTCTTCAGCACCGCCTCGGCGCAGGCGAGCATGCGCTCGTGCTCCTCGGCCGACTTCTCCGGCGTGGTGATGGAGACCAGCTCCACCTTGGTGAACTGGTGCTGGCGGATCATCCCCCTTGTATCACGCCCCGCCGCACCGGCCTCGGCCCGGAAGCAGGGCGTGCAGGCGGTGAGGCGCAGGGGGAGTTCTTCCTCGGAGAGGATGGACTCGCGGACGAGGTTGGTCAGGGGGACTTCAGCGGTGGGGATGAGCCAGAGGCCTTCAGATGCCAACGTTTCTTTAGCAAGCGCCGTTTCGAGGCGCTCATCATCTCCGCGAAGCGCTACTGCCATGATTTCTTGATTGTCAAGCCAGCGTGTTGCCCAAAACTGATCTTCCCGGAACTTCGGCAGTTGCGCGGTCCCAAACATCGCATCATCCCGCACCAGAAGCGGCGGGTTCACTTCGATGTAGCCATGCTCGCCGGTGTGCACGTCCAGGAAGAACTGCCCCAGCGCGCGCTCCAGCCGGGCGAGCGGCCCCTTGTTCACCACGAAGCGGGCGCCGGAGAGCTTGGCGGCGGTCTCGAAATCCATCTGGCCGAGGGCTTCACCCACCTCGAAATGCTGCTTCGGGGTGAAGGCATAGGAGCGCGCCGCGCCGAAGCGGCTCTTTTCTACATTGTCGTGCTCGTCCGCGCCCTGCGGCACCTCGGCGAGCGGGGCGTTGGGGATGGCGGCGAGTTCGCCGTTCAGCTCCGCCTCGAGGCGCTTGGACTCGGCCTCCAGCGCCGGCACCTTCTCCTTCAGCTCGGCCACCTCGGCCATGAGAGCGGCGGCGGTGCCCTCGTCCTTCTTGGACTTGGCCTGGCCGATCTCCTTGGAGGCGGCATTGCGGCGGGCGAGCAGGGCTTCCAGCTGGGTCAGGGTGGCGCGGCGCTGTTCGTCCAGGCCGCGCAGCTTTGCCACCAGCGCCTCAGCATCCCGCCGCGCCTCGTCGGACCCGCCACCGCGCCGCACCAGCGCGTTGATAAGCCCTTCCGGCTCGTCCCGGATCCATTTGATGTCGTGCATGGCAAGGCTCCGCCGCATGGGCGCAGCGCAGGACCACCCGCTCCACCGTCATGCCCGGCCTTGTGCCGGGCATCCACGTCGGGCCGAGGCCACCAAAGCCCAGGAGGGCTCCCGGCCCATCCGCGTGGATGGCCGGGACACGCCCGGCCATGACGCATCGGGGAGAACCACCGCGCGCCCAAAAATTTCAAAACTCCGGAAAGACCCCGTCGCCGCGTTCAGCTTGCGGCGGCGTCGGCCGCGTCCCGCGCCGCCTCTGCCGCCAGCCGCCGCCTCTCGACGATGCCCACCAGATAGACGGACACCTCGTAGAGAAGCAGCGTCGGCAGGGCAAGGGAGAGCTGGCTGATCACGTCCGGCGGGGTCAGCACGGCCGCCGCGATGAATACGCCGACGATGGCGTAGCGGCGGGCCTTTTTCAGCATGTCCTGCGTCACCACCCCGATCTGCCCGAGCAGGGTCAGGATCACCGGAAGCTGGAAGCAGATGCCGAAGGCGAGGATGAGCGTGGTGATGAGGGACAGATATTCCGACACGCGCGGCAGCAGCGAGATTTCCGCCTTCCCGTCGCCGCCGGTCTGCTGCATGCCCAGGAAGTAGGTCATGGCCAGCGGCATGGCGACGAAATAGACGAACGCAGCGCCAATGAGGAAGCAGATGGGGGTCGCCACCAGATAGGGCCGGAACGCGTTCTTCTCGTGCTTGTAGAGGCCCGGCGCCACGAACATGTAGACCTGCGTCGCCACCACCGGGAACGAGATGAACGCCGCCCCGAACATACCGAGCTTGATCTGGGTGAACAGGAATTCCTGCGGCGCCGTGTAGATGAGCTTGATGCCCGGCGCAAAGCCGGAGGCAAACTCATAGGGCCACAACAGGATGTTGTAGATCTGCTTGGCGAACATGAAGCAGACGAAGAAGGCGATCAGGAACGCGATCAGCGACTTGATGAGCCGCGAGCGCAGTTCGATCAGATGCTCGATGAGCGGGGCCTTGGAGGCGTCGATTTCGTCCTCGTCGCTCATGACGCGCTCTTGGTCTCACCGGCGGCGGGGGCGGAAACGGGTTCGGCGGCAAGGGGGCCAGCGGGCGGAGATCCCGCCTCCACCATCCGGCGGATTTCGTCGCGGATCGCCGCCATGGGATCGGGCACGGCATCAGGCGCCGCCTCGGGGGGAGCGGCAGGCAGCTCCAGCGGCGCCGAAGCGGCGGCTACGGCCGGGGCCTCGGGGGCCGGAATCTCGGGGGTTTTGGCCGGCGGATTGCCGCCCTCCACCGTGGTGCGGATTTCCTCGCGGATGGAGCGCAGCGGGTCGAACATCTCGGAGGTCGCCAGGGTCGAGCGGGCGCTCTCGGTGACGTCGGAGATTTCCTTGCGCATGTCCGCAAGGTCGGCCTCCCGCAGGGCCTCCTGGAACTGGCCCTGGAATTCGCCTGCCATGCGGCGCACCTTGGTGATGGTGCGGCCGACGGTGCGCAGCACCGAAGGCAACTCTTTGGGGCCGATGACGATCAGCGCGACAATGCCGATCAGCATCAGCTCGGACCAGCCGATTTCGAACATGAGCGCCTGAACCCGGCGGACCCGCCGCCGCCCTCCTCAAGGGTTAAAGGGAGCCCGTCGTTAGACGGGCTTCTTCTCGGCCTCGGCGGCGCTCGATGTCTGGTGCGGGAGGGGGCGCGGCGCCTCGGGCGGGGCGGCCGGGGTCTTCGCCGGTTCGTCGTCCTCCGCCAGGCCCTTCTTGAAGGACTTGATGCCCTTCGCCACGTCGCCCATGAGATCGGAGATCTTGCCACGACCGAACAGGAGGAGCACCACGGCCAGCACCACGATCCAGTGCCAGATGCTCAGCGAACCCATTTAACGTCCTCCAAGGAAGCTTTTTGCGCCGCGGCGCGCCTCGCGCGATTTTCGCGCACGGATTTTCTCGGACGGGGACACTAGGCCCCGCCCGCGGCGAAAACAAGGACATCGGCGGGGTCGACCACAAGCCCCACCTCGTCGCCCTTGCGCGCGGCGCCTGCATCCCGCAGGCGGATCAGGAGCGGGCGCTCCAGGCCGTCCACGATCACTTCCACGAGATCGAGTTCGCCAAGAAAGCGCCGCTCCACCACCCGGCCGGCGATGCCGACGCCGGCGGGCGCGAGCGCGATGCCCTGCGGGCGCACCGCCACCACCACCGCGCCCTCGCGCAGTCCCGCGGGGGCCGCGAAGCGGCCCAGCGGGGTATCCACCTGCCCGTCCAGCGCCACCGCCTCCATCTCGTTCAGCTCGCAGAAGAAGCGGGCGACGCCGAGGTCCGCCGGCCGCCGGTACAGCTCCGCCGGCGGGCCGAGCTGCACCAGCTCGCCCTTGCGCAGCAGCGCGATGCGGTCGGCGAGCCGCATGGCCTCTTCCGGATCGTGGGTGACGATGATGGCGGTGGCCCTGGCGTCGCGCAGCACCGCCAGCGTGTCGGCGCGGACCTGGTCCCGCAGCCGCTTGTCGAGGCCGGAGAACGGCTCGTCGAGCAGAAGGATGCCGGGACGCGGCGCCATGGCGCGGGCGAGCGCGATGCGCTGCTGCTGGCCGCCGGAGAGTTCGTGGGGATAGGCGTCGGCGAGATCGGCGAGGTCGACGCGGGCCAGCGCCAGCCGCGCCTCCCGCTCGGCCTCGGCCCGCTTCAGCCCGCCGAGGCCGAACAGCACGTTTTCCAGATTGGTGAGGTGGGGGAACAGCGCATAGTCCTGGAACACCAGCCCCACGCCCCGGCGCTCCGGCGGCACGAAGGCGCCCTGCCCGGCCACCGGCTCGCCGTCGATGAGGATGCGGCCCCGGTCCGGCCGCTCGATGCCGGCGGCGAGGCGCAGCAGCGAGGTCTTGCCGCAGCCCGACTGGCCGAGCAGGCACAGCACCTCCCCCGGCTTCACGGCAAGGCTCACGCCCTTCACGGCGGGCACGCCGCCATAGGCGAGTTCCACGGCATCGAAGGCGAGGCCCTTGGCGATGGCGGCAGGCGTGCGGCTGCGCACGGAATTGGTCTCCACGATGTCGTCGATCAGCACCGGAACTCTTCCTCTCAGGCCTCGTCGGGCGTGTCCGAATCGTCCTCGTCCGGGGGTGGGGAAAGGGTGAAGTCGAGGGCGTCGGGCTCCAGCGCCTCCTCGTCCTCCCTCAGGGAAGGGTCATCGGAGGGCAGCGGCATGGCGAAGCCCGCCGGCAGGCGGCCGTCGATGAGGCCGGCGCCCTTCATCTCGTCGAGCCCCGGCAGGTCCTGCACCGCGTCGAGGCCGAACTGGACCAGGAAGGCCGGCGTGGTGCCGTAGGTCACCGGGCGGCCGGGGGCCTTGCGGCGGCCGCGCAGGCGCACCCATCCCGTCTCCAGCAACACGTCCAGCGTGCCCTTGGAGGTGGAGACGCCACGGATTTCCTCGATCTCCGCCCGCGTCACCGGCTGGTGATAGGCGACGATGGCGAGCACCTCGATGGCGGCGCGCGACAGCTTGCGCGCATCGGGCACCGGGCCGGCCACCACGCGGGCGAGGTCCGGCGCGGTGCCCAGCATCCAGCCACCGGCGACCTTCAGGATGTTGACCCCGCGCCGGGCATAATCGGCTGTCAGCGCCTCCATCAGCGCGCCAAGGTCGGCCTCCTTGGAGAGATGCGGCTTGAGGGCGCGCGCATCCACCGGCCCGGAGGAGGTGAAGAGCAAGGCCTCGATCACGCGCAGGTCACGCGCGAAGGCGGAGGCGCGCTCGTCCTCCGGACGCACGTCGAACAGGTCGATGCGCGGTGCGGGCCGGGTCATGTCTCCTCTCCGGGCGCCGGATGCGGCGCCTCAAGTGGCAAAACGGGCTCGGCCGGGCGCGAGCGCAGCCACAGGGGGGCGAAGGGGGCATCCTGCCGGATGTCCAGCATGCCTTCGCGCACCATCTCGAGGCTGGCCGAAAAGCTCGACGCGAGCGCGGTCGCCCGCTGCTCGGGCTCGGCCATGTAATCTAGCAGGAATCGGTCGAGCCGCATCCATTCGCCCACCGCGTCCGCGCCCAGCAGCCGTTCCAGCCGCGCCCGCGCTTCCGCCAGCGACCAGACCGCGCGGGTCTTGAGCGTCACATGCGACAGAACCTGGGTCTGCCGTTGCCGGGCATAGGCCGACAGGAGATCATAAAGGGTGGCGGTCCAGACGGTATAAAGCGGTTCGCCCGAGGCGGGGGGCACCGCGCGGGCGAACGTGTCACGGCCGAGCTGGGGCCGCGCCATCAGGTCCTGCGCCGCCCTGCGGATGCGCTCCAGGTGCCGCAGGCGCCGGGTGAAGGCGGCGGCCAGTTCCTCCGCGCTCGGCCCATCCCCCTGGGGGGGGGCGGGCAGCAGCAGGCGGGATTTGAGGTAAGCCAGCCAGGCCGCCATGACCAGATAGTCAGCGGCGAGCTCCAGCCGGCCGCGCCGGGCTTCTTCGATGAAGGTGAGATACTGGTCCGCCAGCGCCAGGATGGAGATGCGGGTGAGATCCACCTTCTGGGTGCGGGCGAGGGCGAGCAAAAGGTCCAGGGGACCCTCGAAGCCGTCCACATCCACCATGAAGGCCTCGCCGGACCCGGGCTCGACGCGGTCGGCGCCAGCCTCGAAGGGGTCCGGTGCGGCCTCGCCCGCCATGGTCAGGCGACCTGCCGGATGTGCGCAGCTACCGCTTCGCGCAGCGCCGCCACGTCCACCTCGGCCGGGGTCTGGCGCAAAGCCAGGGCACGGTCCGCCCGCTCCTGCGCCACACCGGAGAGCTGCGGCGACACGCCGGCCACGATGGTCATCTCGTCCAGGCGTCCGTTGCAGTGGAGGAGCAGGTCGCAGCCGGCGGAAAGCGCATCGCGGCCACGGGTCGCCATGTCGCCGGCCAATGCGCCCATGGAGAGGTCGTCGCTCATGAGCAGGCCGGTAAATCCGATGCTGCCCCGGATCACCTCCTCCATCACCTTCGGCGAGGTGGTGGCTGGTCGCTCCGGGTCGATGTCGGCGTAGACCACGTGGGCGGTCATGCCGATGGGCAGGTCGGCCAGCAGGCGGAAGGCGGCGAAGTCCGCCGCCTCCAGCTCGGCGCGGGGGGCGGTGACCACCGGCAGCCGCTCGTGGCTGTCGGCCGGGGCGCGGCCATGGCCGGGAATGTGCTTGAGCACCGGCAGCACGCCGCCTTCCAGCAATCCCACCGCCGCAGCGCGGGCGAGCGCCGCCACCGGCTCCGGCGCGGTGCCATAGGCCCGGTTGCCGATGATGCCGTGGCCGTCGGGATGGCGCAGGTCGGCGCAGGGCAGGCAGTCCACGTCGATGCCGAGGGCGTAGAGGTCGGCGGCGATGGCGCGGGAATTGAGCCGCACCGCCTCCAGCGCCGCCGCGGGGTTGTTCAGGTAGAGCGCGCCGAACGGCTCGGCGGGCGGGTATTCCGGCCAATGGGGCGGCCTCAGGCGCTGCACGCGCCCGCCTTCCTGGTCGATCAGCACCGGCGACTGCCAGCCCACCGCCGCCCGCAAATCCGCAACGAGGGCGCGGACCTGGTCCGGCGTCTCTACGTTGCGCGCGAACAGGATGAAGCCCCACGGCGCGGCATCCGCGAAGAAGGCGCGCTCGTCTTTGGTCAGGTGCGGACCGGCGCAGCCGGCGATGAAGGCGCGGGAGGTCATATGCTGGGCCTATAAGCGGGGGGAAGCGCCGTCAAGCTCGGGAAGGCGCGCCGGCACCACGCCCCTCCCCGTCCGTCCATGCCGGGAACCGGACACCGGACATGAAAACGGCCGGGCAAGCCCGGCCGTCGTCAGGGGAAACTCAGGCCCGCTCAGAGGCCGGCCACATAGCGGCTCGGGTCCACGGCGGTGGAGCCCTTGCGGATCTCGAAGTGCAGTTGCGGCGAGGTGACGTTGCCGCTCTGGCCCGCCTTGGCGATGATCTGGCCGCGCCGCACGGTGTCGCCGCGCTTCACGTTCAGCTCGCTGTTGTGGGCATAGGCGGTGACGTAGCCGTCCGCATGCTTCACCAGCACCAGGTTGCCGTAGCCCTTCAGTTCGTTGCCGGCATAGGCCACCGTGCCATCTTCGGCCGAGCGCACGCCGGTGCCTTCGGGCACGGCGAAGTTCACGCCGTCATTGTGGGCGCCACCCGGCTTGGGGCCGAAGGAGGCGATGACGCGGCCGCGCACCGGGGCGCGGAACTGGGGACCGGAGCCGGAGGCGCGGGGCGCATCGTCGGCATCGGCGACGGGCGAGACCTTGGCGGCGGTTTCCACCTTGGGCTCCGGCGCCGCCGACTTGGCCACCGCCTGCGTCGGGGCCGCCGCGAGCTTGGGCGCGGGCGCAGGCTTGGCGGCTGCAGCCGCCGCCGGAGGCGGCGTCAGGTTCTGGGACAGGACCGGGGCGGTGGTCAGCGGCTTGGCGGCGACGGTCGCCGGCTGGCTGGCCGGTTTGCCCGGCACGGTCAGGGTCTGGGGCGCGGCCGCCACCTGCGGCGGCTTCGCGGCCAACGCCGGCTGGGCTGCGGCCTGGGCGGCATGGGCCTGGGAGGCACCGTTGCCGCCGGGGGGGATGACCAGCGTCTGGCCCGTCCGCACCGTATGGCCCGGAGCGATATTGTTGGCCGCGCCGAGCGCCGCCGGGGTGACGCCATACATGCGGGCAACGGAGGCCAGCGTTTCGCCACCCACCACCACATGGGTTCCCGGCACCGCCGGGCGGGCCGAGGCGGTCACCGGCGCAGCGGCGCCATAACCCGCCGCGCCATAGAGCGGCTGGGTCGCGCCGGAGGAGGCATAGGAGGAAGGCTGGATGCCTGTCCCGCCCTGACCGGGCGGGGGCAGCGCGACGGCATCCACGCGGCCCGACGGCGCGGCGCCGAGGGAGCCGGTGACATCACCGCCGCCTTGCCCGCCCCCTTGCTGGCCCTGATAGCCGCCGCCGTAGCCGGCAGTCGCCTGCTGCTGGGGCGGGGCCGTGAAGCCATCCGTCAGGAACCGGGTCGAGTCCGAACTGCACCCGGCAACCGTACCGGACACAAGCCCGATCAGCGCCAGTCGCGCGAAGACATTACGCCCGTGAGTCTCGCTGGAAATACGCATGTGACCGAACTCGCACGCAACGAAATACATGCGGCAGTTAAGGGTCCCAGGCGTAAACGGCGGCTTAAGTCGGCCCGCCCCGGCGGATGGCCGCCGACGTTTCATCTTACCCGTTGCCCCGAAGCAACACCGGCCGGCCTGCGCCCACCGGCTCCTGCACAACGCCCGATCAGCGCGCGGCCGGGGCGGTCACCGCGTGGGTGCCGCTGGCGGCGGTGTCGGTCACGGAATGGCCGAGCTGTTTCACATGCTGGCCGTACTGGTTGCGGGTGTTCTCATCCAGCACCGCAACCGGCGCCGCGATGACGAGCCCCGCGGCCGTGCCCACGGTGGAGGCGGCGCCCGAGGTCATCTGGATGATGTGTTCGCCCACGCCCACGCGGGAATCCGTCATGGCCTGGCCCTCGGCAAGGCGGGCGCCGATGGCCTGCACCACCTCGGGGCTGGCGGCGAACTTGCCATGGGCGAGGGCGTCGTCGGTCTTCAGCTTGGTGAGGTCGATGACGTTGATGTTGTTGCGCTCGAACTCGGAGCGATAGGGCTCCAGCTCCGGATTGACCGCGCCCACGCGCGGCACGTCGCCCCACACCCGCTTGGAGACCGCCAGCGCCTTGTCGTCCTGCGAGACAAACAAGGTGAAGGCGGGCCGGTTGGGTCCGATCTCGTTGAAGAAGGCGGCGAACACGTCCACGTCCACGTCGGGGGCGGCGAGCATCACATATTTGATCTTGGGCAGGATGCGGCCGTTGCGGATCGCCATCTGCCGCAGCGCTTCCAGCGTCACCACATTGCCCATGGAGTGGGCGAGGATGGAAATCTCGCCCACGTTGGGGTCCTTCGCCATGAAGGTGAGCAGCCGTTCGAGGGCATCGCGCGAGACCGAGGTGCTCTCCCGGTCGTAGCCATAGGCAAGCAGACTGCCGCGCGACGGCCAGGTGAACAGCACCGGCGTCACCGGGGCGTTGGAATCGTGGACGATCTGGGCGAAGCGGAAGACCGCGTCATCGAAGCGCTGGTTGAAGCCGTGGACAAATACCAGCGCCTGCCGGTTCGGCGTGCGGCGGATGCGCGCGTTGAACCACGTGGTGGCCTGCTCCTGGGTCAGCTCGTCAAGCTGGGTGGTGACGAAGTCGGTGGCCGGGTTGCCGGGAACCGACCGCGGCCACTGCACGTCGCCTTCCTTGCGGGCCGGCGGGATGGAGACGGTGACCTCGGCGAAGCTCGACTTGCGCGCGCGCTCGCCGTTGAAGATGTCCGGCCCGTCGGCGCGTTCGCGGACGGTCGCGACCACCATGTTGACGCGGGACGTGCCCGGCACGTCGCCCGGCACCGGGATGAGCACGCCGGCCGGCCGGCCCCCGCAGCCCACAAGGGCGCCGAGCAGGACCGCGCACGCCAGAACCCGCCACACTCGGCGCGACACGACCACCGCCACGTTATTCATCCCCCGCAACGAAACGTAAAGGTTCGATAGCCGACCGGACCCCGGGCGGCAACCGCACCACCACTTAGGACGGGACCAATGGGGCCGCGCCATGGCGCTTTGTGTCAAAGTGTGGCCGCGGCGCCCGGAATGAGTGGCACGAAACGCACCTTCATCAGCTCGGTGCGGGTGCGACCGGACTGCTCCTTCACGTAGCGCACCAGGGTCTGGATCTCTTCCGGCGCGCCCAATGGCATCACGATGACGCCGCCGAACTTGAGCTGGTCGATCAGCGGCAAGGGAATGTCGGGCGCCGCCGCCGTCACCAGGATGCGGTCGAAGGGGGCGCGCGCTGGCATGCCCTGGGTGCCGTCGCCCACATAGGCAGTGACGTTGCGCAGGCCCAGCACCTCGAAGCGCGCCTGCGCCTCCGCCACCAGCGACCGGTAGCGGTCCACCGTCACCACCCGCGCGGCGAGGTGGGAGAGCACGGCGGCGTGGTAGCCTGATCCCGTCCCCACCTCCAGCACCGAATGGTCGGCGGTCAGCGACAGGGCCTCGGTCATGGCGGCGACGAGGCTGGGCTGGGACATGGTCTGGCCGCAGGCGATGGGCAGGGCCACGTCGTCATAGGCGTGCCGGCGCAAGGCGGGGTCCACGAACAGGGGCCGCGGCACCAGCTCCATGGCGCGCAGCACGCCCACGTCGCGAATCCCCCGCTGCCGCAGGCCGAGGATGAAGGCCATGCGTTCCGCCTGTTCGCCTTCGCTCTCGCCGGTGCTCATGCGGGACACTCATCGCTGTGGGTTGAATGTTGATAGATATAGGAGATCGCCTGTGACCTCCAGTTGAAGCAGAGCAGGAGCCGCTTGCGCCGCGCCGGCGAAGAGGACACCTTCCGCCGCCATGCGCCCGGATGCCCTCCTCCCTCTGTTCGCGCCGCTCACCAGCCTGCCCGGCATCGGCCCCAAGCTGGCGCGGCCCTATGGCCGGCTGCTGGGGCGGGAGATGCCGCGCGTCCTCGACCTGCTGTTCCACATGCCGTCCGGCTTCGTGGACCGGCGCGCCCGCCCCACCATCGCCGAGGCCGTCCCCGAGACGGACGTAACGCTGGAAGTGCGGGTGGACTCCCACC
>NZ_JAIVFO010000013.1 GCF_029991245.1 Xanthobacter autotrophicus
GGTCAGGATCTCGAACACCCCCACCCGCCCGCGATAGCCCGCCCCGCCGCAGCGCTCGCAGCCCTTGGGCTCGTAGACGGTCTCCCCGGCCGCAAAGCCCAGCGCCGAGAAGCGCGGGTCATCGGCCACGTCCATCGCCGTGAGGGTGCGCGGGCGCTTGCAGCGGTCGCAGAGCTGGCGCACCAGCCGCTGGGCGATCACCGCCCGCAAGGTGGATTTCAGCAGGAAGCCCTCCACCCCCAGGTCCAGCAGGCGCGGCACCGAGGCCGCCGCCGTGTCGGTGTGGAGGGTGGTGAGCACCAGATGGCCGGTGAGCGCCGCATGAACCGCGATGTGCGCCGTCTCCGGATCGCGCACCTCGCCCACCATGATCACGTCCGGGTCGTGGCGCAGGAACGAGCGCAGGGCAGCGGCGAAGGTGAGGCCGATGGAGGGCTTCACCTGCGACTGGTAGACGCCCTTGATCTCGTATTCCACCGGGTCCTCGATGGTGAGGATCTTGCGCGTCGGCTCGTTCAGGATGGAGAGGATGGTGGCGAGCGTGGTGGTCTTGCCCGATCCCGTGGGGCCGGTGACCACCACCATGCCGTGGGGCAGCGCCAGCAGCCGCTTGAGGATTTCCGCATCGCCCGGCGACAGGCCGAGCTTGTCCATGTTCAACAGGCCCCGGTCGCGCGGCAAGAGGCGGATCACCGCCGCCTCGCCGTGCTGGGTGGGCATGAGTGCCACGCGCACGTCGATCTCCGAGCGCCCGAGCTTGAGGCGCGCCGCACCGTCCTGCGGCAGGCGGCGCTCGGCGATGTCGAGGCCGGCGAGGATCTTGATGCGCGAGATCACCGCCTGCGGCAGCACGTCGGCGGGCGCGGGCACCACCCGCAGCAGGCCGTCGATGCGCATGCGCACCTCGATGGTGCCCCGGAACGGGCCGATATGGATGTCGCTGGCGCGCAGCTCCATGGCCTTTTCCAGCAGGTCGTTGACCGCGCGCACCACCGGCGCGCCGCTGGCGAGATCGCGCAGGCTGTCGATATCGTCGTCGGCCCGCGCGCTGCCGGCCTCCGTGATCCCCGCCGCCGGCGCCTCATCCCCACCGAGCCGCTCGGTGAGCACGGTGGCGATGTCCTCGAAGGAGGCGACCACAAGCGCCACCTTTTCGCCCAAGGCGATCTCGGCGGCGCGGCGCACCGCTCCGTCGGTGGGATCGCCCACGGCGAGGCGGGCTGCGCCATCGGCGCCGCGATAGGGCAGCGCCGTCATCTCGCGCAGGAACCGCGGCGAGAAGTGCGACACCAGCGCAGATGCCGCCATCAACTCGGGCAGGCTTACCCGCGGCAGGTGATAGAAGGCGGCCACCGCATCGGCGAAATCGCCGGCCGCTAGCTCGGTGGATTCCCATAGCTTGCGCAGGGCCTTTGTGCCCTCCGACCCGGCCTGCGCGGGAGAGTGCGCGCTGGCGGGGGCCACCTCATCCAGACGCACCGGCACGGCGTCGCCCGGCCGCAGCAGCCCGCATCGCGCCAGATAGCCCATGAAATCGCCGACGAATTCGCCCGCGCCGTCGGCCGTCATCCCCGTCCCCGTCGCCCGAACGGCGCGCCGCCCCGTCTTGGCTCGCCCTGGCTCACCCGTCGCGCCTCACCTTGATTCATGCCGCCGGGCAGGGCTTGACCAAAGCCCGCGCGGGTGTCCCTCGGTGGACCCCGGTCGAACGCGGCGCAGCCCTGCCGCCCGATCGCGCTCTCGCCGGCGGGCGCATCATCGTGTCGCCCCATGAAGGTTTCGCGGCAACTTCGTGACAGTCCCGCAACAGTCCCGTCCCGCACCCCGTGCAAGGCCAGTCGTTCCGCAACTTCGGGTGCCCCTAATATTTCTGTCATACGGCATCGATACTAGGTGTCGTTCGTCCGGAGATCGGGGCCGTCCACCTCGAACGGCAGCTTGGTTCTATCGAGGCATCGGGTGGAAGTGCGGAAAGATCGGCCAAACCGGTTCGGCTCCCGACCGGGCACTCTGCTGTTGACGTGCGCGATCCTCATCGCCACGGCACTGGCCGCGTGCTCGCTGGTGCCCGACGACGTCAAGCCGCCGAGCGTGATGGACCAGGTCCGCGCCATCGACCTCCTGCCGCGCGAGACCAGGCCCGTCCCCGGCCCGCAGGATATTCCCGACGACCGCAAGGCCATCGAATATTTCGGCTCAAGCACCGCAGCGCCGGTCTCCGACCGCTCCGAGGTGGGGGTGGCCGGGCGGGGCGGCGTGAGCGGCGGCGCCGACGGCTATGACCTCAACTTCGACAACACCCCGGTCACCAGCGTCGCCAAGGTGGTGCTGGGCGACATCCTCGGCGTGGGCTACGTCATCGACCCGCGGGTGCAGGGCACGGTCACCCTCGCATCGGCCCGGCCGGTGCCGAAGACCGAGCTGCTCTACGTGCTCGAAACCGCGCTGAAGACCAACAACGTGGCCATGGTGCGCGAGGCCTCCGGCTATCGCCTCGTGCCCCTCACCGAGGCGGCGGGCGGCGGCAATGCCGACGTGGGCACCTCGCGGCCGGAGCCGGGCTACGGCCTCTCCGTGGTACCGCTGCGCTATGTCTCGGCCGAGGCGCTGATGCCGCTGCTCGACAGCTTCGCCACCAGGGCCGGCGCGGTGCGCGCCGATCCCGGCCGCAACCTGCTCATCATCCAGGGCACCGGGGCGGAGCGGCAATCGGCCATCAACACCGTGCTCTCGTTCGACGCCGACTGGATGCGCGGCCAGTCGGTGGGCATCTATCCGGTCCGCAACAGCGCGCCCGAGCCGCTGATCGCCGAGCTGGAAAGCGTGATGGACGCGGGCGACAGCGGGCTCAGCCACAAGATGGTGAAGTTCCAGGCCATCACCCGGCTCAACGCCATCATGGTGGTGGCGAAAAAGCCGGAGCTGCTGCAGACCGCCGCCACCTGGATCGGCCGCCTCGACCGCTCCGACACCACGGCGGGGGTGCGCGTCTATCGCCTGCGCTATGGCGATGCCAAGCAGATGGCGAAGGTGCTCAACGACCTGTTCTCGGGCGGATCGTCCAGCGGCCTCGATCAGGCCGCGAGCCAGATCGCGCCCGGCTCCGGCGCCTCGGTCTCGTCCGGCGGCGGGTCGGACGGCAATGGATCGGGGTCCGGATCGGGTCTCACGGTGCAGCAGCGGCTGGGCCAGTCCCCGCCCAAGCAGGACACCGGCGGGACGAGCGGCAAGGCCGCCGCCGTCGACAGCGAGGGCGCGCCGCTGGGCGGCTCCGGCGGGAGCGGCGGTGGAGGCGGCGCACTGCTGCCCGGCATCCGCATCACCGCGGACGCCGTCAACAACTCGCTGCTGATCTTCGCCAGCCAGGAGAATTACCGCATCATCGAGCGCACCCTGATGCAGCTCGACCAGCCGCAATTGCAGGTGGCCATCGAGGCCACCGTGGCCGAGGTGACGCTGAACGACACGCTGGCCTACGGCGTGCAATTCTATCTCACCAGCAAGGACCTCGGCCTCGGCCGCAACAACGGCTCGGTGCTGAACACCCTATCCGGCGAGATCACCGACCAGGCCATCAACCGCGTGCTGCCGGGCTTCAACCTCCTCATCGGCAAGGAAAACCAGCCCCGCGCCATCCTCGACGCCCTGCACACGGTCACCGACGTGAAGGTGCTCTCCAATCCCTCCGTGGTGGTGGTGGACAACCAGAAGGCGACGCTGCAGGTGGGTGACGAGGTGCCGGTCTCCACCGGCAGCGCCACCGTGCTGTCGTCGTCCAACACCGTGGTCAACACCATCGAGTACAAGAACACCGGCATCATCCTGCATGTGGTGCCGCGGGTGAACGTGAACGGGCAGGTGCGCCTGGAGATCGAGCAGGAGATCAGCAACGTCACCCAGTCGGAGACCACCTCCGGCGGGACCAGCAGCAACTCCACCGGCCTCACGCCCACCGTGTCCCAGCGCAAGGTGAAGAGCGTCATCGCGGTGACGAGCGGGCAGACGGTGCTGCTCGCCGGCCTCATCAGCGAGCGCCACAACGGCGTGCGCCAGGGCGTGCCCATCCTCGACCAGATCCCCGGCGTGGGCGACGCCTTCGCCCATACCACCGGCACGGTGAAGCGCACCGAGCTGATCATCTTCATCCGCCCCCAGATCATCCGCGACAATGTGGATGCCCACACGGTGGCGGAGGAGCTGCGC
The DNA here is from genome assembly GCF_029991245.1 of Xanthobacter autotrophicus. Taxonomy (GTDB): domain Bacteria; phylum Pseudomonadota; class Alphaproteobacteria; order Rhizobiales; family Xanthobacteraceae; genus Xanthobacter; species Xanthobacter autotrophicus_C. The sequence continues at coordinate 4,204 of NZ_JAIVFO010000013.1, forward strand.
GCCAAGCTGCGCGGCACCGTCACCACCCTGCCCGGCGGCCCGCAGGCCCCGCTGGGCGCGCGGTGAGGCGGCCATGGTGATGTCCTCTCCAGCCGGTCAGCTTTCAGCCTCCGGCCCCGCCGGCAAGGCTGCCCTCGCGGCGGTGGTGGTGGCCGCCATGGCGGCAAGCCTTGCCGTCGAGCCGTCCATCGGCGGCCTGCTGGCGGCAGCGCTGGTGCCGGTCCTTGCCGCCATCGCCGTCATCGATGCACGGCACTTCATCATTCCCGATTCATTGAACGCGCTGGGAGCGCTGCTCGGCCTTGCGCATGCCGCTGCCACGGCACCGGAGCCGGCGGAGGGCCTCGTCGCGGCCATCCTCGGCGGGGCGGGGCTGGCCCTCGTCTTCCTGGCCATCCGCGTCGGCTATGGCGCGCTGCGCGGCCGCGACGGGCTGGGGCTGGGCGACGTGAAGCTCGCGGCCGTGGCGGGGGTCTGGCTCAGCGTCACCGCCATGCCGGTGGTGGTGGAGATCGCGGCGCTTGCGGGGCTCCTCGCCTATGGCATCACGCGGCTCGCCGGCCGCCGCGCCCCGCGCGTGCGGGACCGGCTGCCGTTCGGACTGTTCTTCGCGCCGGCCATCTGGATCGGCTGGCTCTTCGACCGCTGGGCGGTCGGGCTGACGTGAGGGAGGATCGGGAGGCGCCAATGAAGCTGACGGGTCCCTCTGCCCCGTGCCGGATGCTGGCCGCGCTCCTCGTCGCCGCCGTCCTCGGCCTGCCCGCGATGCCCGCCGGCGCGGGCGCGCCCTCCACCGGCCACGCCTTCGCGCTCTACGCCCGCGGCGACTACGAGGCCGCCGCCGCCGAGCTGACGCCGCTGGCGTGGGCCGGAGACTCCCGCGCCCAGGGCCTGCTCGGCTTCCTCTACGAATACGGCAAGGGCGTGCCGCAGAATTATGTGGCAGCGGCCAGCTGGTACGCTTGCGCGGCCGAGCAGGGCGAGGCCACGGCGCAATATCTGCTGGGCCTGCTCTACGACAAGGGCCACGGCGTGCCGCGCGATGTGGTGCTGTCGCAGAAGTGGCTCATCCTCGCCACCGCCCGGGCCTCCAAACGCGAGCGGGATGTCTACACCCGGCTGCGCAATGCGGTGGCCACCAAGATGAGTCCCGCCCAGCTCGCGGTGGCCCAGCGCCTCGCCATCGAATGGGCGCCGGCGCCGCGCCTGCCGGTGCCATAGGCTCAGCCCGCCAGCCCGCCGAACCACGCGCCGAAATAGCCGGCATAAAGCTCCGGCGCCTCCAGGTTCAGCGAATGGCCGATGCCGGGCACCGCGATGAGGCGGCAGTCGGGCATCACAGCCGCCATCTCCTTCAGGTCGCGCTCGGGGATCACGCCGTCATACAGGCCCCAGACCACCAGGTGGGGATGGGTGATGGCGCCCATGCGCGCCTTCAGCTCGCCGCTGTTGGCTTCCTTGGTCAGCGTGTCCGGCGTGCCGAACCAGATGCCGTCGGAGACCGCCATGGTCTGGTCCACGATGCGCTCGAACAGGCCGGCGCGTGGCCCCGCACCCGGCTTGAAGCGGGCCGGTCCCTGGGCAAGGCTTTCCGGCTCGAACAGGCTCATGGCGGTGGCCGCCAGGATCTGCCGCGTCAATTCCTTGCTCGCCTTCATCTGGCCGAAGAAGGCGGCCTGCTCGGGGCGGAAGGCAAGGCCCTGCGGCCCCACCGGGGAGAGCGAGAACACCCGGCCGAAGCGCTCCGGCTGCTTCAGGATCATCCGGGTGGAGATGATGCCGCCCGTGGAGTGGGTGGCCAGGTGGCAGAAGGAGACACCGAGCGCGTCCAACGCCGCCAGCATGTCGTCGGCATGCTGGGCGATGGAATAATTGGAGAAGTCGGCCAGCGGGGCCGGCTTGTCGCTGTCGCCGCAGCCGCGCCAGTCGATGGCGATGGTGCGTACCCCGCGCGGGAAGTGGGGCGCGGCCAGCTCGATCCACTCCTTGCTCGCGAGGTTGCCATGGATGAAGAGGACGACGGTGTCGCCCTCCCCCCATTCGCGCCAGGCGAGGTTTACCTCGCCCGCTTGAACCTTGCGGGTGACCTCGCCTGCTTTCAACATGGGCATGGCGGGTCCTATTTGTTGAGGCCGGTGGGCGCGGCGGCGGTGGCGGCCTGCGGCGCGGCATCCGCGGGCGCGCCGTGGACCAGCCGGTCGATGCTCGCCGGCGAGGCCGTGGGCACGCGGCCAGTCTCGATGAAGTCCACCACATCCTGCGCGAATGCCACCGGCTCGTCGGTGTGGATGAAGTGGGCGGTGCCCGGATAGACCTTCACCCGCACATCCCCGCCCGCCGCATCCATGCGCCGCACGAAGGGCAGGATGAGCTGGCGCGAAAGGTCGTTCAGCCCGTTGAAGGCATAGCCGGGGATGAACGGCTCCTTGTCGCCGAAGGCGAGGAAGATGGGGATCTTGATGTCCGTGAGCCTTTTGTAGAGGCTCGCCGGGTCCTTCTCCTGAAGTTCAGCCACCATGGCATAGATGTCGAAGATGAAGACATCCACCCATTGCTGCAATTCGCGCGGATCACCCTTGATCATGCCGATGCGCTGGGCGGTGTGCAGGCGGGCATATGCGCTGTCGCGCAGGAAATAGCCCGAGCGCTGCGGCTTCACCGCGCCGGTCACCGGATCGCGGCTGCGGAAGTGGAAGAAATCGTCGATCTGCTGGGCGGTGAGGTTCTTCTCCCGCTCGCGCAGGCCGGTCTTGTCCCAGGTGGCCTTCCACTTGTCGAAGTCGTGGGCATAGGCGGGATCGAACAGGTCCAGCTTCAGGCCCGGCGCCACCGTCACCTCGCGGGGATATTCCTCAAGCCCGGCGGGGGCTTCCAGGATCAGCTTGGTCACCGCGTCGGGCCAGGTGAGGGCATAGCCGAGCACGATCTGCCCGCCCATGGAATGGCCGAGATAGGCAGCCTTTGGCACCTTGAGCTGGTTCACCACCACCTCGTGCACCACCTCCCGCATCTCCTGCATGGTGCGGGCGGGGCTCTTGTCCAGGTTGCCGGGGCCGGACATGCCGTAGTGCGGCAGGTCCACGGCGATCACCCGCAGGCCGCGCTCCAGCGCGATGCGCATGATGTTGCCGTAGTGGCCGCTGAACGCGCCCTTGCCGTGGATGATCACCAGCACGTCCGGGTTGGGCGCGGTGCCGGCATATTCATCCATGTAGCCGACGTCCCACGCGATCCCGCGTGAGTCCTTGGCCGTGGTCTTCTTCACCGGGAAAGGATAGGTGACGAAAGTGTTCCAGAACGACTTGTCCGGCGTGATGTTCGCGGCCACCGAGGGGGTGCGGTAGGTCTTCGCCACCAGGTCGCGGTCGCGGGTGAGGCGCGAGACATCACTGAGGAAGCCGGCGACGGTGGGGTCGAATTCCCGGTTCTTCAGGATGGAGAACACGCCATAGTGCGCCACCGGGCTCTTCTCATGGACGAAGTCCGCCCCGGGCACGAGGTCCACCGTGCGCTTGGCCCGGTCGAAGGTGAGCCACTGGTCGTTGTCGATGTGCATCACCAGCGTGCGCGCGGTGATGCGCTTGAGCTGGTCATTGATATTGTATTGCTCGCCGGCGCGGTTGCGCCACAGCAGGTCCACCGCATCGAACAGCAGGGCGCGCTTGTTCACGCTGGCGCCGGCCTGGGGCGTGGGCGGGTTCCAGTAGAACACGTCCGGCTGCACCTTGGCCCAGTCCTGCTGGGAGCGGAACTGGAAGTCGAAGCCGGTGAGCAGCAGCACCGACCAGCCGAAGGCGACGCCCTGGTTGGGGTGCTTGTCCCTGGGCAGGTCATAGTAATTGCCGCCGGTGGCCCGCCATTGCGGATCGCTCTCGATGGCCGCCGACATGAGCTGGAAGGTCCAGTTGCCCACCGGGTCTGCGCCATCCGACTGGCTGGTGCCGCCGATGGGCATGAGGCCGTTCATGAAATCGGGATGCATGACGCCCCAGACATAGGTCTGCGTCGCCCCCATGGAGGCGCCGGTGACCAGTGCCGCGCGGGCGACCTTCAGGTGGTCGCGCAGCATGCGGTAATTGGCCTGCACCATGTCCTGGTAGCTGTATTGGGGAAACTTCTGCCCCAGCCCCTCCGACGGCTTGGAGGTGCCCCACAGGCCCAGCGCATCGAGGATGACCACATAATACTGGTTGGTGTCGATGGCCCGGCCCGGCCCGATCACCGATCCCCCCGACAGGGCGGTGCCCTCCACCCATTGGGCGTACATGTCGGTGGCGTCGCCCGAATAGAAGGAATTGATGACCACCGCATTGGTGATCTCCCCCGCCGCGTTGCGGATCGGGGTGCCCAGCGCGATGTAGGCGGTCTTCAGCGGACCGGCGCCCAGCGATTCGAGGGTGGTGCCGCCCTCCCCGCCATTGGCCCATTTTTCAGGGCTGGCGAGGTCGTAGGTGCCGCCGATCCTGAAGTTGCCGATGTCGTAGAAGGTCTTGAGATGGCAGAGCCGCTCCTGCGAGCAGGTGGGCGTGATCTTGCGCGGCTCCATCGCGGCCTGGGCCGAAGGGACCTGTGCCAGAGGGACCTGCGCCAGGAGCGCGAGGCCAAGGGCAAGGACGTATCTCATGGTGTCTCCCAGTGCCGGTCTTCGGTCGCCGGCTGGCGAGAGAACACCACGGCCGGGGGCACAAGGGAAGCGCCATCAACGCGAGGAAGCGTCGGCAGAGCATGGGGCCAGAGCTGCCGATCGCGGCTCATCTGCCGTCCTCCCGGCATCAACCACTGCGATCCACGAATACTTGGCCCACTTCAATCATTTCGGCCTGATCGAGTGGCGCTCGCACAACGCACCGGTGTTCAACGGCAACACCGCAGCATTCGCCACCGAAATCTTCGAGAACAGGGAGGTCTTCGAACCGCGCTCGGCCCACCGCGCCCCGCCCTGCTGCGCTCCTTCGACGCCGCCCGGCGCCGATGCCGAGGCGAAGGACGCCCAATGCTCCGGCCAGACGGCCCTCAGCCGCGGCCGGCCCGCAGCAGCGCGAGCAGGCCGGTCAGCAGCGCCACCGGCGTCGGCGGGCAGCCGGGAATGCGAAGGTCCACCGGAACGATGGCCTCCACGCCCCCGGCGCAGGCATAGCCGCCGGCGAAGACGCCGCCGTTGATGGCGCAGTCTCCCGCCGCCACCACCCATTTGGGCGCGGGCGTGGCGTCATAGGTGCGTTTCAGCGCCTCGGCCATGGTCTTGGCCACCGGCCCGGTCACCAGCAGCACGTCCGCATGGCGCGGCGAGGCGACCACATGCAGGCCGAAGCGCTCCAGATCATAGAAGGCGTTGCCCAGCGCATGGATTTCCAGCTCGCAGCCATTGCACGAGCCGGCATCCACCTCGCGGATGGAGAGGCTGCGCCCCAGCCGCGCGCGCGCCGCCGCATTCAGCTCGGCGGCGAGCTTGTCCACCGCCACATCTTCCGGGGCCGGCTCCGTGAGGGGGGCTTTCAACAGCCCTTGGAGGAGAAGCTTGCGCATGGCGGCTCCTAGAGATCCACGCCCGAATAGGAGCAGTTGAAGGATTTGTTGCAGAGGGGGAAGTCGGCGACGATGTTGCCCTCGATGGCGGTTTCCAGAAGCGGCCACTGGAACCAGGACGGGTCGCGCAGGTGCGCCCGCCGCACACGCCCGTCCGCCTCCAGCGCCACGAAGGCGAGCACGTCGCCGCGGAAGCCCTCCACCACCGCGAGGCCCTCCCCGGGACCCGGCGGGACTTCGGTCGCGACCGGCCCGGCCGGCAGGGTGTCGAGCAGCCGCACAATGAGGCCCAGGCTCTCCTCCACCTCGCGGATGCGCACCCACACCCGCGCATTCACGTCGCCCTCGGTCCGCACCACCACCTCGAACGGCAGGCGGTCATAGGGCGGATAGGCAAGGACCCGCCGCGCGTCGAAAGGACGGCCGGAGGCGCGGCCCACGAAGCCGCCGGCACCGAACTGGCGGACATAATCCGGCCGGGTGAAGCCGGTGCCCACGGTGCGGTCCTGCAACGAGGCGGTGTTGTCGTAAAGCTCCACCAGCGCCGGGAAGGCCGCGCGCACCTCGGACACCAGCACGCGGATAGACGAGACGCCCTCCCGCGCCAGATCCCCCGCCACCCCGCCGGGGATGACGCCATCCATCATCAGGCGATGGCCGAAGGCGCGGGCACAGACCCGCAGCACCTTCTCGCGCAGCACGCCGCAATGGGCCAGCATCAGCGCGAAGGCGGCGTCGTTGCAGATGGCGCCGATGTCGCCGAGATGGTTGGCGAGGCGCTCCAGCTCCGCCATCACCCCGCGCAGGGCATGGGCCCGCGCCGGCACGCTCACCCCCCGCGCCGCCTCCACCGCGCGGCAGAAGGCCAGCGCATAGGCCACCGTGCTGTCGCCGGACTGGCGCCCGGCAAGCCGCGCCGCCTGCGCCACGTCGGCGCCGGCCATGAGGCCCTCGATGCCCTTGTGGACGTAGCCGAGCCGCGCCTCCAGCCGCACCACTGTCTCGCCGTAGCAGGAGAAGCGGAAATGGCCGGGCTCGATGATGCCGGCATGGACCGGACCCACCGGGATCTGGTGCAGCCCCTCCCCTTCCGCCGCGAGGAAGGGATAAGCGTCGCCCTCAGGTTCCGCCGGCAGGTTCGCCCCCAGCGGATGGCGCACGCCCCAGCGGCCGTGATCGAGCCAGGGGCGATCGTCGGGCGCGCCCTCGGGCACGAGGCCGTAGAGGTCGCGCACCGTGCGCTCCAGCCGCGCCGCCGGCGGGTGATGGCGCGCCACCGAGGGGAAGGCACCGCCGACGCTGGCACAGGTGGCCACGGCCAGCCGGCCGGACGCCTCGTCCAGCAGCGCCATGTGCACCGCGCCCGCATCGCCCCACAGGCCCATGAGCACCAGGTCGCCCGCCGCCAGATGTTCGGCGAGGGTGGTCCACTGTTCCGCGCTCACCTGCGCGCGCGGAAAGGGCCGGCAGGGGCCGGCGCGGCCACTTTCCAGAAGCTGTGCGAAGGCTTGCATGGTGCGCCCCTAGAGCAATTTCAGCAAAAGCGGGAAACGGCTTTGCGTCCAAAATTGCGTTAAAACAACAAGCTAGAGCATATTTCGCAAACTTCAGTTCGCGAAATATGCTCTAGCCCAGAAGCCCGGCCACGTGCCGGAACCACGCCACCAGAGGCGGCGGCAGATAGAGCCCGGCCACCAGCACCAGGGCGAGATGCACTGTCATGGGCAGATGGCTCGCCTTCACCTTGTCGGTGCCGGGGCTGGGCGCGCCGAAGGCGATGCCGGAAAGCTTCACCATCAACGCGCCGAAGGCGAGGAGCAGTCCGGCCACCAGCGGCAGCGCGAGCCACGGCCGGTGCGCGAAGGCGGAGGTCACCAGCAGGAACTCGCTCATGAACACGCCGGCCGGCGGCAGGCCGGCGATGGCCGCCACCGCCACCACGAGGCCCCAGCCCAGCGCCGGATGGGAGGTGGTGAGCCCACGGATGTCGGCGAGCTTCTGCGTGCCCTTCACCTGGCACACATGGCCCACCGCGAAGAAGATGGCCGATTTGGTGAGGCTGTGCATGGTCATGTGCAGCAGCCCGGCGAAATTGGCCACAGGCCCGCCGAGCCCGAAGGCGAAGGCGATGAGGCCCATGTGCTCGATGGAGGAATAGGCGAACAGCCGCTTGATGTCCCGCCGCCGGTACAGCATGAAGCCGGCGAGCAGCAGCGAGGCGAGGCCCATGGCCATCATCAGCGGCCCCGGCGCCAGCGTGCCGGGATGGGCCGCCATCAAGAGCTTGAAGCGCAGCACCGCATAGAGCGCCACGTTGAGCAGCAGCCCCGAGAGAACCGCCGAGATGGGGGTGGGGCCTTCCGAATGGGCGTCGGGCAGCCAGGCATGGAGCGGGGCAAGGCCCACCTTGGTGCCGTAGCCCAGCAGCAGGAACACGAAGGCGACATTGAGCAGCGCCGGGTCGAAATTGCGCGCGTGCTGCATCAGCACGCTCCAGACCATGGCGTCCGGCCCCTCGCCCACCACCGGCTGGGCCACCATGTAGACCAGGATGGTGCCGAACAAGGCGAGCGCGATGCCCACCGAGCCCAGCATGAAATATTTCCACGCCGCCTCGATGGCCGCCTCGGTTCGATAAAGCCCCACCATCAGCACCGTGGTCAGTGTCGCCACCTCGATGGCCACCCACATGACGCCGAGATTGTTGGAGACGAGCGCCAGGGTCATGGCCGCCAGCAGTACCTGGTACATGGCGTGGTAGAAGCGCAAATGCAGCGGCGTGAGGCGCCCGGTCTCCAGTTCGTGGGCGATGTAGCTTGCCGAGAAGACGCTGGTGGTGAAGGCCACGAAGGTGTTCAGCACCACGAACACGATATTGAGGTCGTCCACGATGAGGAACGGCCCGGCGACGCGCGGCGCCACCAGCAGGGACAGGGCCGTGAGGAACGTGAGGGCGCAGGCGCCCACATTGAGCGCGGCCGAGACGCGATAGGACGGGATCAGCGCCAGCAGCACCGCCGCGACCGCCGGAATGGCGAGGATGACCGGCGCGGGATTGAACGGCAGCGTCGCGAGGACGGTCATGCGCGCCCTCCCCGGAAGCGGTCGAGGGCGTCCACGTCCACGGTGTCGAACCGCTCGCGGATGCGGAACAGGAAGATGCCGATGACGATGAAGGCGATGAGCACCGAGAAGGCCACCGAGATTTCCACCACCAGCGGCATGCCCTTGGCCCCCGTGGCGGCGAGGATCAGGCCGTTCTCCAGCGACATGAAGCCCACCACCTGGCTCACCGCGTTGCGGCGCGTGACCATCATCAGGAGGCCCAGCAGCACCACCGAGAGGGCGAAGGCGAGGTCCTCCCGCGCCAGCGCGTCGGCGGCGGGGGTGGCCTTGAGCATCACCACCATGGAGAGGGCGACGAGGGCGATGCCGGCCAGCATGGTGGGGCCGATGGACACCGCCGTCTCCACCTGCCGGTGGATGCCGAGCCGCGCCACCATGCGATGCAGCGCCACCGGGATCACCAGCGCCTTGAATACGAGGGCGATGCCCGCCGTCACGTACAGGTGCGGCGCATCCTGGGCATAGGCCTGCCACGCCACCGCGAGCGCCAGCGCCACCGCCTGCAGGGCGAAGACGTTCAGCAGCGCATAGAGCCGGTCCTGGTAGAGCATCAGGAAGGAGATGAGCACCAGCGCGCCCGCGAACATGTGGGCCACGTCGAAGACGAGGTTGGGGGTGATGGCGTGCTCGATCATCACAGGATCCCCGACACGAAGAGCAGCAGCGTGCCCAGCAGCCCGAGCATGAGCGCCGCGCCGAGGAAGTCCGGCACGCGGAACACCCGCATCTTGGCGATGGAGGTCTCGAACACGGCGACGAGCAGCGCGCCCACGGCGAGCTTGCCCCCATAGCTCACGAGGCCCAGCGCCATCCCGGGGACACCCGCCCCCACCGGGGCGAGGCCCCACGGCACGAACACGCAAGCGACCAGGGAGAGGAACAGCAGCAGCTTCAGCTGCGCCGCCAATTCGATCAACGCCAGATGGCGGCCGGAATATTCCAGCACCATGGCCTCGTGCACCATGGTCAGCTCCAGGTGGGTGGAGGGATTGTCCACCGGGATGCGGCCGTTTTCCGCCACCGCCACCATCAGCAGCGCCACCAGAGCCAGCGCCAGCGAGACCCGCAGGCCCACCCCCGCCAGCATCACCGAGGCGATGGTGGAGAGCTGGGTGGAATGGGCGACCAGGGCGAGGGCGAACACGATCATGATCATGGCCGGCTCGGCCAGCGAGGAGATCATCACCTCCCGGCTCGATCCGAGGCCGCCGAAGCTGGTGCCCACATCCATGCCGGCCAGCGCCAGGAAGAAGCGGGCCGAGCCGATCAGGGCGGTGATGGCGATGAGGTCCGCCGTCCAGGAGAAGATCAGCCCGGTGGCAAAGGTGGGCACCAGCGCCGCCGCCACCCAGGTGGCCGCGAACACCAGATAGGGCACCACCCGGAACAGCCAGGAGGCGTTCTGCGCCAGCACCACCTCCTTGCGCAGCAGCCGGACGAGGTCGCGATAGGGCTGGAGCACGCTGGCGCCCCGCCGGCGCTGGAGGCGCGCCTTGGCCTTGCGCACCAGCCCGGTGAGCAGCGGGGCGAGGGCGAGCACAAGCAGCATCTGCGTGCCCTGCACCAGGATGTGCGCCATCAGGTCCATAGGGCGAGCACCAGAAGCAGCAGCACCAGGGCCGAGAAGACGAGGCCCAGATACTGGCGGATGGTGAGGTATTGCAGCGTGTTCGCCCGCTCGGCCACATATCCCACCGCCGCCGTCAGCGGCAGGAACAGGAAGGCCCAGGCCGGGTCGCGCGCGCTGGAGGAGAAGCGGGCCGGGGTGAGCGCGCCGGGGGGCGGCATCTCCACCTTCTCGCGCGCCGCGAACAGGCCGCGGGCGAACACCCGGCGGATGGGCTGGGCGAACGAGGCGGCGGAATATTGCGCCAGCGGGCTGGCATTGGGGAAGCCGCAATCCCACGGCGGCGCCCGCCGCACCGCCCGCGAGGCGAAGCGGTGGATGGCGACCGCGGCCAGCAGCGCCGACAGCGCCGTGAAGGCAAACACCAGCAGCCCGTTATAGGAGCTGCGGCTCTCCGCCACCGGGATGATGGAGAGCCACGCCACGGAGCCCTGCGCCGGCATGGTCTCGCCCACGAGACCCCCCACCGCCGGCTGCAGCGCATCGATGACGAAGCCGGGCAGCAGGCCGGCGAGCACGCACGTTGCCGCAAGCGCGATCATGGCGGCGCGGGAGAAGGCGTCCACCTCTTGGGCCCCGGCGGCCATGGGGCTGCGCGGCCGGCCGAGGAAGGCGACGCCGTAGAGCCGCACGAAGCAGGCGGCGGCGAGCGCTGCGGCCAGCGCCATCAGCGCGCCCACGGCCGGCACCATCAGCTTCAGACCCCAGGCCGGCAGGTCCGGGCTCAGCAGCACCGCCTGGAACACCAGCCATTCGGAGGCGAAGCCGTTGAGCGGCGGCAGGGCCGAGATGGCGGCGCAGCCGATCAGCATCACCACGGCGGTAGCAGGCATGCGGTGGATGAGGCCGCCCAGTTCGTCCATCTGCCGGGTTCCGGTGGCGGTGAGCACCGCGCCTGCGCCGAAGAACAAGAGGCTCTTCATGGCCGCATGGTTGAGCACATGGAACAGGGCGGCGGTGAGCGCCAGCGCGGCGGCGGCGGGAAAGCCGTTGGCCGAGAAGGCGAGCGCCAGCCCGAGGCCAATGAAGATGAGGCCGATATTCTCGATAGTCGAGTAGGCCAGCACCCGCTTGGTATCTCCCTGCAACAGCGCCTGCAGCACGCCGATGACAGCCGCAATGCCTCCCGCCGCCAGCACCGGAATACCCCACCACCAGTCCGGCGGGCCGGACAGATCGAACACGATGCGGATGAAGCCGTAGACCGCCACCTTGGTCATCACCCCGCTCATGAGGGCGGAGACGTGGCTGGGCGCGGCGGGATGGGCCAAAGGCAGCCAGACATGCAGCGGCACGAGGCCCGCCTTGGAGCCGGCGCCCAGCATGGCAAGGGTCAGAACCAGCGCGGCGAAGGCCCCCACGGGGGGCGCCTCGCGCATGGCATCGAAGGCATAGCCGCCCCCGGAGCCGGCGGCGAGCAGGCCGAAGGCCAGCATCAGCGCCAGCGTGCCGAAGGACGCCATGAGGATATAGACGAGGCCGGCGCGCACATTGCCCGCCTCCTTGTCGTGGGCCACCACCAGCGCCCAGGACGCCAGCGACATGAATTCCCACGACAGGAGGAAGCTGTAGGCGTCGTCCGCCAGCAGCACCATGTTCATGCCGGCGAGGAAGGCCGGGAAGAACGGCAGCACCCGTTCCGGCGCATGATCGTGCCGGCCGTAGCCGAGGCCATAGAGGCTGGCCGCCGCGCCGCCGAGATTGATGACGGCGAGGAAGACCGCCGACAGCGCATCGAGCCGCAGGTGCGTGCCGATCCAGGGAATGCCCAAGGGCAGCACCATACCGGCAGCCGGCGCCGCAATGGCGGTGAGGGCCGAGAGGCCGGCCACCAGCGTCACCGCCAGCGCGCCGCCATAGATCAGGGGCCGGCCCGCAGGGCGGTGAGCGCTCGCCACACCGAGCGCGGCGAGGGCCAGCAGCGCCGCCACCGCGCCGAGGGCAACGAGGAGGTGTCCGCTCGGGGGAAGCTGCGCGGCGAAGGCGGCCTCGGGCATGGCCCTACTCCTCCCCCGGCAAGGGCCGGCTGGCAAGGGGCCCGGGAGAGGGTGCCGGAGAAGAGGGCGCCGGAGAAGAGGGCACTTGTGCCCGCAGCCGCACGCCCCGCCCTCCGGCCTCGCTGACGGCCCCTTCGCCGATAAGCTCGATGCCCGCCGCCTCCAGCCCGCCCACGAGCTTCATGAGCGAATCCACGTTGCCGCGGATGACGCCGTCGCTGGCTTCCATGCGCTGGATGGTGGGCAGGGACAGGCCGCTCAGGGCCGCGAGGGCGCGCTGATCGAGGCCGAGAATGGCACGGGCGGCGCGAAGCTGGGCGGCTGTGATCATGACGGCCAGGGTGGACGCGTGTGACAGGGTCTTTCCTGCTTACGCCTCCCACATTCACCGTTCAAGCATCATTTATGATGTGTGAAACATCATAAAGTCGAAGCCTCAGCCCCAGCGATGCGGGGGCCGCAGGCCCGGATGGCGCGGGCATGTTCGCGGCTCAACCCACCGCGAACATGCGGTCGCGGGGATCACGCCTCGCGGATGTCGTTGGCCACGCGGGCGAGGATCTCGACGATGCGTGTCTCGGCACCGCGATTGGCCTCCAGCTTCTGCTGGGCCACGTCCCGCAGGTTTTCGAGGGCGGCCTCCACCAGGCGGGGAAGTTCGGCGCCCTGGCTCGGGCCGTTCTCGCTCCAGCCCATCCACTTGCGCACCCGCCCCATCTTGAGGCCGATCTCCGACAGGCGCCCGATGATGGCATCGGCGAAGTCGCGGTTCTCGGCGAGATAGGCGCGGCCTTCCTCGGTGATGGCGTAGCGCTTCTTCGCCCCGTCGGGCTCGGAGGTCACGTAGCCCGCCTCTTCCAGGAAGGTGAGGGTGGGATAGACCACGCCGGGGCTCGGCGAATACCAGCCGGCGGTCTTCTCCTCGATCACCTTGATGATCTCGTAGCCGTGCCGCGGCTGCTCGGCGATGAGCGACAGGGCCAGCAGCTTCAGGTCGCCCTGCGCCAGCATCCGGCCGATGCGGAACATGTCGCCGCCGCCCCGTCCGCCACGCCCGCCACCGCGATGGCCGCCGAATTCGCCGCCGCGGCCGGGTCCAACCGCTTGGCGCACCTCTTCCCAGTCACCCCGGTTGCGATCGCCGCCATGGTGTCCGTCACGTTTGCATCCAAACATGATGCGTCTCCTAAGTTATGTCGTAAGATATAACGACACGACGTATATCGTTCGATATATCTGAAACGCAAGGGGCGCAACGGCGGTTCCGTTCAGGGTTTTTGAAGGCGGCACGTCCATAGAGGGAGGCACCGTCTTCCGGAGTGCTCCCATGGCCATGAGCGATGAGCAGAAAGCCGCCCGCGCCGCCCACGGCCTGCTTTCCGCCGTGACGCCGGACGTGGGCGCGGCCATCGAGGCCTGGCTCGCGCGCCTTGCCCACGAGCGGCGCCTGTCGCCCAAGACGCTGGAAGCCTATGCCCGTGACCTCTCTGTGGTGCTGATGCGCCTCACCGACCATCTCGGCGCACGCCCGGGCATCTCCGATCTCGCGGCGCTCACTCCCGCCGACGTGCGCGCGGTGCTCGCCGCCCGCCGGGCCGACGGGGTGGCGCCGCGCACGCTGGTGCGCCTGCTCGCCGCCGCGCGTTCCTTCGGCCGGCATCTGGAGCGCGAGGGGCTGGGCAAGGTGGGGGCGCTCACCGCCGTGCGCGCGCCCAAGGTGCCGCGCAGCCTGCCGAAGCCGGTCACAATCGCCGCCGCCCGCGCCTTGTCCGATCCTGCCACCCGCGCGGGGGAGGATCGCGAGCCCTGGGTGCTGGCGCGCGACGCGGCGGTCATCGCTTTGCTCTACGGGGCGGGGCTGCGCATCTCCGAGGCTCTCGGCCTCACCCCCCGCGACGTGCCGCCGGACGCCGAATCCATCACCGTCACCGGCAAGGGGCGCAAGACGCGCATGGTGCCGCTCATCGCGCCGGTGCGCCGGTCCATCGCCGAATACCGGGCCGTCTGCCCCCATGCCCTCGGGCCGGACGGGCCGCTGTTTCGTGGCACCCGGGGCGGTCCGCTGTCTCCGCGCATCGTGCAACTGGCGGTGGAGCGCATGCGCGGCGCCCTCGGCCTGCCGCAGAGCGCCACGCCCCACGCCCTGCGCCACGCCTTCGCCACGCACCTTTTGTCCCGGGGCGGGGAAATCCGCGCCATCCAGGAATTGCTGGGGCACGCCTCGCTCTCCACCACGCAGATCTATACGGAGGTGGACGCCACCGCGCTCATGGCTGCCTGGCGCGCCGCCCACCCGCGCTCCGGCGCGTCGGATACGTGATGCAGAGATGAGCCGCCTGAAAGGAGACCCCATGAGCTTCCCGCCCGTCCGCCCGGTCATCGAGCATCTGTCCATCACCACGGTGGACCTGCCGCGCGCGGTGCGCTTCTACGATGCGGTGCTGGCGCCGCTGGGTCTGGTGCGGGTGGCCGATTATGACGAGCCGGAGGGTGCCTCCGCCTGCTGGGGGCCGCCGGGCACAATCCCCGCCCCAGAAGGCGCCATCGGCGCCGCGCCGTTCTGGGTGCAGTTGCGTGACGGGCCGGTTTCCCCGCCGCCGGGCACCCACATCGCCTTTTGCGCGCCGGATGAGGCCGCCGTCGCCGCCTTCCATGCGGCGGGTCTTGCCGCCGGCGGGACGGACCACGGCGCACCGGGCCTGCGGCCCCACTACGGGCCGGGCTATTACGCCGCCTTCCTGAAGGACCCGGACGGCTGGCGCATCGAGGCGGTGACGTTCATCTGAGGGCTGCGCTCCTCAACGCGGAAGCGGCGCGGCGGCGTGGCGCGCCGGCATGGCGCACCGACGTGGCGCGTCGTCGTGGCGCGTCGTCGTGGCGCGCGTGACCGAAGGCGCGTTTCCAGCGCGTGCGAGCAGCGGCCCGGACAATAGCGACGCTCAAGGGTGCGCGAAATCGTGATCGGACCTCGGCCGACGAAGGGTTCGCGTGAAGGCCGCAGCGTGGCTTAATCGGAGCGTACCCCCCGACCGAGGCCAGGAGAAGAAGATGAAGCGGATTGCTTTCACCTTATGCGCCCTGACCGTTCTTGCCGGAACCGCGCCCGCTTTCGCCGGCGGCGCGGGATGTGCCGGCATGACCAACGCGTCGTCGCAAACCGGCGCACCGACCACGACGGCGAGCACGTCCACCGCCCAAAAGGGCGGCTGACGCGCTCGACAGATCTTCAAGGGACCTCCATTGCCCTCCGGCCCCAGGCCGGAGGGCTTTTTTCTGGAAGAGGCCGATGCGTCCAGCACACCGGCCAACTCACCGGCCTCGGCGCATCACATGTGGATGGCGCGCTTCTCCACGGCCATGGCCGCTTCCTTCACCGCTTCCGAGCGGGTGGGATGGGCGTGGCAGGTGCGGGCGAGGTCTTCCGACGAGCCGCCGAACTCCATGAGCACGGCGCATTCGTGGATCATCTCGCCGGCCTCGGGGCCGATGATGTGGGCGCCCAGCACCTTGTCGGTGGCGGCATCGGCGATGATCTTCACGAAGCCGTCCGTGGTGTTGTTCACCTTGGTGCGGCCGTTGGCGGTGAAGGGGAACTTGCCCACCTTGTAGGCCACGCCCGCCGCCTTCAGGTCGTCCTCGGACTTGCCGACCGACGCCACCTCCGGGAAGGTGTAGACCACGCCGGGGATCACGTCATAGTTCACGTGCCCGGCCTTGCCCGCCAGCAGCTCCGCCAGTGCCACGCCTTCATCCTCGGCCTTGTGGGCGAGCATGGGGCCGACGATCACGTCGCCGATGGCATAGATGCCCGGCACGTTGGTGGCGAAGTGGTGGTCGGTCACCACGCGGCCGCGTGCATCCTTGGCGACGCCCGCCTCGTCCAGGCCGAGGCCCGCGGTGTAGGGAATGCGGCCGATGGCCACCAGCACCACGTCCGCCTCGATCACCTCGGCCGCGCCGCCGGCCGCCGGCTCCACCGACACCTTCAGGGTCTTGCCCGAGGTATCGACGCCGGTGACCTTGGTGCCGAGCTTGAAGGCGAAGCCCTGCTTGTCGAGGATACGCTGGAAGCTCCTGGCCACGTCGCTGTCCATGCCGGGCAGGATGCGGTCGAGGAACTCCACCACGGTCACCTGCGCGCCGAGACGGCGCCACACCGAGCCCAACTCCAGGCCGATGACGCCGGCGCCCACCACCAGCAGCTTGCCCGGCACCTTGGGCAGCGACAGCGCGCCGGTGGAGGAGACGATGCGCTGCTCGTCGATGGTCACGCCCGGCAGGGGCGCCACGTCCGAGCCGGTGGCGATGACGATGTTCTTGGTCTCCAGGACCTCGACCTTGCCGTCGGCGTTCAGCGTCACCTCGACCTTGCCGGTGCCGAGGATCTTCCCGGCGCCCATGTAGACGTCGACCTTGTTCTTCTTCAGCAGGAACTCGACGCCCTTGACGTTGCCGTCCACGCCCTTGTCCTTGAAGGCGAGCATGGTCTTCAGGTCGAGCTTGGGGGCGGGGACGCCGATGCCCATCTCGCCGAACTTGTGGCCGGCTTCCTCAAACAGTTCGGAGGCGTAGAGCAGCGCCTTGGAGGGGATGCAGCCCACATTGAGGCAGGTGCCGCCATGGGTGCCGCGCTTCTCCACCACGGCCACCTTGAGGCCGAGCTGGGCCGCGCGAATGGCACACACATAGCCGCCGGGGCCGGTACCGATGATGGTGAGATCGTAGGACATGCGGATGTTGTGCTCCGTTGATCAGCTGGCCGCGAGCAGATGAAGCTGCGCCTGCTTCTCGCAGTCCTTGCGCAGCTGGTCGGCACCGAAATCGATCTCGTAGCCGTTCTCGTCGACCCAGAAAATGTGATGGCCGTATTCGTCCAGCTGCAGGCGGGCGAAATGCTCGGGCGTCTGCAGGTAAGTGAAGATCTGGCCGCGCGCTATGATCGGCCGCAAATCGACCACGCCTTCATAGCCGCCGGTGAAGACGAGCTTCACCACGCCGGGAATGACCGGTTCCGCGAGAGTGATGCGCAGCGCAGGCGTCATGGGATCCTCGTCGTGGGAAGGCCGGAGGTGGCGTTGGTCCACTGGAGAAATTCGTCATCGCCCCATCCGCCCCGATGGATCGCCTGCTGATCGAAAGGCCCGCCGTACCACCCGCTGAGCGCCGCGCAGACCATGCCCGCACAGGCGATCGGCCCGCACGGGCGATCAGAAGGATGGCCAGGCGTTCCAGTGCCTGGCCATCCCCTCAAATTCTCACAGATCCAGCACGAGCCGCGCGGGATCCTCCAGGGTCTCCTTGACGCGCACCAGGAAGGTCACGGCCTCGCGGCCGTCGACGATGCGGTGGTCGTAGGAGAGAGCGAGATACATCATGGGGCGGATCACCACCTGGCCCTTGATGGCCACCGGGCGCTCCTCGATGCGGTGCATGCCGAGGATGCCCGACTGCGGCGCATTCAGGATCGGGGTGGACATCAGCGAGCCGTAGATGCCGCCGTTGGTGATGGTGAAGGTGCCGCCCTGCATGTCCTCGATGCCGAGCTTGCCGTCACGCGCCTTGCGTCCATAGCCGGCGATGGCCTTCTCGATCTCCGCCACGGAGAGCAGGTCGGCGTCGCGCACCACCGGCACCACGAGGCCCTTCTCGGTGCCCACCGCGATACCGATGTTGTAGTAGTTCTTGTAGACGAGGTCCTGGCCGTCGATCTCGGCGTTCACCGCCGGCAGGTCCTTCAGGGCGGCGATGACCGCCTTGGTGAAGAAGCCCATGAAGCCGAGCTTGGTGCCGTGCTTCTTCTCGAACGCATCCTTGAACTGGGAGCGCAGGCTCATCACGGCGCTCATGTCCACGTCGTTGAACGTGGTGAGCATGGCCGCGGTGTTCTGCGCGTCCTTCAGGCGCCGCGCGATGGTCTGGCGCAGCTTGGTCATCTTGACCCGCTCCTCGCGCACCGCATCGGTGGGCGCCGAGGGGGCGCGGACCGCGACCGGGGCGGCGGCGGGAGCCGCAGCGGCGCCGGCGGCGATGGCGGCCAGCATGTCACCCTTGGTGACGCGGCCATCCTTGCCGGAGCCGGCGACGCCGGACGGATCCACACCGCTCTCGGCGGCGATGCGGCCCACGGCCGGGCCGTTGGCGCCGGACGCGGCAGCGGCGGCAGGCGCCGCAGCGGGAGCGGGAGCGGGAGCCGGCGCCGCGGCGGCGGGCGCCGGAGCGGCGGCAGCGGGAGCAGCCGCGGCGGCAGCGCCGGAACCGGCGCCGATGGAGCCGAGCAGGGCGCCGACGCCCACCGTGTCACCGTCCTTGGCGACGATCTCGGCCAGCACGCCGGCGGCGGGCGCAGGCACTTCGACCGTGACCTTGTCGGTCTCCAGTTCCACCAGCGGCTCGTCGGCGGCGACGGTATCACCGGGCTTCTTGAACCACTTGCCGATGGTCGCCTCGGTAACGGACTCGCCCAGGGTCGGTACGCGGATCTCGGTGGTCATTGCGTTCGCCCCAGTGCGGGGCCTCCCTCAACTATCGGCAGGTGAAGATGGGACAGGCACCGGGCCAGCCACCCGGCGCTGTATGAGCGACAGGATGGGCATCACCTCATAGGCGAAGCCCAGCCCTGCCGCGATGACGGGGTCCTGCGCGGCGAGAGCGTCCGCCGCGTCCTGATCTTGCGCTTCCACCAGCGCCATGCCCCAGATGCCCGAGGGGTCCGCCACCGGCCCGACGGCGAGGGCGACGCCGTGATCGGCCTCGCGCTGCCAGAAGGCGCCGTGGGCGGCCATGGCATCCATCTCCGCCGCAGTCGCGTCCGCCGGGAAGGCGGGACGCGGCGGGGAGAGGCGCAGGAGGAAGTGGGCCATGTCGCCGGCTCAGCCCAGGGCTTCGTCGAGGAAGGCCTTGAGCTGGGCCAGATGCTTGGACATGAGGCCCGTGGCGGTCGCCGCCGAGGCGGGACGACCGGCATAGCGCGGACGCTTCGCGGCGCCGCCCACCTGCTCCAGCACCCATTCGAGATAGGGCTGCACGAACGCCCAGGAGCCCTGGTTCTTGGGCTCTTCCTGGCACCAGGACACCTCGGCGTTCTTGAAGCGCGAGAGTTCCTGCACCAGGGTCTTGAGCGGGAACGGGTAGAGCTGCTCCACGCGCATCAGGTAGACATCCGACACGCCGCGCTTCTCGCGCTCCTCGAGCAGGTCGTAATAGACCTTGCCCGTGCACAGCACGACGCGACGGATCTTGTCGTCCGGCACCAGCTTGATGGCGTTCTCCTCCGGATGGGACTGGGCATCGTCCCAGAGCACCCGGTGGAAGGAGGTGCCGGTCACCATGTCGCTCAGCGAGGACACCGCCCGCTTGTGGCGCAGCAGC
Organism: Xanthobacter autotrophicus; assembly: GCF_029991245.1. Lineage (GTDB taxonomy): Bacteria > Pseudomonadota > Alphaproteobacteria > Rhizobiales > Xanthobacteraceae > Xanthobacter > Xanthobacter autotrophicus_C. The sequence continues at coordinate 23,848 of NZ_JAIVFO010000013.1, forward strand.
GACTTCGGCGTCATCAGGATCAGCGGCTTGCGGAACTCGCGCTTCATCTGGCGGCGCAGGATGTGGAAGTAGTTGGCCGGGGTGGAGCAGTTCGCCACCTGCATGTTGTCCTCGGCGCAGAGCTGCAGGTAGCGCTCGAGGCGGGCGGAGGAGTGCTCCGGACCCTGGCCCTCATAGCCATGCGGCAGCAGGCAGACGAGGCCGGACATGCGCAGCCACTTGCGCTCGCCCGAGGAGATGAACTGGTCGAACACCACCTGCGCGCCGTTGGCGAAGTCGCCGAACTGCGCTTCCCAGAGCACCAGGGTGTTGGGCTCGGAGAGGGTGTAGCCATACTCGAAGCCGAGCACCGCCTCTTCCGAGAGCATCGAGTTGATGACCTCGTACTTGGCCTGGGTCTCGGAGAGATGGTTGAAGGGCTTGAAGCGGGCCTCGGTCTCCTGGTCGGTCAGCACCGAATGGCGCTGGGAGAAGGTGCCACGCTCCACGTCCTGGCCGGAGAAGCGCACGGGATGGCCTTCCAGGAGCAGGGACGAGAGGGCCAGCGCCTCGCCCGTGGCCCAGTCGATGCCCTTGCCGTCCTCGATGGACTTGCGCCGGTTGTCCAGGAAGCGCTGGATGGTGCGGTGGAGCTGGAAGCCCTCCGGCACCCTGGTGATCTTCTCGCCGATGGCCTTCAGCGTATCCTCGGCGACGCCGGTGTTGCCGCGCCGCGGATCGTCGTCCTCATGGGTCGCCTTGAAGCCGGCCCAGCGGCCGTCGAGCCAGTCGGCCTTGTTGGGCTTGTAGGCCTGGCCGGCCTCGTGCTCGGCCTCCAGGCGCTCGCGCCACGCCGCGCGCATGGTGTCCACCTCGCCGGCAGTCACCACGCCCTCGGCTTCGAGCTTCTTGGTGTACAGCTCCAGCACGCTCGGATGCTGGCGGATCACCTTGTACATCTTCGGCTGGGTGAACGCCGGCTCGTCGCCCTCATTGTGGCCGAAGCGGCGGTAGCAGAACATGTCGATGACGACGGGCTTGTGGAAGCGCTGGCGGAATTCGGTCGCCACCTTGGCGCAGAACACCACCGATTCCGGATCGTCACCGTTGCAGTGGAAGATCGGCGCCTCGATCATCTTCGCCACGTCCGAGGGATAGGGCGAGGAGCGCGAATAGCGCGGATTGGTGGTGAAGCCGATCTGGTTGTTGATGATGACGTGGATCGACCCGCCGGTGCGGTGGCCCTTCAGACCAGAGAGGCCGAGGCACTCGGCCACCACGCCCTGGCCGGCGAAGGCGGCATCGCCGTGCAGCAGCAGCGGCAGCACCTGCACCCGCTCGGTGTCCTGCATCTGGTCCTGCTTGGCGCGGGCCTTGCCGAGCACCACCGGGTCCACGATCTCGAGATGCGACGGGTTGGCCGTCAGCGACAGGTGGACCTTGTTGTTGTCGAACTCGCGGTCGGACGAGGCACCGAGGTGGTACTTCACGTCGCCCGAGCCTTCCACGTCGTCGGGGGCCCAGGAGCCGCCCTTGAACTCGTGGAACAGGGCGCGGTGGGGCTTGCCCATCACCTGGGTGAGCACGTTCAGGCGGCCGCGATGGGCCATGCCGAACACGATGTCCTTCACGCCCAGGTTGCCGCCGCGCTTGATGATCTGTTCCAGCGCCGGGATCAGGCTCTCGCCGCCGTCGAGGCCGAAGCGCTTGGTGCCGGTGAACTTCACGTCGAGGAACTTCTCGAAGCCCTCGGCTTCCACCAGCTTGTTGAGGATGGCGCGCTTGCCCTCGCGGGTGAAGGTCACCTCCTTGTCGGGACCCTCGATGCGCTCCTGGATCCACGCCTTCTCCTCGGGCGAGGAGATGTGCATGAACTCGACGCCGATGCTGGCGCAATAGGTGCGGCGCAGGATCGTGACCATCTGCCGGACCGAGGCGAACTCGAGGCCCAGCACGTGGTCAATGAAGATCTTGCGGTCGAGATCGGCCTCATAGAAGCCGTAGGAGGCGGGATCCAGCTCCGGCGCCTCGCGCGGCGGGGTCAGGCCGAGCGGGTCGAGATTGGCATGCAGGTGGCCGCGCATGCGATAGGCGCGGATCATCATCAGCGCCTTGACGCTGTCGCGGGTGGCCTGCTGCACCTCGGTGGCGGAGAATTCGACGCCCACCTTCTGCGCCTTGGCCTTCACCTTGTCCGAGATGGCCTTTTCCACCTCGATCCACTGGCCGTCCAGGGCCGAGACCAGCTCGCCATTGGCGTGCACCGGCCAGTGCGGCTTCTTCCAGGATGCACCGCGGGCGTTCTGGATCACCGCGTTCGGATCGTCCTTCAGCGCCGCAAAGAAGCTCTGCCAGTCGGGGCTGACCGAATTCGGGTCGGCTTCGTAGCGGGCGTAGAGATCCTCGATCCAGGCGGCGTTGGCGCCATCAAGGAAGGAGGTGGAGAGGAAAACGTCGTTCTGTTCCGCGCGCGACATGGGCTTGTTCCCGGATGATCGAAGGCGCCTCGCATTGCTTCAGCGCATTTTGCGCTGAAAATGAAGCCCCAAAGACCGCTCGTCTGCCACAAATCCGGCGTCCGGCTCTCGCCGGGCGCCCTTTCACCCCTGCGAGGCTCGTGGCGGCCTTCAGCAGAGGTGCTCGACAACCTTTAGATGGGATGCGCCGCGACCGGCCGAAAGACCGTCGCGGCGCATCCCCCAAACCGCGCTCGCCAGTCGCCGAACTTCATGGCGATTGCGCGGCGTATCCGGCTTCACGGCGGCTGCCCCCTCCCTTTACGGAAGAGGGCGCCGGATCGCTCAGCCCAAGACACAGCCCAAGACACAACCCAAGAGAAGGTCGCTCAGCCCTTGAGCACTTCGACGAGGGTCTTGCCGAGACGGGCCGGGGACGGCGACACGCGGATGCCCGCCGCCTCCATGGCCGCGATCTTGTCCTCGGCGCCGCCCTTGCCGCCGGAGATGATGGCGCCCGCATGGCCCATGCGGCGACCGGGAGGCGCCGTGCGGCCGGCGATGAAGCCCACCATCGGCTTCTTGCGGCCCTTCTTCGCCTCGTCGGCGATGAACTGCGCCGCCTCTTCCTCCGCCGAGCCGCCGATCTCGCCGATCATGATGATCGACGTGGTCTTCGGATCGGCGAGGAACATCTCCAGCACGTCGATGAACTCGGTGCCCTTCACCGGGTCGCCGCCGATGCCCACCGCCGAGGTCTGGCCCAGGCCCTCCTGCGAGGTCTGGAACACCGCCTCATAGGTCAGCGTGCCCGAGCGCGACACCACGCCCACCGAGCCGGTCTTGAAGATGTTGGCCGGCATGATGCCGATCTTCGACTCGCCCGCCGTCACGATGCCGGGGCAGTTGGGGCCGATGAGCCGGGACTTCGAGCCCGACAGCGCCCGCTTCACCTTCACCATGTCCAGCACCGGGATGCCTTCGGTGATGCAGACGATGAGGGGGATCTCGGCGTCGATGGCCTCCAGGATCGCATCGGCGGCACCGGGCGGCGGCACGTAGATCACCGAGGCGTCGGCCCCGGTCTTCTCCTTCGCCTCGATCACGGTGTCGAACACCGGCAGGTTCAGGTGGGTGGTGCCGCCCTTGCCCGGCGAGGTGCCGCCGACCATCTTGGTGCCGTAGGCAATGGCCTGCTGGGCGTGGAAGGTGCCGTTCTTGCCGGTGAAGCCCTGGGTGATGACCTTGGTGTTGGCGTCGATAAGCACGGACATCACGCAGCTTCCTTCTTCACGGCCGCGACGATCTTCTGCGCCGCGTCATCGAGATCGTCCGCCGGGATCACGTTCAGACCCGACTCGCGGATGATCTTCTTCCCCTCTTCCACGTTGGTGCCGGCGAGGCGCACCACGAGGGGCACGTTCAGACCCATCTGGCGCACGGCGGCGATGACGCCCTCCGCGATCACGTCGCAGCGCATGATGCCGCCGAAGATGTTCACCAATATTCCCTCGACATTGGGATCCGCGGTGATGATCTTGAAGGCCGCCGTCACCTTCTCCTTGGTGGCGCCGCCGCCCACGTCGAGGAAGTTCGCCGGCTCGCGGCCGTAGAGCTTGATGATATCCATGGTGGCCATGGCGAGGCCCGCGCCATTGACCATGCAGCCGATGGTGCCGTCGAGGGCGATATAGGACAAATCGTAGCGCGAGGCCTCGATCTCCTTGAAGTCCTCCTCGCTCTCGTCGCGCAGCTGCACCACCTCGGGATGGCGGAACAGGGCATTGGCATCAAAGCCCACCTTGGCGTCGAGGCAGACGAGGCGATCGTCCCGCGTCAGCACCAGGGGGTTGATCTCCAGCAGGCTCATGTCCTTGTCGGTGAAGGCGCGATAGAGGTTTTCCGTCAGCGCCACCGCCTGCCTGGCGAGGTCGCCGGACAGCCCCAGCGCCTGCGCCACCTTGCGGCCGTGCAGGGGCTGCACGCCGGTGGCCGGGTCCACGGAGAAGGTGACGATGCGCTCGGGGGTGGAGTGGGCCACCTCCTCGATATCCATGCCGCCCTCGGTGGAGACCACGAAAGCGACGCGCGCGGTGGCGCGGTCCACCAGCATGGACAGGTAGAGTTCCTTGTCGATGGAGGCGCCTTCCTCAATATAGAGGCGGTTCACCTGCTTGCCGTCCGGGCCCGTCTGCGCGGTGACGAGGGTATTGCCAAGCATCTCGACGGCGTTCGCCTTCACGTCGGCGGGGGTCCTCACCACCCGCACGCCGCCCTTGGCGCCCTCGGGCAGTTCCTTGAAACGGCCCTTGCCGCGCCCGCCCGCATGAATCTGCGCCTTCACTACGAAGGCGATGCCGCCCAGCTTCGCGGCGGCCGCCTCCGCTTCCTCCGGCGTGAAAGCGGCGATGCCGCGCGACACCGGCACGCCGAATTCCTTGAGAAGGGCCTTGGCCTGATACTCGTGAATGTTCATGGGTTCCTCCCTCGTCGAGGGCCGCGCATGCGGCGACCTCGGGCGCGGCTCTTCCGGCTGCGTCCTGCATCCTCGGTCTTGCGACCAAAGTCGGAGTGTGCACGCATTCCGGGCCGCGCACCAATGCGACACGACGCCAGTTCTCGACGCCAAACGGGGCCGCAGGCGTGACGCGCTCGGCGGGGTTCCAGAGTGATTTGTGCGGCCCCTCAGGGGCGTGGCGGGACCGGCTGGAGCTCGCGTTGTCCAATCAGATTGAGCCAATCTGTTTGGATCGCGCTCTCAGGCGCTCAGCGCCGCAGGGTCCGGACGGGGCTTGGCAAACAATCGAACAAGATGTCATGCCCCGGCGTGTCCGGGGCATGATGGTGCGGAGACGTGCGGCGGCGGAGCGTTTCGGACCGCAGCCGTCGGGTGCCCCAACGCCTTTTCGTCGCGCGAACTTGCGTTCAGGTCGCTCGAAAACGCGTCGGACGCACAGGCCTGCGGTCGATCAGACCACGCGGCTCTCGTGCATGGACTTGATCTGGTCCGCCGAGTACCCAAGCTCGGAGAGGACCTCGTCAGTGTGCTCGCCGAGCAGCGGGGAGCCGGTGACTTCCACGCTCAGGTCGGAGAACTTGATGGGGCTGCCCACGGTGAGGTACTTGCCCCGCTCCTTGTGATCCACCTCGACGATGGTGCCGCTCTTGCGCAGCGACTCGTCCTCGGCGATCTCCTTCATGGTCAGCACCGGCGCGCAGGGGATGTCGAACTTGCGCAGGATGTCCACCGCCTCGAACTTGGTCTTGTCGGCGAGCCATTCCTCGATGGTGGCGAAGATGTCGAAGATCTTGTCCTGGCGGGCGCGGGCGGTGGAATAGGCCGGGTCGTTGATCCATTCCGGCTTGCCGATGGCCTCCGCCACCTTGCCCCAGGCCTGCTCCTGCACGGTGAAGTAGATGTAGGCGTTGGGATCGGTCTCCCAGCCCTTGCACTTCAGCACCCAGCCCGGCTGGCCGCCGCCGCCCGCATTGCCGCCGCGCGGCACCACGTCGGAGAAGGTGCCGTTGGGATACTGCGGGTATTCCTCAAGATAACCCACGCGGTCGAGGCGCTGCTGGTCGCGCAGCTTCACGCGGCACAGGTTGATCACGGCGTCCTGCATGGACACGGCCACCTTCTGGCCCTTGCCGGTCTTGTTGCGGGCGTGCAGCGCGGTGAGGATGCCGATGGCAAGGTGCATGCCGGTGTTCGAATCGCCGAGGGCGGCGGCCGACACGGTGGGCGGGCCATCCCAGAAGCCGGTGGTGGAGGCCGCGCCGCCGGCGCACTGGGCGACGTTCTCGTACACCTTCAGGTCTTCATAGTGGTGGCCGTCGGAGAAGCCCTTCACCGAGGCGACGATCAGGCCCGGGTTCAGCTCGTTGATGTGCTCCCAGGTGAAGCCCATGCGGTCGAGCGCGCCGGGTCCGAAATTCTCCACCAGCACGTCGCTCTCCTTGATGAGCTTCGTGAGCACTTCCTTGCCCGCGGGGGTCTTGGTGTCGAGGGTCAAGGAGCGCTTGTTGGAATTCAGCATGGTGAAGTAGAGCGCGTCGGCATTGGAGATGTCGCGCAGCTGGTTGCGCGTCACGTCGCCGGAGCCGGGGCGCTCCACCTTGATCACGTCCGCGCCGAACCAGGCGAGGAGCTGCGTGCAGGCGGGACCGGCCTGGACGTGCGTGAAGTCGATGATCTTGATGCCTTCCAATGGCTTGGTCGTCATGGTCGCGTTCCCTTGTCAAGCGTTGCCTTAAGACCGGGAGGAGAGCGGCAGTGGCGCCCCCTCGCCCCGAGAACCCTCCGGCCGCGGCGGCCGGGGGCCGCCATCGAACCGATCCGTGCCGGTTGACCCGGCTATTGTGCGAGAGCACGCGCCGATCAGCTTGTCCTGCAAGCTGATCGGTGAGCGCGTTCTCTTCTATGAGTTCAGAGACGGATTCACCGATCAGGTCATGACCTGATCGGATCCGGCTCTGGTTCCGTTGCCTTCAGCTTCGCCTCAAGCTCGGCGACGCGCTTCTGAAGGTTGCGTTCTTCTTTCCACCGCTCCGTCTCGTCGCGGATGACCGCGGCGACGTGCGTCGGCTTTCCATCGGCCGAGAGGACGAGGGCGACGGTGAAGGCGATGGACAGGGCGTGGCCGTCCTTGTGGACGGCCGGGACGCGCAGCAGGCTCGTCCCGTAGCGGGTGACGCCCGTACGCATGGTCACGTCGTAGCCGTCCCAGTGCCGCTTGCGCTGGCGCTCCGGGATGATGATGTCGAGCGACTGGCCCAGGGCCTCGGTGGGCGCAAAGCCGAACATGCGCTCGGCGCCCGTGTTCCAGAGCGTGATGGCGCCGGCCTGGTCGCAGACGACGATGGCGTCTCCGACGGCATCTAGCAGCTGAGCAAGATCTAGGGCCGCAGTCATGAATCCTTATCCTCTTCCTGCCCTTTGCTCCCCGCCGGCGCGGGGCCGGCGGCAAGGGGCGGCCCCTCAGGGTGCCGCCCGGAGGCGATGCCCTATTCCGCCGCCATCCGCCGCGGCGCGCCGAGCGCGCCCGACTGGCGCAGGTCGTCGATGCGGTCGGGCGTGAGGCCCAGCACCTGGGAGAGCACCTCGTCCGTGTGCTCCCCGAGCAGCGGCGAGCGCTCCACGTCCACCTGGTTGTCCGAAAGCTTGATGGGGTTGCCCACGGTCAGGTAGGTGCCGCGCACCGGGTGCTCCACCTCCACCAGCGTGCCGGTGGCGTAGAGCGAGCGGTCCTCGGCGATCTCCTTCATGGACAGGATCGGCCCGCAGGGAATGTCGTACTGGTTGAGGATCTCCATGGCCTCGAACTTGGTGTGGGCCATGGTCCACGCCTCGATGCGGGTGAAGATCTCGTTGAGGTGCGGCAGGCGGGCGGCCGGGCTCGCATAGTCCGGCTTGGTCTTCCATTCCGGCTCGCCGATGACGTCGCAGATCTTCGCCCACACCGGACCCTGGGTGATGAAGTAGATGTAGGCGTTGGGGTCCTGCTCCCAGCCCTTGCAGCGCAGGATGCGCCCAGGCTGGCCGCCGCCGGAATCGTTGCCGGCGCGCGGCACGGTCTCGCCGAAGGGCACGCCCTCGCCATACTGGCTGTATTCCCTGAGCGGGCCCGAGGCGAGGCGCTGCTGGTCGCGCAGCTTCACCCGGCACAGGTTCAGCACCGCGTCCTGCATGGCGCACAGCACCTTCTGGCCGCGGCCGGTATGCTCGCGCTGGAACAGCGCCGTGACGATGCCCAGCGCCAGATGCAGGCCGGTGCCGCTGTCGCCGATCTGGGCCGCGCTCACCACGGGCGGGCCGTCGCGGAAGCCGGTGGTGGAGGCGGCGCCGCCCGCGCACTGGGCCACATTCTCATAGACCTTGCAGTCCTCGAACGGGCCGGGGCCGAAGCCCTTCACCGAGGCGAGGATGAGGCGCGGGTTGATGGAGGACAGGCGCTCCCACGTCAGCCCCATGCGATCCAGCGCGCCGGGAGCGAAATTCTCCACCAGCACGTCGCAGCGCCGCACCAAGTCCTCGAGCACGGCCTTGCCGTCGGCGGTCTTGGTGTCCAGGGTGATGGAGCGCTTGTTGGAGTTGAGCATGGTGAAGTAGAGGCTGTCCGCGTCGCCGACATCGCGCAGCTGGCCGCGCGTCACGTCGCCTTCGCCCGGCCGCTCCACCTTGATCACGTCGGCGCCGAACCACGCGAGCAGCTGGGTGCAGCTCGGTCCGGATTGAACGTGGGTGAAGTCCAGGATGCGGACCCCCTCTAGTGCCTTGCCCATCTTGTCCTCGCTCCGGCTGGTCTTGCGACGCTGCGCCGCTTTCGTGTCTCGTTCCCGGATGACTGCTTATTGTTTTTGGTCTTCGGGTTTGGCAGGCGGAATTTCTCCCGCCCGCCGGATTCATGGGGTCAAAAAGCTCACTTCTTCTTTTTGACCACGCTCTGCGGGTTGAGCGAGCCGATGTTGCCGCTCTCGGAGCCGGCCGCCGGATCGATCACCGCGTTGATCAAGGTCGGCTTGCCGCTGTCCATGGCGGCGCTCACCGCGCGATAGAGTTCGTCGGGGGAGGTGACATGCACGCCCACGCCGCCGAAGGCTTCCATCATCTTGTCGTAGCGGGCGCCGGGCACGAACACCGTGGTGCCGGGATCACGCCCGGTGGGGTCGGTGTCGGTGCCGCGATAGATGCCGTTGTTGTTGAAGATGACGATGGTGACCGGCAGGCCGTAGCGGCAGATGGTCTCCACCTCCATGCCGGAGAAGCCGAAGGCGCTGTCGCCTTCCACCGCGAGCACCGGCTTGCCGGTCTCCACGGCCGCGCCCACCGCGAAGCCCATGCCGATGCCCATCACGCCCCAGGTGCCCACATCCAGGCGCTTGCGCGGCTGGTGCATGTCGATGATGCCGCGGGCAAGATCGAGGGTGTTAGCGCCCTCGTTGACGAGGATGGCGTCGGGCCGCTCCTTGATCACATTCTTCAGCGCGCCGAGCGCCGAGTGGAAGTCCATGGGCACCGAATTCTTGAGCAGCTTCGGCGCCATCTTGGCGATGTTGGCGTCCTTCTTGGAGCGGATGGTCTCCACCCACTCGGCGGGCGGGGCCTGCCAGCTGCCGTCGATGCGGGCGTTGAGCGCCGCGATGACGGAGCCGATGTCGCCCACCAGCGGCGCCGCGATCTCCACGTTGGAGTCCATCTCCTTGGGCTCGATGTCCACCTGGATGAACTGCTTGGGCTTGTCGCCCCAGGTCTTGCCCTTGCCGTGGGACAGCAGCCAGTTGAGGCGGGCGCCGACCAGCAGCACCACGTCGGCATCCTTCAGCGCGGTGGAGCGCGCGGCGCCGGCGGACTGGGGATGGGTGTCGGGCAGAAGGCCCTTGGCCATGCTCATGGGCAGGAAGGGGATGCCGCTGTTCTCGACGAAGGCGCGGATCTCTTCATCGGCCTGGGCATAGGCGGCGCCCTTGCCGAGGATGACGAGGGGCTTTTTGGCGCCCTTCAAAAGCTCGATGGCGCGGTCCACGGCTGCGGGCGAGGGAAGCTGCGCCGGGGCCGGGTCAATCACCTTCACCAGCGATTTGGCGCCGGCTTCGGCATCCATCGCCTGCGAGAACAGCTTGGCGGGCAGGTCGAGATAGACGCCGCCGGGACGGCCCGACACCGCCGCGCGGATGGCGCGCGCCACGCCGATGCCGATGTCCGCCGCGTGCAGCACGCGGAAGGCCGCCTTGCACAAGGGCTTGGCGATGGCGAGCTGGTCCATCTCCTCATAGTCGCCCTGCTGGAGGTCGACGATCTCGCGCTCGGACGAGCCGGAGATGAGGATCATCGGGAAGCAGTTGGTGGTGGCGTTGGCGAGCGCGGTGAGGCCGTTGAGGAAGCCCGGCGCGGAGACGGTGAGGCACACGCCCGGCTTCTTGGTGAGGAAGCCGGCGATGGCCGCCGCGTTGCCGGCATTCTGCTCGTGACGGAAGGAAATGACCCGGATCCCCTCCTCCTGGGCCATGCGGCCGAGGTCGGTGATCGGAATGCCGGGGACGCCGTAGATGGTCTCGATACCGTTGAGCTTCAGGGCATCGATGACGAGGTGGAAGCCGTCGGTAAGCTCCTGCTCGGCCGCCGGATCGAGATGCACCACGTTGTCTTCAATCTTGGTCTTTTCCGCCGTTGCCATGAGGCGTCTCCTTACATGTGCCGTTCCGGTTCAGCCTGTGATCGGCCTATTCGGGGAAGACACCGTGCCGCTCCACATGGGCCGCAAGGCCCATGGTGTGTTCCCGCACCAGGCGCTCGGCGAGATCTGGGTCCCTTTGCTCGAGCGCGTCGATGATCGCCATGTGTTCCCGCATGGAGATTTCGAACCGGTTCTCCTGCCGCACCGACACCGCGCGGATGGCGCGCATGTGCAGGAACAGGTTCCCGGTCATGTCCACGATCAGGCGGCAGCCCCCCATGCGGATGACCGCCTGGTGGAAGGCGATGTTCGCCTGCGAATATTCATGCATGGGGCCCGCCGGCGGCGTGGCCTCGAATTCGTTGAACAGCCGGCGCAGGCTGGCGATCTCGTCGTCGGAGGCGCTCGTCGCGGCAAGCCGCGCCGCCATGCCCTCCAGCGCCGCCCAGACCACGATGAGGTCCAGGATCTCGCGCTTGGTCTTGCGCACCACGAAGATGCCCCGGCGGGGCACCGAGCGCACGAAGCCCTCCTGCTCCAGAACCGTCATGGCCTCGCGGATCGGCGTGCGCGACACCCCGAGCGTCTCGGAGAGTTGGCGCTCGTCGAGTCGGAACTCGGCGGCGCTGCCGTAGATATCCATCTGGGTGATGGCGCGCTTGAGCGCGTCGTAGGCCAGCATGCGCAGGCTCGAGGCAGCCTCCAGCGGCTCGACGTTGAGCTTCGGAGCATCCGCGACCGGCGCGGGGGTCTGATGCACAGGCAATTGATGCACGACCTTGGCTTCCTCTCCCTGGATCGGCAGCCTTCTGACGAGGCGGTCCGACACCGTGAAATACTGTATACGGTCTTCATAACGCCAACGCAATCCCGCCGCCCGGAGTTTCGATGGCGCACCGCAGCATGGCTGGGCTTGCGCGGGATCGGGACAAGCGCCCGGAGGCGTCGGCGGAGACTTTTGTGCGGCAATACCGGAGGCGGGGCGACGACCCGATGCCGCCCCGCCCTGTTTCGCTCAGGCCCCGCTCACTCGGCGGCGGCGGGCTTCGAGCCGTGCGGCTTGAAGCGGGCGAGGATCATGGCGATCAGCGGCCAGATCAGCATGACCAGGGCCAGCGTCACGATGGAACCCACCAGCGGGTTGGACCAGAAGATGGAAAGATGGCCCTGGGACACCAGCATGGCCTGCCGGAAGGAGCTTTCCGCCATGTCGCCCAGCACCAGGGCCAGCACCAGCGGCGCCAGCGGATACTGCAGCTTCTTGAACAGGTAGCCGATGACGCCGAACACCAGCATCACGGCGATGTCGAGCCCCGCATTGTGCACCGTGTAGGCCCCCACCGCGCAGATCACGAGGATGATGGGCGCGATGACGCTGAAGGGAATGCGCAGGATGGCCGCGAAGATCGGCACCGTGGTGAGCACCACGATCAGCCCGGCGATGTTGCCGAGGTAGATCGAGGCGATGAGGCCCCACACGAAGTCCTTCTGCTCCACGAACAGCAGCGGCCCGGGCTGGAGGCCCCAGATCAGCAGGCCGCCCAGGAGCACCGCCGCCGTGGGCGAGCCGGGGATGCCCAGCGTCAGCATGGGCAGCAGCGCCGACGTGCCGGCCGCACGGGCCGCCACCTCCGGCATCACCACCCCTTCCAGCTCGCCCTTGCCGAAGTTGCGGCCGTTCTTGGAGAATTTCTTGGCGAGGCCGTAGCTCATGAAGGAGGCCGGCGTGGCGCCGCCGGGGGTGACGCCCATCCAGCAGCCGACGATGGCCGAGCGCAGGCAGCCCACCCAGTATTGCGGCAGCTTCTTCCAGGTTTCGAACACCACCCGCGCGTTGATGGCGGCGCTTTTGCCCTTGAAGGCGAGGCCCTCTTCCATGGTGAGCAGGATTTCGCCCACGCCGAACAGGCCGATGACCGCTACCAGGAAGTCGAAGCCGCGCAGCAGCTCCACCGAGCCGAAGGTCATGCGCAGCTGGCCCGTCACCGTGTCGATGCCCACCGCGGCCAGGGCAAAGCCCAGCATCATGGCCGCGATCACCTTGGCTGCCGGCTCCCGCCCCATGCCCACGAAGGCGCAGAAGGTGAGGAGATAGACCGCGAAGAATTCCGCCGGCCCGAACTGCAGCGCGAACTTCGCGATGACCGGCGCGAGGAAGGTGATGAGCAGCACCGCGAAGAAGGCGCCGATGAAGGAGCCGGTGAAGGCTCCGGTCAGGGCTTCTCCGGCTTTTCCCTTCTGGGCCATGGGGTGCCCGTCGAAGGTGGTGGCGACACTCCAGGGCTCGCCGGGAATGTTGAACAGGATGGAGGTGATGGCGCCGCCGAACAAGGCCCCCCAATAGATGGAGGACAGCATGATGATGGCGGAGACCGGCGTCATGGAGAAGGTCAGCGGCAGCAGGATGGCGACGCCGTTCGCGCCCCCCAGCCCCGGCAGCACCCCGATGAGCACGCCGAGCATGATGCCGACAAACATGTAGACGATGTTCATGGGGTCGGCGAGGACACCGAACCCTCCGATGAGTGAGGTGAGCGCTTCCACGGGGTCCTCCGTTGCGCCGCCTCGACCGCATCTGACGGCGGCATGGAGGGGCGGGCGCGTTGTTTTTTCAGGGTTGGGCCGTGTTCAGGCATCGCGGCTGAGCCGGCGCGCCGGGCTTGTCTTTCGCGGGGCGCCCAAAGCCCCTGTCCACCGGACGAGGCGATGCGGGCGCAGCGCACGGTGCGCGGGCCTTGCCCTGGCGCACCTCGATCATTTTCGTGTTGTCCTAAACAGTAAAAACGATCGAACTGCCTTGTCCGGCCCGCCGTCTTCGTGCGAGCCGGCATCCGCTTCACTTGAAAACGCTCTGCCGGTCACCGTCGGACCGACGGCTCGGGCTGCGTCCGCCCGGGCGGAGCCGGTCTTTGAGCCGTGCCGAGAGGGCTTCGCTCAAGCCCCGCTCGGGCTTGCGCCAGTGGCCGGGAGTTCAACTCATCGGCCGTTGGCGTCAGTAGCCGAGCGCGGTTTCCAGCGGACCCTTGGGCAGGGGAACAAGGAACCAGACCTCGAACATCACGAAGAGCGCAAGCGGCACGCCCACCGCGACGGGGATGATCTTCGCCGGCGGATACTTGCCCAGCCACCACATGAAGAAGGCGATGAAGATGGCGGAGGCAACATAGATCCCCAGAAGGAAGATCAGCCCCACATAGGCCACCGTCGGTATCAGCACCTGCATCACCGAGACGAGCTGCGTGCGATCGACGAAATTGGTGAGGTCGGGATGGCGCGTGACCATGTTCTGCACCAGCGTCACGGCGCTGGCGATGAACATGATCAACCCCACGTAGAACGGGAAGTAGCCCGCCTGCGGCCCGTCCGCCGCCCAGCTCGCGCCGACGCGCCAGCTGTCGCTCATCACCAGCGCCGAAACCCCCATGAAGACAAGGGCCACCACCATGTCCATGGTGCGGTTGGTGACGGTTTTCTCATTCTGGCCGGTCTGGCCGGTTTCGCTGCTCATGACCCATTCTCCCGTTGACGAAGACATGACCGCCGCGTCGGGACGGGCTCCGCCGGAGGCCCAGCGGAGCCCCGCCCGCTATTTCGCGACGAAGCCGGCCTTCTCCATCAGGTCCTTGTGGGTCGCCTCGGCCTTGGTGAGCCAGGCGGCATAGTCGGTGCCGGTCAGGGCGGTGGTGTTGAACGCGCCCTTCTGCATGAAGTCCTGCCACTCGGGGGTGGCGCGCACCCGCTTGAACAGATCGACGAAATACTCGACCTGCTCCTTCGAGGCGCCCGGCGGCATGAAGATGCCGCGCAGCATCAGGTATTCGATGTCGAGCCCGGCTTCCTTGCAGGTGGGAATATCCGCCCACGACTTGCCGTTGGCGATGGGCTCCTTGTAGGGCAGCCGCTTGTCGTCGAACACGCACAGCGGCTTCAGCTCGCCCGCGCGCCACTGGGAGACCGCCTCGATGGGATTGTTCACCGAAGAGGTGACATGGCCGCCGACGAGCTGCGCCGCCACGTCGCCGCCGCCCTTGTAGGGCACGTAGATGAACTTGGCGCCGGTCTTCTGCTCGATGGCGGCGGTGATGATCTGGTCTTCCTGCTTGGACCCGGTGCCGCCCATCTTGAAGACCTGGTCGCCCGACGCCGCCTTCAGCGCATCGAGATAGCCCTTCACGTCGCTATAGGGCGCCTTCGCGTTCACCCACAGGACGAACTCGTCGAGGGCCAGCATGGACACCGGCGTCATGTCCTTCCAGGAGAAGGGCACGCCGGTGGCGATGGGTGTGGTGAAGAGGTTGGACAGGGAAATGATGATCTTGTGGGGGTTCCGATTGGAGCCCTTCACGTCGAGGAAGCCTTCGGCACCTGCGCCGCCGGACTTGTTGATGACGACGAGGGACTGAGTCATCAGGTTGTTCTTCTGAACAATGCCCTGAATCATGCGCGCCATCTGGTCGGCGCCCCCGCCCGTGCCCGCCGGCACGATGAATTCCACGGTCTTGGTCGGTTCCCAGGCGTGTGCCGCCAAGGGGGAAAAGGCAGCTGCGACGGCGAGCGCCGCTGCACCTCGCCGGATGGTTCTGGCGATAGCCGAATGCATGATGGTCTTCCTCCCGGATCGTCCGCGTTTTTATTTTGCGGATCGAGACTTATGCCGAACGCGACTGATGCCGATCGAGATATGGAGCTGCATTCGCACGGGCTGGCCGGCCCGCACGCAGGATCCGTCCCTCGATTACGGAGAGAGACCGCTTGACCGGCTGGATGACGATGGGATCGGGCCGAAGCGGACTCTCGCGTCTTGTTTTCTCTGGCGTTCTATTGAGGCGTCTGCGCCGCTTACGTTAGGGCGGCTTCCAAAGAGTATAATGCACTTGCCTTGTGTCAATTGGAATTTTCAATTCCGCATGCGGTACTCCGTATTCCAATATTTAGAATATTGTATGCCAAGTCGGTCAGCAGACTTTACCGATACGCGGCATAGTCCTGCGAAAGGCTTTCATCGACGCCGGAATAAAGGCGCGTCATCTGCTCGGCCGCGGATGCCACCCGCCGCCCGAGGCGCAGGATGCGGTCCTCGCTCATGCGCACGGCGGGCGCGGAGACCGAGACCGCACCGATGGGATCGCGCCATTCGTTGAGGATGGCGGCGGCCACCGCCCGCATGCCGGGCGCATGCTCCTCCCGGTCCACCGCGAATCCGCGCTCCAGGATTTCGCCTACGTCATCCATCAACGCCCGCTCCTCGCGATGGGTGGCGGTGGTGAAGGGCTCGTAGCGGATCTGGCCAAGGCAGGCACCGCGGAACGCGGGCGTGGCGGCGGCGAGCACCGCCTTGCCCGCCGCCGTGGCATGCAGCGGCAGCCGCGCCCCGAGCCGGAAGAAGGCGCGCACCGGCGCATGGGCCTCCGCCTGGGCCACCACCACCAGCTCCATGGCGTCGAACATGGCGAGGTTCACGGTCTCGTCGGTCTCGTGCAGCAGCCGGCGGATCACCGGACGGCCGATGTCCGGCAGCTTGCGGATGCGCAGGTAGGCCGAGCCGATGCGGAACAGGCCGAGCCCCACGGTCCACAGCCCGGTGGACAGGTCGTGGTTCACCAGCTGGCGCTTCTCCAGCGTCGTCAGCAGGCGGTGCACGGTGGACACCGGCAGTTCCGCCCGGCGGGCGATCTCGGCCAGCGCCATGCCGTCCTGGTCCGCCACCACCCGAAGCAGGGCGATGGCGCGATCCAGCGACTGGACCTCGGCCCCACCCTCGGCGGCGGTCCCCGATGCGGGGCGACCCCGGCGGCGCGGGGCGACCTCGGTCTCCGGCATCCCTATACTCCTTACCTACATGGTCACGGCTCTGCGTCGGCCCCAAGTTAGCCAGACCGCAGCCCGCGTCCACCCTGTGACAAATTTTCCATCTTCCGGAATTAATTTCCACTGCTATCGTGGCGTCGATGGTTGCCAAGGGCAGATCATGCGCCCTAATCTGGCATACATAATACGTAATGACCGTATCGGGAGGAATCTGCCATGAAGGTGTGCATCTACGGCGCCGGAGCCATTGGTGGATATCTGGGCGCCCAGCTCGCGGGAGCCGGAGCCGAAGTGAGCCTGGTGGCGCGCGGTGCCCATCTCGAAGCCATGCAGACCAACGGCCTGAAGCTGCTGATCAATGGCGAGGAGCGCGTGAACCGGGTCCGCGCCACCGACGACCCCCGCGAGCTGGGCCCGCAGGACTATGTGATCATCGCCCTCAAGGGCCATTCGGTGCCGGGCGTGGTGGAGCGGATGCGCCCCCTCATCGGCAACGACACCTCCATCGTTACCGCCGTGAACGGCGTGCCCTACTGGTATTTCTACAAGCACGGCGGGGCGCTGGAGAATCGCACGCTGGCCACCATCGATCCCGGCGCCCGCCAGTGGGAGGTGCTGCGACCCGAGCGCGCGCTCGGCTGCATCGTCTATCCGGCCACCGAGGTGGTGGCGCCGGGCGTGATCCAGCACATCTACGGCGACAAGTTCCCCCTCGGCGAGCCCTCGGGCGAGATCACGCCGCGCGTCACCGCGCTCAGCCAGATGATGGAGAAGGGCGGCCTGCGCGCGCCGGTGATGACCAACATCCGCGACGAACTGTGGCTGAAGCTGTGGGGCAACCTCTGCTTCAATCCCATCAGCGCCCTGACCCACGCCACCCTCGACATCATCGCCGCCGATCCCGGCACCCGCGCCGTGGCCCGGTCCATGATGCTGGAGGCCCAGGCCGTCGCCGAGAAGCTGGGCATCACCTTCCGCGTGGACGTGGAACGGCGCATCAACGGCGCCGGCGCGGTGGGCGCGCACAAGACATCCATGCTGCAGGACCTCGAGCGCGACCGCCCCATGGAGATCGACCCGCTGGTGAGCGCCGTCCAGGAGATGGCGCAGATGCTCGATCTGCCCACCCCCACCCTCGACGTGGTGCTGGCCCTAGTGCGCCAGCGCGCCGCCATGGCGGGCCTTGGCGACATCCTCGCCGTGCCGCCGGTCACCGCCGCCGATCTCGTGCCGGCGCAGAAGGCGGCCGCGCACTGAGCCGGACGGGGCGGCCGGTGCCGGCAGCGCCCCGGAGCCCCCCTGCCCCCAGGTCAGGAGCCAGCAAAAGAAAAGGCCGGGACATGCCCGGCCTGTTTCGTTTCAGTGACGCCATGTCCGGATCAGGTCCGGCCTCGCACGCCGCGCCGGCACGGGGCCGGCGGCGCGGGGGACGCGATCACTCGCTCTCCGTCATCGGCGCGGCGAGGGGCGTGCCCGGGTTCGGCTGGCTGGCGTTCAACGCCATTCCCGTCAGGACGTAGCCCAGCACGAGAGCGGCAAACACGGCGATTCGCTTGAACATCCTCATCCCTCAACTTGGTCGCGGCCAGACCGAGCCGAATTGTGCATCGCCCCGACGTCGCATGCTTCTAATCGCCATGCGCCGCACAAGAGCTGAACGCTTAAGTCAGCAGCGGTTCATAAAGCCTGAACAGGCTGGTCCCACTTGAGTTCCAGGTCCTCTCCCGGACAGCAGCACCACGCCGATCGGCACCGAAACCGGGGCTCGCCCCGCGCGACTCAGGTTTCGGTGCCTGTGGTCATACACCGCACGAAACGCCCTGTCTGTGTCCGGCCGGTCACAGCCCGCCGTCGCGTGGAGATCACAGTAAAGCAATGGTTTACGCGTCGTGCGGGGGGCTGGCGGGATGTCGCGGGGACCTTTCACAGCCTCCCGGCGCTTTACTCGACCGGTGGGACGCTCTAAGCCGAGAGACCTTTTATACCGCACTGCACAAGGCGCCCATGCTCCGCAAGCTCTACGACTGGATCATCGCCTATTCCGCGAAGCCGTCGGCGCCCTGGGCGCTCGCTTTGGTTGCATTTGCGGAAAGCTCCGTCTTCCCGGTGCCGCCGGACGTGCTGCAGGTGCCCATGACCCTGGCGCGCCCCGACCGCGCCTGGCGCTATGCGCTCATCGCCACCGTGGCGTCGGTGCTCGGGGGCCTGGTGGGCTATGCCATCGGCGCGCTGCTGTATGACAGCGTCGGCAAGTTCCTGATCGACCTGTATGGCTACGGCTCGAAGGTGGACCAGTTCCGCGCCGCCTACGCCCATTACGGCCACTGGGTGATCCTGCTGAAGGGGCTGACGCCGATCCCCTTCAAGCTCGTGACCATCACCTCGGGCTTCGCCGACTACAATCTGTTCTGGTTCGTGCTGCTCTCAATCATCACCCGCGGCGCGCGCTTCTTCATCCTGGCGGCAATCCTGCACCATTTCGGGGCGGCGGCCCGGGAGTTCATCGAGAAGCGGCTCGGCCTCGTCACCCTCGGCTTCCTGGCCGTCCTGGTGATCGGCCTGGTGGCGGCGGCCTACTTCGCCTGACGCATCCCGCCGCATCGCGACCGAAGACCAGCGGCCGGTGAGCCTTCCTCACCGGCCGTTTTCGTTACTGCGCCTTCGGGCGCGACAGGACCGATGCGGAACCTGCGGTGGCCGTGTCGGTGGTTGCGGTGCCCGCTCCCGCCTTGCGCCGCTGCGGTGCCGCCGGCGCCGATTGCGCCGCCGATCGTCCCGCCTCCGGGTTCGCGGAGGTCGCGCCCGGATCAGCCGGCGCGGCTTGCGGAACCGCGGCTTGCGCGGGGATTGATTGCGGCGAAGCGGTATTGGCCGCATCCGGTGCCGGAGCAGGCCGGGGCGCGGGTGTCACCGTGGCGACCGCCGGCTCCGGAGGACGCGACGGCGGCAGGGGCCTGGCCGGCGACACCGGCGCCGCAGCCACCGGCGGCGAGACCGGAGCCGGCGCACGCGGCGGCGGCGGGGTGCGACGGGGGCCCGGCCCGGGCGGCGTCGGCACGGCGATGGTCGGGCCGCCATAGACGCTGCGCGCGCTCACCACCCGGCCGGTGAAGGCATCGAGCCGCAAGACCGCCGGGCCGTCCTCGTCCACTCCGGTCACCACATAGGTGCGCCCGGCCAGGCGCGGCCGTGACACCTGCCGATAGCCCATGCCGACCACGATGGCGCGCACCTCGCCCGGCGGCAGCATGCCATAGCCGCGCGGCGGCGGCGCGGGCACATAGCCACGGGGCGGCGGCCCGTAGGGTCGCTCATAGCCATAGGGCCCCTCATAGAGCAGCACCTGTGCCGCTACGGGGGCAGATGGCATGATCGCAGCGCTCAAAATTAAGGCACCGATCCCGAAGCGCAGGGGACCTGTGAGGGTTCGCGGCATGGCGCACCTCTCCATTCTTGAACCTCATTTGTCCCGACACGCCGGCCGGCGCGCCGAAGCCTGAACACCAGCCCTGCCGACGGACGGTCCGGGCACATGAATCCCGTGGAACTTAAGGCGCCCAATGCGGCAGCCTTTGGACGCGCCCGCGGTGTCACGGTGACAGCCATGGAGGGGCCGCCTGAAACTCCGTTGCGTCGCGGCGCCGCGCGCCGTACCGTTCTTTCGTCCTGACGGTATTGAGCGCAACTTTTCGCCGATCCGACTGCTTTTGCGCCATTGAGGCGCTTGTAGGCGTGCCGCTTTTCTGGCATGTTCCACGAGATAGGGAAACCATGCTTCCCTATCTCCCGTGTCGATGGCTCAGATTGTCTCAAGCTCGCGTTCATACGAACGGGGGGCCTTCTGTGTGGCGCGGCAGTGGTGCAAAAGTTGCAGCGTGGCCGTAGGACGTCATCGGGCCGGCCCGGCCCCGATGAGGGCTGCGGCCCGATCCGCGGGAAACCCGGATCGCGGCGCAAGGGCAAGAGATGGGGAAGGACGGCGGGGCGCATCTGCCCGGCCGCCAGCACAGAAGGAACGACGAGATGGCAGCGACGGATCGCACGGATGGCTTGAACGGAAGCGTGGCTCGGACGGCCGCCGCCGTGAAAGACACGTCGATCGTCGGCCGTCCGGAACCCTTCGGCCTGTTCGACCCGGCCCATGAGAAGGATGCCTGCGGCGTCGGCTTCATCGCCGACATCAAGGGCCGCAAGTCCCACCGCATCATCCAGGACGGCATCAACATCCTGCTCAACCTGGAGCACCGCGGCGCCGTGGGCGCCGACCCGCGCGCCGGCGACGGCGCGGGCATGCTGGTGCAGATCCCCCACAAGTTCTTCCTGAAGGAAGCGGCGCGGCTTGGCTTCTCCCTGCCGGAGCCCGGCCTTTATGCGGTCGGCCACATCTTCCTGCCCCGCGATGCCGAGGGCGAGCAGATCGTGCGCGCCACCTATGAGCGGGCGGTGGCGGAGGAAGGGCTCGTCATCCTCGGCTGGCGCGACGTGCCCACCGACAATTCCTCCCTCGGCTGGAGCGTGCTGCCCACCGAGCCCAAGCACGCCCAGGTGTTCATCGGCCGTGGCGAGTTCGCCGGCGACGAGGACGGCTTCGAGCGCCGCCTGTTCGTGCTGCGCAAGGTGATCTCCAACACCGTCTACGGCGCCAAGGACCCGCGCACCGCCGGCTATTACCCGGTGTCGCTGTCCTGCCGGACCCTGGTCTACAAGGGCATGTTCCTGGCCGACCAGCTGGGCGCCTATTATGCCGACCTGCACGACCCGGACTTCGAGAGCGCGCTCGCCCTGGTGCACCAGCGCTTCTCCACCAACACCTTCCCGGCCTGGCCTTTGGCCCACCCCTACCGGATGGTGGCCCACAACGGCGAGATCAACACCCTGCGCGGCAACGTCAACTGGATGGCGGCGCGTCAGGCTTCCGTGGACACCGAGCTGTTCGGCGCCGACATCTCCAAGCTGTGGCCCATCTCCTATGAGGGCCAGTCGGACACCGCCTGCTTCGACAACGCGCTCGAATTCCTGACCCAGGGCGGCTATTCCCTGCCCCACGCGGCCATGATGCTGGTGCCCGAGGCCTGGGCCGGCAATCCGCTCATGGACGAGGAGCGCCGCGCCTTCTACGAATACCACGCCGCCCTCATGGAGCCGTGGGACGGCCCGGCCGCCATCGTCGCCACCGACGGCCGCCAGATCGTCGCGACCCTCGACCGCAACGGCCTGCGCCCCGCCCGCTACATGGTGACGAGCGACGACACCATCGTGCTCGCCTCCGAAATGGGCGTCTTGACCCTGCCCGAGGAAAAGATCGTCACGAAGTGGCGCCTCCAGCCCGGCAAGATGCTGCTGGTGGACCTCGTGGAAGGCCGCCTCGTCCCCGACGAGGAGATCAAGACCCAGCTCGCCCGCGCCAATCCCTACAAGGAGTGGCTGAGGCACACCCAGCTGGTGCTGGAGGACCTGCGCCCCGTGGAGGCGCGCGAGGTGCGCACCGACGTGGCCCTGCTCGATCGCCAGCAGGCGTTCGGCTACACCCAGGAGGACCTCAAGCTCCTCATGGCGCCCATGGCCATCACCGGCCAGGAGGCGGTGGGTTCCATGGGCACCGACACGCCCATCTCCGTGCTCTCCAACAAGTCGAAGCTGCTCTACACCTACTTCCAGCAGAACTTCGCCCAGGTGACCAACCCGCCCATCGACCCGATCCGCGAGGAGCTGGTGATGAGCCTTGTCTCCTTCATCGGGCCGCGGCCGAACATCTTCGACCTGGAAGGCACCGCCCGCCGCAAGCGGCTGGAAGTGCGCCAGCCCATCCTCACCAATGAGGACCTGGAGAAGATCCGCTCCATCGGCTTCATGGAGGAGCGGTTCGACACCCGCACCCTCGACATCACCTACCCGTCCGACAAGGGCGCGGCGGGCATGAGCGACGCGGTGGAGCGGCTGTGCGAGCGCGCCGAGGCAGCGGTCCACGGCGGCTACAACATCATCATCCTGTCCGACCGCCTGGTCGGCCCGGACCGCATCCCGATCCCGGCGCTGCTGGCCACCGCCGCCGTGCACCACCACCTGATCCGCCAGGGCCTGCGCACCTCCGTGGGCCTGGTGGTGGAGACCGGTGAGGCGCGCGAGGTGCACCATTTCGCCTGCCTCGCCGGCTATGGCGCCGAGGCCATCAACCCCTATCTCGCCTTCGAGACCCTGCTCTCCATGAAGGACGAGATCCCGGAGGAGGTGGACGACAAGGAGATCGTCAAGCGCTTCATCAAGTCGGTGGACAAGGGGCTCTTGAAGGTGATGTCCAAGATGGGCATCTCCACCTACCAGTCCTATTGCGGCGCGCAGATCTTCGACGCGGTGGGCCTCTCCTCCGAGCTGGTGAACAAGTATTTCTTCGGCACCGCCACCACCATCGAGGGCGTGGGCCTCGCCGAGATCGCCGAGGAGACCGAGCGCCGGCACACCCTCGCCTTCTCCGACGCCCCGATCTTCCGCATGGCGCTGGATGTGGGCGGCGAGTACGCCTACCGCATGCGCGGCGAGGACCATGCATGGTCGCCGGAATCGGTGGCCGAGCTGCAGCACGCCGTGCGCGGCAATGCGCGGGACAAGTTCCGCGCCTTCTCCACCATGATCAACGACCATGATTCGCGCCTGCTCACCGTGCGCTCCCTGTTCCGCATCAAGAGCGCGGAAGAGCTGGGCCAGGCGCCGGTGGAGCTGTCGGAGGTGGAACCCGCCGCCGACATCGTGAAGCGCTTCGTCACCGGGGCCATGTCGTTCGGCTCCATCTCCCGCGAGGCCCACACCACCCTCGCCATCGCCATGAACCGGATCGGCGGCAAGTCGAACACCGGCGAGGGCGGCGAGGAGCCCGAGCGCTTCAAGCCCCTGCCCAACGGCGACAGCATGCGCTCCGCCATCAAGCAGGTGGCCTCCGGCCGCTTCGGCGTGACCGCGGAATATCTCGTCAATTCCGACGTGATGCAGATCAAGGTGGCCCAGGGCGCCAAGCCCGGCGAGGGCGGACAATTGCCCGGCCACAAGGTCGACGCGGTGATCGCCAAGGTGCGCCACTCCACCCCCGGCGTCGGCCTCATCTCGCCGCCGCCGCACCACGACATCTATTCCATCGAGGATCTCGCCCAGCTCATCTATGACCTCAAGAACGTGAATCCCGACGCGGACGTGTCGGTGAAGCTCGTGTCCGAGGTGGGCGTGGGCACGGTGGCGGCGGGCGTCGCCAAGGCGCGCGCCGACCACATCACCATCTCCGGCTTCGAGGGCGGTACGGGCGCCTCCCCGCTCACCTCCATCAAGCATGCCGGCTCGCCGTGGGAGATGGGCCTCGCCGAGACCCAGCAGACCCTGGTGGCCAACCGCCTGCGCTCGCGCGTCGCGCTTCAGGTGGACGGCGGCCTGCGCACCGGCCGCGACGTGATCATCGGCGCCCTGCTGGGGGCCGACGAGTTCGCCTTCTCCACCGCGCCGCTCATCGCGGCGGGCTGCATCATGATGCGCAAGTGCCACCTGAACACCTGCCCGGTGGGCGTGGCCACCCAGGACCCGGTGCTGCGCAAGCGCTTCAAGGGCACGCCCGAGCACGTGATCAACTACTTCTTCTTCGTCGCCGAGGAAGTGCGGGAGATCATGGCCTCCCTCGGCTTCCGCACGATGGACGAGATGGTGGGCCGCTCCGAGGTGCTCGACCAGAACGCCGCCATCAACCACTGGAAGGCGAAGGGCCTCGACTTCTCGCGCATCTTCGCCAAGCCCGACATGCCGCCCGAGGTGGGCATCCGCCACACCGAGCGCCAGCACCATCCCATCGAGAAGGTGCTGGACCGCACCCTCATCGCCAAGGCCGCTCCGGCCCTGGAAAAGGGCGAGCGCGTCGAGATCAAGACGCCGATCCGGTCGGTGGACCGCTCGGCCGGCGCCATGCTCTCCGGCGCCGTGGCCAAGGCCTATGGCGGCCACGGCCTGCCGGACGACACCATCCACGTGGAGCTGAGCGGCACCGCGGGCCAGGCGTTCGCAGCGTTTCTCGCCGCCGGCGTCACCTTCGACCTCATCGGCGAGGCCAACGACTATGTGGGCAAGGGCCTGTCGGGCGGGCGCATCATCGTCCGGCCGCCGGATAATGCGGCCATCGTGCCGGAGGAATCCATCATCGTCGGCAACACGGTGATGTACGGCGCCACCGAGGGCGAATGCTACTTCCGCGGCATCGCCGGCGAGCGCTTCGCGGTGCGCAATTCCGGTGCAATCGCCGTCGTTGAAGGCACCGGCGACCATGGCTGCGAGTATATGACCGGCGGCATCGTGGTGGTGATCGGCCAGACCGGGCGCAACTTCGCGGCCGGCATGTCCGGCGGCGTCGCCTATGTGCTGGACGAGGACAAGAGCTTCGCCAAGCGGTGCAACCTCTCCATGGTGGACCTCGAACCGGTGGAGGAGGAGGAGGACCTGCTGGAACGCCTCCACCACCACGGCGGCGACCTGGAGTTCAAGGGCCGCATCGACGTGCAGGGCGACATGTCCCGCCACGACGAGGAACGCCTGCACCAGCTCATCGCCAAGCACCTGCATTACACCGGCTCGGCGCGGGCGCAGGCGATCCTGGACAACTGGGCCGAGTACCGCTCCAAGTTCGTCAAGGTGATGCCGGTGGAATACCGCCGCGCCCTGCGCGACATGGAGAAGCGGCGCGGCCTCGCGGCGGCGGAATAGCGAAGAGAACCAGTCTCTTCTCATCCGCTCGCGCTTGCGGGGGCGGATCGGGGAGCGCCGCCCCGGCGGCTCACCATCGCCGGATGCCGGCGCTCAACGGAAAGGGTCAGCCCCCTCCCACCC
>NZ_JAIVFO010000140.1 GCF_029991245.1 Xanthobacter autotrophicus
GGTTCAGGTGGGTGGTGCCGCCCTTGCCCGGCGAGGTGCCGCCGACCATCTTGGTGCCGTAGGCAATGGCCTGCTGGGCGTGGAAGGTGCCGTTCTTGCCGGTGAAGCCCTGGGTGATGACCTTGGTGTTGGCGTCGATAAGCACGGACATCACGCAGCTTCCTTCTTCACGGCCGCGACGATCTTCTGCGCCGCGTCATCGAGATCGTCCGCCGGGATCACGTTCAGACCCGACTCGCGGATGATCGTCTTGCCTTCTTCCACGTTGGTGCCTTCGAGGCGCACCACCAGCGGAACCTGGAGGCCCACCGCCTTCACCGCCGCCAGCACGCCGCGCGCGATCACGTCGCACTGCATGATGCCGCCGAAGATGTTGACGAGGATGCCCTTCACGTTGGGGTCCGCGGTGATGATCTTGAACGCCGCCGTCACCTTCTCCTCGTTGGCGCCGCCGCCCACGTCGAGGAAGTTCGCCGGGCTTTCGCCGTAGAGCTGGATGATGTCGAGGGTCGCCATGGCGAGGCCCGCGCCGTTCACCATGCAACCGATGGTGCCATCAAGGGCGATGTAGGCGAGGTCGTACTTGGAGGCCTCGATTTCCTTCGCGTCCTCTTCCGTCAGGTCGCGCAGCTCGGCGAGCTCCGGGTGGCGGAACATGGCGTTGGAATCGAAGGTGACCTTGGCGTCAAGCACGCGCAGCTGGGCATCCTTGGTGATGATCAGCGGGTTGATCTCCAGCATCGCCATGTCGGTATCGACGAAGGCGGTGTAGAGCACCTCGGCGAGCTTGCCCGCCTGCTTGGCGAGGTCGCCGGTCAGGCCGAGGGCCTTGGCGATCTTGCGGCCGTGGTAACCCTGAACGCCGGTGACCGGGTCCACCGAGAAGGTGATGATCTTCTCCGGGTGGGAATGGGCCACTTCCTCGATGTCCATGCCGCCTTCGGTGGACACCACGAAGGCCACGTGGGAGGTGGCGCGATCCACCAGGAGGGAGATGTAGAACTCCTTCTCGATGTCGGAGCCGTCTTCCAGATACAGGCGGTTCACCTGCTTGCCGGCCGGGCCGGTCTGGATGGTGACGAGGGTGTTGCCGAGCATCTGGGAGACGAAGGTCTTCACCTCGTCGATGGACTTGGCGAGGCGCACGCCGCCCTTGTCGCCGGCCTCGGGCTCCTTGAACTTGCCCTTGCCGCGCCCGCCCGCATGGATCTGGGACTTCACCACCCAGAGCGGACCGCCGAGTTCCTTGGCCGCCGCCTCGGCGTCTTCCACCTTCAGCACGGGCACGCCGCGCGAGACCGGCGCGCCGTACTTCTTCAGCAGCGCCTTGGCCTGGTACTCGTGAATATTCATCTCTGCGTCCCTCAGGGTTGCGAAACGCCCCTCCCCCGCCCCGGACGGACCGCGCCTCGCAAAATGCGGGGCCAGATGGTCCGCGCCGCTTCCACCGCAGAAGGAACCCCGGGCCGCACAGCCCTCAGGCCGCCGCTGGGGTCCCCGGAAGGGGAGCATTCGTCTCCTTCACCTCGCCGGTCGTTCCGCCGGCACGAAAACGGCGCACCTTGCGGCGCGCCGTCAAGTCGAGATCACTTCCCGAGACCGGGTGCGATCTTCAGGCAGGCCTCCACCAGTCCTTCGACGGCAGCGACCGATCTGTCGAACATGGCGCGCTCGGATCGGTCGAGCTCGACCTCCACGATACGCTCCACGCCACGCGCGCCGATGACAGCCGGCACGCCCACATAGATGTCCTTGAGCCCGTATTCCCCGTCGAGCCGCGCGGCGACGGGCAGAACGCGCTTCTTGTCCCTCAGGTAGCTCTCCGCCATGGCGATGGCCGAGGCCGCCGGCGCATAGAAGGCCGAGCCGGTCTTGAGCAGGTTGACGATCTCCGCCCCGCCGTCGCGGGTGCGCTGGACGATGGCGGCGATGCGCTCCTCGCTGGTCCAGCCCATGCGGATGAGGTCCGGCACCGGGATGCCGCCCACGGTGGAATAGCGCACCAGCGGCACCATGGTGTCGCCGTGCCCGCCCATGACGAAGGCCGTCACGTCCTCCACGGAGACGCCGAACTCCTCGGCCAGGAAATAGCGCAGGCGCGCCGAATCGAGCACGCCCGCCATGCCCACCACCTTTTCCGGAGGCAGGCCACTGGAGCGCTGGAGCGCCCACACCATGGCATCCAGCGGATTGGTGATGCAGATGACGAAAGCGTCAGGAGCATACTTGCGGATGCCGGCGCCCACCTGCTCCATCACCTTGAGGTTGATGGCGAGCAGGTCGTCGCGGCTCATGCCCGGCTTGCGCGCCACCCCGGCGGTGACGATCACCACGTCGGAACCGGCGATGGCATCATAGCTGGACGCGCCGGCATAGGCGGCGTCGAAGCCTTCCACGGGGGTGAGTTCCGCAAGGTCGAGGGCCTTGCCCTGCGGCACGCCTTCCGCAACGTCGAACAGGACGATGTCGCCCAACGCCTTCATCCCGGCGAGAAGGGCGAGCGTGCCGCCGATCTGGCCGGCCCCGATGAGGGCGATCTTGTTGCGGGCCATCCCTTGTCCCCGGAAACCGATCTGCTGGCGGGCGCATGAGACGAGCCGCCGCAGGAAACGAGCGGCGCTTGACTACTCCCATCCGACCTGGGGTTCAAGCCGGCCGCACTGCACAAATAGTGTGAGAAGGCCGATTTCTGCTGCTGAAACAGGCCTTTTTGCCTCCGATTCAGCGTCATTTGCACCATGCGGAAAACTATCCCGCATGATGGACCCATCAGCCTACCGCCGCCGGCCATCCATCGGCCCTGAAGGCGGGCGGGAGCCGGACACGGGGGATGATCGGGACTCAGCTGGAGGCACATCCCTCGCTGGCCCATGGATTCAATGCACGCGGAGGGAGCAGTCGCGACTCGTCCTTCACGGTCGATGACGATGCGGAGCGCCGCCGTTCGCCCGCCGCCATCGGGGGAAGGCAGGCCGGAGGAATCGGATCCTTGCGCGGAAAGGAGACCAACCTCACCCGCCGCGGCCTGAGGCGGATCAGGAATGCGGCGGCGCCTGCAGGCCTCTTGGGTCAGAGCACGCGCCGATCAGCCGATGCCTCAAGCGGATCGGATAACGCGTTTCGCCTCCCTCAGATCAGAGGGGGATTCACCAGGCAAATGGATCAATTGGCTCGGAGCGCGCTCTGGCCCGGCGCGGCACGCGCCCGGCATGGCGCGGAACCGGATATGGCCGGCGGGCAGATCGGGGGAGCGTTCAACGAACCACAAGGGCGCGGGGCTTGGACGCAACGCGCAACCCGCCGAAACCGACATTCGCATGGCGACGGGGTCTGGCCGCCGGAAGCGCCGGCGCCATTTGAAAAATCTGCCCTCTCCCCGCATGCGGCCGAGCGACCAGCCGGATGAAAAACATAAAAAACGTCTGAAATTCAACAAACAATGGGCGGGGAGAGGGCAGCCGACCGGGGGCAGA
Organism: Xanthobacter autotrophicus; assembly: GCF_029991245.1. GTDB lineage: Bacteria > Pseudomonadota > Alphaproteobacteria > Rhizobiales > Xanthobacteraceae > Xanthobacter > Xanthobacter autotrophicus_C. The sequence continues at coordinate 3,474 of NZ_JAIVFO010000140.1, forward strand.
AGCCTCCGGCGGGAGTGGTCAGGCCGCGGACGGAGGCCACCAAAACGGTGAACCTCAGGGGGCGCCGCGACTTGAGGGCTAGAGCACGCACCCATCAGCTTGCAGCGCAAATTGATCGGACAACGTGGTCTCTATCTCTGGTCGAGAGGGCGATTCACCGGGAAGATGGACCATGTGCCCGGATCGCGCCCTAAAGCCTCAGCTTCCCGTTTTCAGGGATGTCAGGGGCACGAAGGCGGGCTTCGGGCCGGGCTCGGGCGGGCGGCTCGGATCGTGCTCTTTCAGCACCTTGAACACGCGCTCGGCCATCGGATTCGACTTGATGAAGTCCTCATAGGCCTGCCCAAGCATGGATTGGGAAGCCGAGAAGATCTCATCCTCGCTCATGCCCTCGAACTCCGCGGAGACGAGGTACTGGCCCATGCGCCGCAGAATGTGCAGGCGCAGCACCTGCAACACTTCCGGCTGATAATCCACCTGTAGCAGCTCGAAGAACTCTTCCGCGCTGTGCAGGGACTTCAGCTTGTCGACAACCGACATCGCGACCTCCTTGTTGTCACTCTTCCCGAATACCACCAGCGTCACGCGGCTTCGTCGGCCGTGGCGCTGCGGCTGCGCGGGCGTTCGCTCTGCAGGTGCGCAAGGCGCGCCTCCAGGAATTCGATCCGGTCGAGCAGCGAGACGATGGCCTCGCCCACCGGGTCCGGCATCAGGTGATGCTCCAGGTCGATACGGCCGTCGCCCACGCGGCGACGGTCGGCCATGGGCTTCACCACCCGGCCGGGAATGCCCACCACCGTCATGGCCGGCGGCACGTCCTCGATCACCACAGAATTGGCGCCGATGCGGCAGCCCGCCCCCACCGTGATGGGGCCGAGGATCTTGGCGCCCGCGCCCACCAGCACCCCGTCGCGCAGGGTGGGATGGCGCTTGCCGGAGGTCCAGGAGGTGCCGCCCAGGGTGACCCCGTGATAGAGCGTCACGTCGTTGCCCACCTCGGCGGTCTCGCCGATGACCACGCACGCGCCGTGATCGATGAAGAAGCGCCGGCCGATGGTGGCACCGGGATGGATGTCCACATTGGTGAGGAAACGGCCGAGCCAGGACAGGAAGCGGGCCGGGAACTTGATGCCCCGCCGCCACAGGCGGCTCGCCAGCCGATGCCAGATCACGGCATGCACGCCGGGATAGGTGAGCACGATCTCCGCCGTGTTGCGGGCCGCCGGATCGCGCGACTTCACGCAATCCACGTCCTCGCGGATGAGGCGCCACACCGAGAGCGCGGACGCCTGCTCAGCCTCCGCCGCGGCGGAGGCGAGCGGAACGTCGGTCCCCTGCCATTTCGGGCTTCCCATGATCATGGGTCAGGCTCCCATCACTGCGGCGTGGCGACGCTTGAGCGCCTCTTCGGTGAAGCTGTCCTCGTAGAAGCGCCTGAGCACTTCCGGGGAGACCGAATTCTTGGAGCGGATGGCGAAGTCGCGCACCCGGGCGAGGATGGCCCGCCCGCGCGCCTCGTCCACCGCCAGCCCCTGGTCCGACAGGGCCTTGAGGATGGCGGCCAGGCCCGAATGCTTGCCCAGCACCACCCGATGCGCCCGGCCCAGCAATTCGGGGCTCAGCGCCTCATAGGTGCCGCGATCCTTCAGCAGGCCGGAAACGTGGATGCCGGATTCGTGGGTGAAGATGTCTTCGCCCACGATGGCCTTGGTGCGGGGCATGGGGCGGCCGGCCGCCTCCATCACCTTCTGCGCCAGCGGCCGCAGCGCCTGCGGATCGATACCGGTCTCCGAGCGGGAGGTCTGGCGCAGGGCGATGGCCACTTCCTCCAGCGCCGCATTGCCCGCCCGCTCCCCAAGGCCCGCAACCGTCACGCTGGCATGGCGCGCCCCGCCGGTGACGGCGGCAAGCGTGTTGGCCGTGGCGAGGCCGAGGTCGTCATGGGCATGGAATTCGATCTCGAGGTCCGTCGCATTGGCGACACGCCGCACCAGCGCATAAGCGGAGAAGGGATCGAGCACCCCCAGCGTGTCGGCGAGGCGCAGGCGGAAGGCACCCGCCTCCTTCGCCACTTCGGCCACCCGGCACAGGAAGTCCGGATCGGCGCGGGAGGCATCCTCGCAGCCCACGGCGGCGGTGAAGCCGAGCTTCGTCGCCAGCGTCACCACATGGCGCACCGCCCCCAGCGCCCAGTCGCGGTCGCGGTTGAGCTTGCCCTTCAGCTGGCGGTCGGAGGTGGGGATGGAGAGATTGACGTAGTTCACGCCGGCGGAGACCGCGGCGAAGAGGTCTTCCTCGCTCATGCGGCACCAGGCGGCGACGCGCAGCGGCAGCTTGAGGGAGACGATGGAGCGCAGGGTCTCGATTTCCTCGTCGCCCATGGCCGGGGTGCCGGCCTCGATCTCGGGCACGCCGGCCGCGGCCAGCTGCTCGGCGATCTCGATCTTCTCCCGGCGGGTGAAGGCGACGCCGGGTGCCTGTTCGCCGTCCCTGAGCGTGGTGTCGTTCAGGAAAACCGTGCGGGCCGGCACCGTCCCTGCGGCAGCGCCGCTGGCATCCGCAGATGCCCGGCTGGTGCGCGCCAGTATGGCCGATGGTGACTTCGCGAGCATGGGTCCCTTCCGATCTCCCCCCGCCGCGCCGGCGGGGATGAATGAACTCCACCGGGCTGGGCCCGGACCCTCGTCAGTTCCGCAAGCCCCCGCCTGCCATCATCATCAGCGCTGCCGGATCGTCCTCGAACACGAAGCCACGCGCCGTCTCCGAATCCACGAAATCGATGACGATGCCGCGCGCCACCGAGCGGGATGGCCCATCGATGAACACCTTGAGACCGCCCTGCTCGAGAATGAGGTCGCCGTCGCGCGCCCGGCTGTCGAGATGCATCAGGTAGTTCACGCCATTGCCGGAACCGGCCTTCGCGACCACACGCAGGCCATCTGCCTGCGCCGAGCCCGTCAGGGCTGCCTTGATTGCCGACAGAGCATTGGTCGTGAGCGTGATCATCAGTCCGTCCACCTGCGCCTGAGCGCTCCCTGCCAAAGTCACTGGCAAGGCTTGTGCCACCTGTTCAAGCTATTGAAAACAGGCGCAAAAGACGGATCTGAGAGGATGTCGCGAATGCGACAGCCCGATGGCTTGTGTGGGGTTCGACAGGTTCATGACAGAGAAGGCCCACGTTTTCGGCGCGGCGACCTCCGTAGAACTACGTAGTCATTGTCCAGATACTCGGAGCTTTGTCTTGTTCGGTTGCCCGAACAACCGCATTCACGCGGAAAATGGCACCGCAGCTGGTCCGGAAAATCAGTTTCCAGCGTGTGAACCGCGCGGCTCGAATGCACGGACGTGAGCGTGCGGACCTGAGCGTGCGGACCCGGGCGCGCCTCAGGCCGGCGAGATCACCACCTTCACGTCTGCCGGCTTGGCCCAATAGGGGGCGGAGCTCACCAGCACATGGGCCCCCGCGGCGGCGTAGGCGGCGGCATTGGCGAGATTCACCCCGCCCGCCGCCGCGACCTTGGTTTCCGGCGCGCGGGCCGCCACCCGGCGGGCCACCTCGGCGATGTGGTCGGGGGTCATCTTCTCGCACTGAAGCACGTCGGGGTGGACCGCCAGCACCGCGTCCACCTCGTCCAGCGTCTTCACCTCCACCACCACCTTCTTCTCCGGGGCGGCGCGACGCAGCGCGGCGATGCCGGCGGCCGGATCGGTCAGGAAGGCCTGGTGCTCGGGAAACAGCAGCAGCGTTTCCGACAATCCGAGCCGGTGGGGAAAGGCGCCGCCGGCGCGGATGGCGGCTATCATCTGCGCCTTGGCGCCGGGCAGGGTCTTGCGGGTGGTCACCACCGCGATGTCGGGCGCCACGGCGCGGGCCGCGGCGACGATATCGGCGGTGAGGGTGGCGATGCCGGAGAGATATTCCACCAGCGTCTGCGCCACCTTCCACGCCCGGAAGATGGGGCCTGCCGTGCCCTGCGCTATCAGGATGGTCTCGCCCGCCGGCGCCCGCGCTCCGGTGGCGGCGAGCACATCGGCATGGGCCCCGGCGGTGGCGAACAGATCCCGCGCCAGCTCGACGCCGCACACGGTGGCGTCCGCCCGCATGGCCATGGTCAGACGCGCCTTGCGGCCGGTGAGGGCAAGGGATTCGGTGGTCAGGTCGCCATAAGGCGCGTCCTCGGCGAGGAGGGCATCCACGCTCGCCTGCGTCCACCATCTGTAGGTCATGCGCCGCCCCGCCTATGCCGGTTCCGATACAGCTGGCAGGCTTATAGCGCCCGGAAGGGGCGGTCTACGGGACAAAGACGCGTTTGCGGGGAAACACGGCCTCGGCACCCTCTCGCCTTCAAACCCCCTCACGCCGGCGCCGCTTCGCGCCGTGTGGCGGCGCGCAGCAGCTTGAGGCATTCGAGATTGGCCGCAAGATCCAGCGCGCAGAAGCCATCCTGTGTCTCCAGACGCGGATCGGCGCCACGGGCGAGCAGCTTTTCCACCGCCTCGACCTTGCCGGCGGAGGCGGCATACATCAGCGACGTGGCGCCGGTGTCGTTGAGGCTGTCGATGGTGATGCCGGCATCCACCAGCGCATCGATGATGTGCGGGTGATTGCCGACGCAGGCGAGCCACAGGGCGGTGTTGCCATCCCCATTGCGGGCGTCCAGCGCCGCACCGGCGGCGATGAGGCCCGCCACCACGTCGGCAAGCCCCTCCTGGGAGGCCTTCATGAGCGGGGTCATGCCATTTTCCGCCGTCGCGTTCACGCCATCGGCGGGAAAGCCAAGGCTGGCGAGCCAGCCGGAAAGGGCGGCATCGAGCGGCGCCGCGGGGCCGCGCGCGCGTTCGAAGGCCTGCCACGCCTCGTAGCCGCCATCGACGCTGAACACCGCCGCGAAGCCGAAATCCGACAGGGTCTGGGCAAACTCCCGGCTGGCATTGCCGTGGTAGCAATAGATCACCACCGGCTGCGCCTTCGGGGTGGCGCCGATCACGTCCGACAGGGCAGAGAAGGTGATGTTCCGCGCGCCCTCCACATGGCCGGCGGCATAGCTGTTGGCGTCGCGCACGTCGAGCAGCACGGCCCGGCCTTCGCCGACGATGAGTGCTGCCTCCTCGACGCCGATGCAGCGGAAGGGAATGCGCTCTCTCATGGCGTGCTCCTGAATTCCCTCAGGCCGAGCGGCCGGGATAGGCCGGCTCGGTGGTGATGCGGGTGTCGATGGCGGGGCGCCCCACCGTGAAATGATAGAGCGACTGGAACTCCAGGCCCTCAAGGCCCACGAGCCGGTGCAGGTCGTCGTCGAAGAAGCAGCCGATGCCGGTGCCCCGGAACCCGGCCGCTTCCGCTTCCAGATAGAGCACCTGGCCGACGAGCCCGGCTTCCCAGTGCAGCTGGCGATAGCGCCACGGGTCGGCGCTCACGGTGGCTTCGAACTCGCTGAGCATGGCCAGGGCGAAGCTGCTGTCGCTGGCGATGGCCTGGTGGCAGCTGATGGTGCGGGCGATGCCGCGGCAGTCGGTCTCCACCAGCCGATACAGCGGCAGGTGGTCGGGACAGCCCTCCGGCTTCACCCACTGGAAATCGGGCCGCAGCGCCGCCTTCAGGGCGTCCGTGATCCCCTCCCGCCGCGGCAGCGCATAAAGGCCGGGGGCAAGGCCCTCCACCCGGTGCACGAACAGCAGCGGATGGATGCGCGGTGTGAAGCCCCAGGCATCGAAGGGCGCTGCGGCGCCCGGCATCAGCGCCTCCAGCATGCCGAAGAAGACCTCCTGCGGCATGGCGCTGGTCTTGGCCTCGAAGCGCTGGGCGCTGCGGCGCCCGAGGATCACCGCGGAGGCCTTCGCCGCGTTGTTCGTAACCGCGCGCGGCGGCACCTCCGGGGCGATGGCCGGGGCCGGGTCGGGCGCGCCCGCACCGCCATGGGTAGCTGCGCTCACCGCATCGATCACCGGCCAGCGATAAAGCTTGTGCCGGTCCAGCACATTGGCCGTCCCCGTCCAGCCACCCAGCCCCGGCGCCGGCGGCGGGACGGCAACGGCCGGTGCCGGCGTGATCTGGATGAGGATGTCGGGGTCCTCCCGCTCGGCCCCGGCAAAATCCGCCTCACGGTCGAAGCCGCCCAGACGCGCGATCTGGGAGCTGTCCACGCCCTCCACCATGCGCGCGCTCCAGCCGAGGCAGGCGGCGGCATAGCGCACGGCGGCGAGGGCATGGCCGAGATCGAGCTGGCAATAGCGGAACGCCCGCTCGCCATATTTCCACGCCTCGCGCCAATGGACGGAGGAAAGCGCGAGATGAAGCCGCGCCGGACCTGCCGCGGCTCGCGCGAAGCTGCGCTCCATCACGAAGCCCGACGCGCTGGCAAAGGCGACCGAGGTCGAAGTCCGCGCGGCAAAGCGCTGCTCCAGCACATGGTCGCGGCTGACATAGTGGTGGACCCCGTCGGGCACGCCGGCGACGTTGGACGCCAGCACATAGGCCTCGGTGGGGTGCAGATTGCCGCTGGACGGATTGCAGCGCACGGCCCAGCGATCCGGCCCGTACTGCTTCCAGCCGGCCAGGCCGAAGGACAGTTCCAGCAGCAGCGCCACGCCGGCCAGATCCAGCGGCGCCGCCGGCACCGCGCCGGGGGTGACCATCGCGTCATAGGCGACCGCGAGATCCTCCGCCGCGAGCGGCAGGGCGAGGCGCGGGCAGCCCTCGAACTCCCGGAACGGGTTGGGCTGGGCGTCCCAGTCCAGGGTTTCCGGCCCCGCCGCATAGGCCTTGAGGCTGTGCTTGGTGCGCGCGTGATAGGCGAGCGCCGTCTCGGCCGGACGGGCAACGGGCGGGGCAGCATTCATGGGTCAGGACGCCTTGCGTTCGGCCGGGTCCGGACACGGCGCGTGCGGGCTGGAGCAGCCTTCGATCGGCCGCGCCCCCGGATCGGACGGCCCCAGCAGGGACAGGACCGGCTCGCGGTCGAAGCCGGCGCAGCGCCCGCTGTCCGTCTCCACCAGCGGCCGGCGGATGAGCAGCGGCTCGGCCAGCATCAGCGCAATGGCGGCATCCGCATCGACCGCGGCGGGGTCCACCGCGCCGGCCTTCACCTTCGGCGCCGCCGGGTTGAACCAGGCGGCGACCGGGGTGTCACCAAAGAAGCCGCGCAGGCGTTCGGCCGTCCAGGCCTCGGTCAGGAGACTGCGGACCACCAGCGTGTGGCCGGCATTGGACAGGGCGAGCTTCTGCCGGGCATTGGTTGCGCAGCCCGGCTTCTCGTAGAAGGTGACGGTGGCCACGGCAGGCTATTTCATCACGGTGAGCTGAACCAGCGGGGCGGCGCCGCCGCGGCCGAGCACGGTGTCCACCTTCTTGCGCACGGCTTCCAGCGTCAGCGGCTTCACCACCGCGCCATGGGCGCCGGCCTTGAGGCCGCCCACCGCCACGGCCTCGCTGGCCTTGTCGGTGACGATGAGGATGCGCACATCCGGGAACTTCGCCTTCAGCTCGGCGATGAGCCCGTCGCCGCGCGTCTGGAGCAGGGAGACGCCGAGCAGGATCACATGCGGCACCAGCCAGCCGGTGCCCTTCTCATAGGCCTCCTCCGGGCTGGCGAGCTCGTGGGTCTCGATCTCGTCGTGCAGCATGAACTGGAGCGCCGCGCGCGTGATCTCGTCCTCGTCCACCACGAAGACACGCCGCTGGTCCACTGCCTTGGAAGTCTCAACGCCGATCTGCATCTTAACCCTCGCTCGTCTTCCCCTGGACGGGGCTTTCACCCGTTCGCTCGCCCCCATGCGAACATGCGGGCCGGGCGTGCAACGATCGCATCAAGCAAGTTCCGTTCCTGAGCCAGCGGAGCGGCCGCCCGGTCCGGGCGCCCGGCGCTGTTCACCCTGTGTTTCAACGCCCGCGCGCGCACGCGACGCACCCACGCACGCGAGCGCCCCCGACCGCCCGCGTGCTCGCGGCCGCATGCGCGCGAATGCTTTCAGACACGCGGACGTTCGCATGCACACCAGTTGTTTTAATTCCGACACAGCAAAAGCGGGCTGTCATGTTCGAAACAGCATGGCACAGCCCGCCCGGACGCCGGGATTTTGATGTAAATCAAAGATTTGAGGGTGCCGACGGCGAGTGGCACGCTGGTTGCTCTTTCCTTGGCGCAACAGCGAGTGAGGGCTGAGTGCACGCCTAGGCCGACTGCCAGCGTAGCGCTCCTTCCCACAACCCGCGGGGCGTTTCCGACCGATATTACTGACGAGAGAAACGGCCTCGCGCCACGCGCGCGGTGGTCTTCCGTATAGGTTCGAAGGAGAGACAGATGTCTTCGCTGCGACAGATCGCGTTTTACGGGAAGGGTGGCATCGGCAAGTCCACCACGTCCCAGAATACCCTGGCTGCGCTCGCGCAGATGGGTCACAAGATCCTC
>NZ_JAIVFO010000141.1 GCF_029991245.1 Xanthobacter autotrophicus
GCTCGGAGATGTGAATAAGAGACAGCCCCTTACCCCGCCCCTCTCCCGCAAGGGGAGAGGGAGCGGCACTTTGAACCGGCTGGAGGGGGACTTTCGCAGAGGTCTCGCTCGCGGGAAGTTCACCCCTTCCGGAACCAGATCTCCGCTCCCATGTGAAACCTTGAGATGACTGAAACGCCCTCTACCTGCCCGCTGCCGGCGGACACCGCCCTCCCCGCCCCGCCCCCGGCGCGGCGGGTGGAGCGCGTACAGGTGCGCGACGGCGCGGTGTCCACCGGCGAACGCGCGGTGCCCGAGGAAGTGCCGGTCGCCCTCACCTTCAACGGCACCACCCACGCGGTGATGATGGCGAGCCCCACGGACATCGCCGACTTCGCCCTGGGCTTCGCCCTCACCGAGGGCATCGTTGCGTCCGCCGCCGAGATCCTGTCCCGCGAGGTGATCGTGGTGGACGAGGGCATCGAGGCGCGCATGTGGATCGCCGAGGAGAAGATGAAGCATCTCTCCGCCCGGCGCCGGGCGCTGGCCGGCCCCACCGGCTGCGGCCTGTGCGGGGTGGAGAGCCTTGCCGAGGCGGTGAAGCCGGCGGCGCTGGTGACGGCGGACACCCACTTCTCCCCGGCGACGCTGCTCGACGCCATGGCCACCCTCGGCCCACTCCAGAGCCTCAACCATGAGACCCGCGCGGTGCACGCGGCGGCCTATTTCGAGCCCGGCCGCGGCATCCTCGCTTTGGCCGAGGACGTGGGCCGGCACAATGCCCTCGACAAGCTGGTGGGCAAGGCGGCGGAAGCCGGCTTCGACACCGCGCGCGGCCTCCTGCTCCTGACCAGCCGCGTCTCCATCGAGATGGTGCAGAAGGCCGCCGTGCTGGGGGTGGGCGTCATTGCCGCCGTCTCGGCGCCGACGTCGCTGGCCATCCGCACGGCGGAAGCGGCGGGCATCACCCTGTGCGCCATCGTGCGTCAGGACGGCTTCGAGATCTTCACCCATCCCGGGCGCATCGCGCTCCCCTCACCGGAACGGCAGAACCATGTCGCATAGCACTGCTGAAAAGCTCGTCTACATGGCGAACCAGATCGCGACCGCCTTCTCGGCGCAGAAGCACGCGGAGGCGGTGGAGGCCACGCGCATCCACATCCAGAAGTTCTGGGACCCGCGCATGCGCTCCAAGATCGCCGAGCATATCGCCCATGGCGGCGAGGGCCTTTCGCCCATCGCCAAGGAAGCGCTGGAAGGGCTCAAGGCGGCAAAAGCCGCCTGAAAAGCCCGCGCGGCGCATGAGCGAAGCCACGAAGGAGTGGCGAAGGCCGCCTGATCACACCACGTCCCTTGGCGCGAGGGCGCAGGCCATCCGCCCCTGCTCGATCTGCAGCACCGGGTGGGCGATGCCGAAGCGCGCCTTGAGTTCGGCGCAGGTCTCGCTGAGGAAATCGTCGTCGAGCGCCGCCTCCGGCCGCACCAGATGGGCGGACAGCGCCACCGAGGTGGTGGAGAGCCCCCAGATGTGCAGGTCGTGCACTTCGCGCACCCCCGGACGGGCGGCGAGGAAGGCTTCCACCTGTTCGGGATCGACGCCCGTCGGTACCATGTCCATGGCAAGGTTGACGCTGTCGCGCAGCAGGCCCCAGGTGCCGACGATGATGGCCACCGCGATGACGAGCGACACCACCGGGTCCAGCCACAGCCAGCCGGTGAGCGCGATCACCCCCGCCGCCGCCACCACGCCCAGCGAGATGGCGCCATCGGCCACCATGTGGATGAAGGCGCCGCGCACGTTCAGGTCGCCCTTGCGGCCGGCCATGAACATCAGCGCCGTGCCCATGTTCACCGCGACGCCGACGAGCGCCACCACCATGACGATGCCGGTCTGCACCGGCTCGGGCTGCGACAGGCGCGAGATGGCCTCCAGGATGATGCCGCCGGTGCCCAGCAGCAGGATCATGGCATTGGCCAAGGCGGCGAGGATGGAGGAGCGCCCGTAGCCGTAGGTGCGCAGCCGCGTCGGCGCCCGCCGCGAGAGCCATGCCGCGCCCCAGGCGAGCACCAGGCCGAGCACGTCGGAGAGATTGTGCCCCGCATCGGCGAGCAGGGCGAGGGAGCCGGCATAGAGGCCGAAGATCACCTCGACGATGACGAAGCCGAAATTCAGCCCCGCGCCGATGGCGAAGGCGCGCAGGGAATCGGGAACGGCATGGTCGTGGCCGTGACCTGATTGGCCGTGGCCTGAATGACCGTGTTCCGCGTGCGAGTGGCCCGCGTGCGCCAGCCCCGGGTGACCATGTTCGCCGTCGCCGTGGGCGTGGCCACCGGCATGGTCATGGTCATTCTCGTGGTCATGATCGTGGGTCCCGGTCTCCGGCGACGCCATCCTGTCCTCCCGGTCCATCCGCCGCGCATGTTCCACAGGCGCGCGCGAATGTCACCGGCTCAGGTGTCGGCTGAATGTCAGCCGAGGAAGCCTTCCACCGTGCGCACGAACGCCTCCGGCTGCTCGATGGCGGAGAGGTGGCCACCGGGCAGCCGCGCCAGCTTCGCGCCCGGGATGGCGGCGGCAATGGCCTCGCCCCAGGCCGCAGGCGTCGAGCGGTCGCCGTCCGAGACGATCACCAGCGTCTGCGTGCGCACGGCCTTGAGGTCGTGGCGGAAGTCCATGTCGCGCATGGCGGCGCTGGTGCCCATGTAGCCGGCAGGGCTGGTGCCCGTCACCATGGCCCGCACGCTGGTCACCCGCGCCGGCGCCGTGGCGCGGAACTGCGGTGTGAACCAGCTGTCGATGACGGAATTGGCGATGGGCTCAAGGCCGTCGCGGCGCACCGCCTTGATGCGCTGGTCCCAGAAGCGGGACGGGCCGGCGTGGGCGGTGGTGTTGGCGAGCACCAGCCGCGTCAGGCGCTGGGGCGCGTTCAGCGCCAGCCACTGCCCCACCATGCCGCCCAGGGACAGGCCGCAGAAATCGGCGTGCGCGAGGCCCAGCCGGTCGAGGATCGCCAATACGTCGCGGCCCAGGTCGCCCATGGCATAGACCTGATCGGGCGCCGCGCTGGCGCCATGGCCGCGGGCGTCGTAGCGGATGACGCGCCGGGTGCGGGCGAACAGGGGCGCCACCTCGTCCCACATGCCCAGCGTGCAGCCCAGGGAATGGGACAGAACGAGCGGTGGCGCGCCTTCGGGACCCGTGACTTCGACCTGGAAACGCTCCCCGGACATCTCGATGAGCGGCACCGCACACCTCTTCTGGATTCAATATGCCAAGATAGGTGTAGCGCCTTCGCAAGGCCGCGCAAAGGGCCGGATGCTTCGATTCACTGTCCGCAAGCGGGGGGCAAGTCGGGAGGCGGCACCATCGCGCCGCCTCCCGTGTCACGCGGCGAGACCGCGGGCCAGTTCCATGGCCTGCCGCTCGAACAGGCGGCGGTAGAGGCCACCCTCGCGCCGCACCAGGGCATCGTGGTCGCCCTCCTCCACGATCCGCCCCCGGTCGAACACTAGCAGGCGATCAAGCGAGCGCACCGTCGAGAGCCGGTGGGCAATGACGAGGGTGGTGCGCCCCACCATGAGCCGCTCCATGGCCTCCTGGATGGCGGCTTCCGATTCCGAATCGAGGCTGGAGGTGGCCTCGTCCAGGATCAGGATGCGCGCATCGGCGAGGAAGGCGCGGGCGATGGCGATGCGCTGGCGCTCGCCGCCGGAGAGCTTCACCCCCCGCTCGCCCACCAGCGTGCCGTAGCCGCGCGGCATGCGCTCGATGAAGCCGGAGGCATTGGCCAGCTCCGCCGCCCGCCGGATCTCCGCGAAGGAGGCGTCGGGACGGCCATAGGCGATGTTCTCCATCAGCGAGCGATGGAACAGGACCGGCTCCTGCTGCACCACCGCGATGGCCCGGCGCAGCGACGCCTGCGTCACCGCGCGCACATCCTGCCCGTCCACGATCACCCGGCCGGAGGTCACGTCGTGCAGGCGCTGGATCAGCTTCACGAACGTGGTCTTGCCCGAGCCGGAATGGCCCACGAGGCCCACCCGCTCGCCGCCGTCGATGGTGACGTTCAGGTCCTCGAACAGCGGCCTGTCATGGCCGCGATAGTGGAAGGTGACGTGCTCGAAGGCGATGCGTCCATCCTCCACCCGGATCGGCACGGCATCCCTGGCATCGGCGATGGCCACGGGCTGCTGGTGGATCTCCACCAGTTCCTCCAGCTCGTTGAGCGAGCGCTGGAGATTGTGCACATGCATGCCGATGTCGCGCAGGTAGGAATGCACGACGAGGTAGGTGGTGAGCACATAGGCGATGTCGCCCGCGCTGGCCGCGCCCTGCCGCCACAGCATCAGCGCCGTGCCGATGATGGACGCCTGCAGCGCCACCAGCGCCATCAGCTGCGCCGTGCCGGCCCAGGTGCCAGCCATCCAGGTGCGATAGGTGCGCCCGTTCCACTTGGCGAGCACGCGGTCGAGCCGCGCCTCCTCCCGCTCTTCGGCGCCGAAGCCCTTCACCACCGCGTTGCAGCCCACCGCATCGGCCAGCACGCCGCCGACGCGGGTATCCCAGGCATTGGAGAGGCGGGCCGCCGGCGCCACATAGTTCAGCGACAGCACCAGCGTCAGCGCCACGAAGGCCACCGCGCCCACCGCCACCACCAGGCCCATCACCGGCCAGTGCAGGCCCAGCAGGATCGCCGAGCCGGCCAGCGCCACCACGGACGGGAACAGCGCCACCAGCAGGGTATCGTGCAGCACGTCGAGGGACCACATGCCGCGCGAGATCTTGCGCACGGTGGAGCCGGCGAACGTGCTCGCATGCCAGTCCGCCGAAAAGCGCTGGACCCGGGCGAAGGCGTCCGCCGCCAGATCCGACATCATGCGCAGGGTGAGCCGCACGATGATGAAATAGGTGAAGTGCCGCGCGGTGACCATCACCGCGCCGAGCGCCACGATGGCGAGGAAGGCCGCCGTCGCCGCCTGCCATGCCGCCTCCCGGTCCGCGCCCGAAAGCGCGCCGATGAGCCGGCCGGCAAACAGCGGCACGAACACTTCCGCGAGCGTGGCGACGAGCACGGCGGTAGCGGTGGCGGCGATGATGCCCTTCCGCTGCCGCCAATGGCCGAGGAGAAAGGCGAAAACGGCGCGGAAGGACACCCCGCGCTTATGGGTCTGAAAGAGCGACATGACACGATTCCGGCCGCGCAAGGGTATGCGCCAGGGCCGGTCCCTGGTTCGGACAAGGAGAGAGGGCGGCACGAAGCGCGCCGCGGACGTAAGACGGAGGGCGGGCGGGCGTCGTCATCCCCGCCGGGTGCCGGGAGGCAGGCCGGCGCGAGGGGAAACTGCGCGCACAGAAAAGAAAGCCGGGCTAGCGGCGTGGGCGTCGGGGAATGACGTCGGTGTGGTGCGTGCGCCGGAACAGGCCGCGCGCAAGACCGCAGACGACGCGGGACGAAGAGCGGACGCGGGCAAACCTTAAACGGGATGGTGCGCCGGACATGAAATGCTGCATGAACACGACCCCCCCTTCTTCACCTGCCGCCAGGATAACCCCGACAAAACCGTTCGTCGAGGCGGCGCCCGTTTCCGCAACCGCGGTCCTGGCCGATCTGCCGCGGACCGGGGCCTTTCACCGGCGCCCATCAGACGCTAAGGTCGCGGCGCTTTTTTGAACGCACACGGGCGGAACCATGGCGGACACCGGCATTCCCCACTTCTGCAACGACCTCGGCGTCACCCTGATCGAGGTGGGCAGCAAGGAATTCATGTGCATCGGCGCCAAGCCGCCGTTTGACCATCCGCACATCTTCATCGACCTCGGCGGGGATACCGAGGCGGTCTGCCCCTATTGCTCCACCCTTTATCGCTACAACCCGACGCTTGCCGCCGGCGCGGCGAAGCCGGAAGAGTGCGAGTGGCACGATACCCCGGCGGCCACCGCCGCCTGACCGAAAGCTGATCCGCCGGCTCCCCGTGCGGAGCCGGATGCCGCCATGGCCGAGCCCATTCCCTTCAGGTCCAGTCCCTTTCGGCCCAGGCCCGTCCGCGCGGCGCGCAGCGCCGTCGTGGTGGGCGCGGGAATCGGCGGGCTCGCGGCGGCCATCGCGCTCGCCCGCGCCGGCCTTGCCGTGCAGGTGGTGGAACAGGCGCGGAAGCTGAAGGAGGTCGGCGCCGGCCTCCAGCTCACCCCCAACGCCACGCGCATCCTGCGGGATTTCGGCCTGCTCAACCGGCTTGAGCAGGTGGCGGTCGCCCCGCGTGCCCTTGAGGTGCGCGACGGGCGCAGCGGCGCGCCCCTCACCCGCGCCGAATACGGCCCCGCCACCAGCCGCTACGGCGCGCCTTTCCTCGTGGTCCACCGGGCCGACCTGCAGAACCTGCTCGCCGAGGCGGCGCAGGAGGCCGGCTGCGCCATCGCACTGGGCGCGGATCTCACCGCGGTGGAGCCGGCCTTCGGCAGCGTGCGGGCGGTGGTGAAGCAGGGCGAAAACCTCATCGCCCATGGCGCGGACATTCTTGTGGGCGCCGATGGGGTGCGCTCGTCCGTGCGCGCCCATCTCGGCCTGTCGGCGCCGCCCGTGTTCGCCCGCCGGCTGGCGTTTCGCGCCACCGTGCCGATGCCCGGCGGCCACCCGCCGGAGGTGCGGCTCTATCTCGGGCGCGACGCCCATCTGGTGGTCTATCCGGTGAAGGGCGGCGAGGTGCTGAACCTCGTGGCCATCGTCAAGCAGACCGAGCCGGTGGCCCGCTGGAACGCGCCGGGCGACAGTGCCGCCGTGCATGCCGCCTTCGCCTCCTGGAGCGGCGAGGTGCGCAAGCTGCTGGAAAGCGCCCCCCATTTCCTGTGCTGGGGCCTCTACGACATCGATCCCCTGCCCCGCTGGAGTTCGGGCCGCGTCACGCTGCTGGGCGATGCCGCCCATGCCATGCTGCCCTTCCTCGCCCAGGGCGCGGCGCAGGCCATCGAGGATGCGGTGAGCCTTGCCGGCGCGCTCACCCGCGAGAGCGATGCCGCCACCGCCCTGCGCACCTACGAGGCGGAGCGGCGCACCCGCACCGCGCGCATCCAGGGCGAGGCGCGGCGCAACGGCATCATCTACCACCTCTCCGGCGCCCCCCGCATCGCCCGCGACCTGGTGCTGCGCCGCCAGGGCCCGGCCCTGCTCGACCGCTACGGCTGGATCTACGGCGCCTGACAGTTCCCGGCCATGCGGGCATCGAAGCCCGCCCTCTGGACCTTCCCCGACGGCCGTGGTATCGGCGCGCCTCTCTCCCGAGGAAGATGTTCTCGTGCAGGACGTGATGGTAAACCGCCTTCAGCGACGACGACAGGACACGGTGCGCACGACCGCCCGTGCCTTGCCGCCCGCCTGACGACCCGGTTGGTGATCCCTCCGGCTCTCTCGCGGGCCTTTCGTCCTGCCCGCGAAACGAGCCCCTGAATGACCGAGCTTCCCCTGTCCATCGCCGTCGAGACGGCGGCCGACGACCACGACATCGACAAGCTGCACGAACGCACCTTCGGCCCCGGCCGGTTCGCCCGCACCGCCTTCCGCATCCGCGAGCAGGCGCCGCACGAGCGCGCGCTGTCCTTCACCGCACGGGTGGGCAACATGCTGGTGGGCTCGGTGCGGCTGACGCGGGTGCGCATCGGCACCACGCCCGCTTTGCTGCTCGGCCCGCTCACGGTGGAGCCGCCGTTCCAGTCGGTGGGCATTGGCGCGCGGCTGATGGAGGTGGCGCTGAAGGCGGCGCAGGAGGCCGGCCACGGCCTGGTGGTGCTGGTGGGGGACGAGCCATACTACGCCCGCTTCGGCTTCAAGCGCGTGCCCGTCGGCCGGGTGACGCTCCCCGGCCCCGTGGACGCCGCCCGCCTGTTGGTGGCGGAACTGGCGGAGGGGGCGTTTGCGGACGTGCACGGCATGGTGGGCGGGGCGGGCTGACACCCTCTCCCGGAGCAGGCAAAAGGAAACGGCGGGCACAAGGCCCGCCGTCCCGATATCTGCCCCTCTCGCGTGGGGATCACTCCGCCGCCACCACCTCCGGGCGGCCGCGGGCGAGGCGCTCGCGCTTCAGCAGCTCGGCCACCAGGAAGGCGGTCTCGATGGCCTGCTCGGCGTTGAGGCGCGGATCGCAATAGGTGTGGTAGCGGTCGCGCAGGTCCTCGTCCGAGATGGCGCGGGCGCCGCCGGTGCATTCGGTGACGTTCTTGCCCGTCATCTCCAGATGCACGCCGCCGGCAAACGTGCCCTCGGCCGCATGGATGTCGAAGAACGAGCGGATCTCCGACTGGATGCGCTCGAACGGCCGGGTCTTGTAGCCCGACGCCGCCTTGATGGTGTTGCCGTGCATGGGATCGCACGACCACGCCACCACGCGCCCTTCCTTCTCCACCGCGCGGATCAGGCCCGGCAGGTATTCGCCCACCTTGTCGGCGCCGAAGCGGCAGATGAGGGTGATGCGGCCCGGCTCATTGTCGGGCTGCAGCATGTCCAGAAGGCGGATGAGGCCGTCGCCGGTGATGGAGGGGCCGCACTTGATGCCGATCGGATTGCGGATGCCGCGGAAATACTCCACATGCGCATGGTCCGGCTGGCGGGTGCGGTCGCCGATCCACAACAGGTGGCCGGAGGTGGCGTACCAGTCGCCCGAGGTGGAATCCACCCGGGTCAGCGCCTGCTCGTAGCCGAGCAGCAGCGCCTCGTGGCTGGTGAAGAAGTCCGTGGTCCGCATTTCCGGGTGGCTCTGCGGATTGATCCCGCAGGCGCGCATGAAGTCGAGCGCCTCGGTGATGCGGTTCGCCAGCTCCTGGTAGCGCGAGGACTGGGGGCTGTCCTTCACGAAGCCCAGCATCCACTGGTGGGCGTTCTCAAGGTTGGCATAGCCGCCGTTGGCGAACGCGCGCAGCAGGTTGAGCGTCGCCGCCGACTGGCGGTACGCCTCGATCTGCCGGCGCGGGTCCGGAACGCGCGCCTCGGGGGTGAAGGCGATGTCGTTGACGATGTCGCCGCGGTAGCTGGGCAGCGTCACGCCGTTCTCGGTCTCGGTATCCGAGGACCGGGGCTTGGCGAACTGGCCGGCGATGCGGCCCACCTTCACCACCGGCGTGCCGCCGGAGAACGAGAGCACCACCGCCATCTGCAGGAAGACGCGGAAGAAATCGCGGATGTTGTCGGCCGAGTGCTCGTCGAAGCTCTCGGCGCAGTCGCCGCCCTGCAGCAGGAAGGCTTCGCCGCGGGCGACCTTGGCGATCTCCGACTTCAGGCGGCGCGCCTCGCCGGCGAAGACGAGGGGCGGGTAGGAGGCAAGCTTGGCTTCCACCTCGGCGAGTTCTGCCTTGTCCGGATAATTGGGCATCTGCACGCCGGGATAAAATCGCCAGCTATCCGGACGCCAGCCTTCGGCGCGGCGAGACATCTCGGCGCCAGGGACAGGTGCGGATTGCGGGCGGGTCACCATTTCACTCTCCATGTTCTCAAAATCCGGGCCGGCTCGTCCGGCGCCGGGTCCAACCCCAGCGTTCCTCTTGTGTTCGCGGGGCCGGAAGGCGGGCTTATACACGAACCCGCGCCGCGCCGAAAGGACGCGGCGCAAACACGGTTCGGTGTCAGCGGAGGGCGCCTCTTCTCCTGACCGGCGCCATCGCCTATGTGTCGTCCACCCTTGTGTCCTCCCCTGCCGGTCGCCCTTCCCCGCGCACCGCATTTCACAGCCGTGTCTGTTGCGGGACACGCCCAACGCCAGAGCGTTTCATGTCCCATCCCGAGCGCGCCCCCGCGCCCCGCAACGCGTCCATCCCGGCGAAGGCGACGGCGCCCATACGTCCGGCCTTCGTGGAGTTCGTCGCCCTCATCGCCCTGCTCATCGGCATGACGGCCTTCTCCATCGACAACCTCCTGCCGGCCTTCGGCGCCATCCGCGAGGATTTCGCCCTCGCCAACGCCAACGACGTGCAGGTGATGGTCTATGCCTATTTGCTGGGCATCGGCGTCGCGCAATTCCTCTACGGCCCCATCTCCGACGTGGTGGGGCGCCGGCCGATCCTGTTCGCGGGCCTGGCCATCTATGCGGCGGGCACGCTGCTGGCCCTGTTCACGCGCGATTTCACGGTGCTGATCGCGGCCCGCGTCATCCAGGGCGTGGGTGCGGCCTCGGGGCGGGTGCTCGCCATCGCCATCGTGCGCGACCGGTTCGAGGGGCGCGAGATGGCGCGCATCATGTCGCTCGCCATGATGGTGTTCCTCACCGTGCCCATCCTGGCGCCGGCGCTGGGCAGCCTGATCCTGGCCTTCGGCTCCTGGCACCTCATCTTCATCGCCATGCTCACGCTGGCGGTGGCGCTGCTGATCTGGTTCGGCCTGCGCATGCCGGAGACGCTGCATCCGGAATATCGCATTCCCTTCTCGCTGCGGGCCATCGCCAAGGCGGTGGTGCTGACCCTCACCACCCGGCGCACGGCGGGCTATGCGGTGGCCATCGGCCTGATGATGGGATCGCTGATGGCCTATGTGGGCTCCGCCTCCCAGGTGTTCCAGACCGATATCTACAAGCTGGGCAACCTGTTCCCGGTCGCGTTCGCCGCGGTGGCGGGCATCATGGCGGTGGCCTCCTTCACCAACGCGGCCCTGGTGCGGCGGATCGGCATGCGCCGGCTGTCCCACGGTGGCATCTGCGGCTTCATCGCTGTGGGCGCCATGATGGTGGCCGCCAGCCTCGCCTATGGGGGAAAGCCGCCGCTGCTGCTGTTCTGCGGCCTTGTCGGGGCCGGGCAGTTCCTGTTCGCGCTCACGGTGCCGAACTTCAACTCCATGGCCATGGAGCCGCTGGGCTCGGTGGCCGGAACCGCCTCCTCCTTCATCGGCGGCTTCACCACCCTCATGGCCTCCGTGCTCGGCTATGTGGTGGGCCGCGCCTTCGACGGCACGGTGCTGCCCCTGAGCCTGGGCTATATGGTGCTGGGCGCCATCGCGCTGGTGTTCGTGCTGTGGGCCGAGAAGGGCCGGCTGTTCGGGCACAGTTAATAGCCGGCGAACGATCCGGTCGGCATGGTCCCTGCTCCGTGCTGGCTGCATGGGTGCCCCGCCCCGCGCCGCGGATTCTGTCGGAGAACTGTCCGCAAGCCGTGGTAGAAGAAGCGCTTGCGCCTACACGCTTGCGCGATCTTGCGCCCGCAGTTCGAACGACAACAGGAGCCTCATGCCTCAACTCTCGCCCGAAGGCCAGGCGGCCATCAACGCCATCTCCCAGCGCACCGGCTTCAGCCCGGATGCCGTCACCTCCATGCTGTTCTCGGTGATCGCCGGCAACGGCTCGATGGCCCAGTTCAGCCATCCCGAGTTCGGCGGATCCGGCCAGTGGATGCGCGGCGGGATGACCATGGTCTCGGACATGTTCAACAATTACCTGAAGGGCCGCGTGGACGGCCTGTGCAGCGAATTGTCGAACCTCGTCGCCAGCCAGCCCGGCCTTACCCAGAGCGGCAGCTTCCAGTCCCAGAACCAGGGCGGCGGGAATTTCGGCAGCGGGCAGTGGCAGTCGAGCGGCGGCGGGATGGGGATGGGTGGCAACCAGTCCAGCCTGTTCGTGCCGGACGCCTCGGGCAACTTCAACTGGTGGCCGGCGGATCTTGGCCAGCCGGCCAGCACCGGCGCGCAGAACTCGGTGCGCTACGCCTATTTCCCGGGATCCCACCGCCTCGCCATCGACCTTAACGGCCAGGTGACGGTCTATGACAGCCTCGACCACCAGATCGGCGGCTTCTCCCAGCAGCAGGGCGGCTCGGGCTCCCTTACCTTCACCAGCCAGTATGGCACGGTGTTCGTCTCCAACCTGCCCATCGTGAGCGGCGCCCCCCAAGCCCCGGCCT
>NZ_JAIVFO010000142.1 GCF_029991245.1 Xanthobacter autotrophicus
GGCGTATAGCCCGCCGGGGTGTAGGGCGGGGTCTCCGCCGGGCCGCCGGCCGGCGCGAAGTCCGGTTGCGGCGCCTCCGGTTGCGGCGCCTTGGCGATCAGCGGCGCCGGCATGGGCCTGGGCGCCGGCTTGCAGATGGTGCGGCCCTTCCCGTGGCGCATCAGGTCCACATGGATGTGGTCGTAATGGAAGACGTTGGAGCCCGGCGCCAGCACGGTGGTGAAGCGCTCGCAGGCGCCCGCCTGGACCTGGAGCAGGAAGCCGCGCTCTTCCTGGGTGCCCTTCCAGCCGTTCTTCACGGTGACCCATCGCCCGTCGGCGATGCGGAAGGCGCCCACGTCCAGCGCGTTGCCGAAGGCGTGCTCGGAAATCTTGGCGCCGGCCTGCCCGTTCATGCCGCGGCAGGAATAGGCCGACATCTGGCTGATGGCCACCACCGGCTGGCCGAACCAGGCCAGTGCGGCGGGCTGCACCACGTCCTGCACCCACAGGTCCACCTGGTGGATCACCGGGCAGGCGAGCTTGCCCGCCGGTTCCAGCACCACATTGCCCTCGGCGAGGGCGGTGACGCGGAAGGGATGCTCCATGCCGCACATGCCCGGCCCGTCGATGGCCGGGATGGGTTCCATGAAGGCGGAGGCGACGACGCCCTTCTGGGCGATGCATTGCTCCTCGGCTTCCACGCGCCAGGGATCGCGCGTTTCGAGCCCGAAACGACAGCCGGTGAGCGCACCCGCGAGGAGCAGCGCAGGGAAAAGGAACCACAGGGAGGCGCGCGACATGCGCCGCACCTTGCCGAGGGCGGCGTTGCGAACGGGTTAAGGGGAGGCTGCGGCGCTCAGAAAAGCGCGGTGGAAAATGGATTCCCTTGGGTCATGCCTTGCCGCTACGACTGGATGACCTCGAGCAGCGGACTGCCGTCGGCGGGCTCCAATCCCTTCAGGCTGTGATTGTAGAGGTGCAGCCCGAGAGTGCGGGGGGTGACGATATCGGCGATCCGCAGGCCGGACTGGACGAGCAGGGACGTCTGCTGGTGATGCAGCGGATAGAAGATGTCGATCGGCTGAGCCATCTTCATCAAGTGGTGCTTCTGGATCATGTAGGTCAGCAGCTGAGGGCCGAAGATTCCCCAGGGCTGATCAGCCACATGCCGTGGAAAGCCCATCGCCTTGCGGAGGCGCCACACGCGCCGGTCGCTTCTGCGCGCCCACGGCGGAATGAAATAGTCATCTTCCGTAGCGGAAATAAGATCCTGCAAGAGCTTGCTGTCGGCCGGTATGGCCAGGACCGCGTTATTCACCTGTCCGTTTTGTTCAAGGCCGAACAAGTAGTGTTCGTCGGGAAAAGACTGAAGGCAATAGACGTCGCAATCGACATAAATCCCCATGTCCGCCTTCAGCAGGCGGTAGCGATAGCGGTTCGCGCCAAGCGCCGGACTTCCGGTGGGCCTATGCCGGATAAGCTCCTCTTGGGTCATGAGGGTCGCGGCGTCGAACAGCGTCACACCGTCCGGCGTATCCACGGGCCGGTCATAGCTGTGCAGCACCACATCGTGCCCGTGCCGGACGAAGGATCTGATGCAGGCGGCGTGAATGGACCCGAGACGGTCGCCCATCCAGAAAAAATTTATCCTTGGTGCCATCTTCCTCACGCGGGCAGTGAGCATTCACCTTACGGTGACGTAGCAAACGCCGGGAGGCAGAAAAAGTCCTTGTAGTTGCAATTCACACATAT
Source organism: Xanthobacter autotrophicus (assembly GCF_029991245.1). Classification (GTDB taxonomy): domain Bacteria; phylum Pseudomonadota; class Alphaproteobacteria; order Rhizobiales; family Xanthobacteraceae; genus Xanthobacter; species Xanthobacter autotrophicus_C. The sequence goes on from NZ_JAIVFO010000142.1 coordinate 1,735, forward strand.
GCATTCCAGTCGTTGCACGGCTGGCTGGCGTCCTTCGGCGCCGGCCATCGCCAACGGGATGGAGTTCGGCTCAGCGTTCGGCTCCATCCGGCCCAGGCTCGCCGGCTCCGGCGTCGTCCTTGCCGTTTTGCACAGGCTCGGGTTCGTCTTCGCCGCGGCCTTCGAATGCCGCCTGGAGCTGCTCGGCGAGCTTTTGCAGGTCGTCCGGCATGTCTTCCTGCGTATAGTCGTCGAACAGCTGGCGAAGCTCACGGCCCAAAAGGTCCTGCCGTGCGGAGATGTCGCGACGGTGAGGCGTTCGCATGCCGCTGGCCTCTTTCTGGTGCTGCGTCGTCATGGGGGTATCGAGGGGGCCTTCAGGGCGTGCCGTTCGCATGGCGGTTCTTCTGGACAGACGCGGGCGGTTTCCACATCTGACATCCGCCCGCGTGCGTTGCAATATGGCAATTGATTCGATCTGGTCGCCGGACCCGGCCCGCGTGGCCGCGGGTGGGTGGATGGAGCCGGCGCTCCCTTATTCGCGATAGAGGCGCGAGGGCCGCACCTTGCCGTCCGGCGTACGGTCGCCTTCGCCGTCGCTGCCGGACAAGTCGATGTCGATATCGAGCCGGCGATCCGACCCCGCCAAGGCGGCTTCGGCTTCGCGCAGAAGGCGACGCTCCTCATCCGGCGCCCGAGGCCGGCGTGGATAATCCCTCCGGCTTTCGCCGGGGCGGAACTCCGCGCGGTCGTAGCCGTGGGGCGCCGTGCTGGCAGGCCCGCTGCCGGACGTCGGCACGTTTCGCGGTTCGCTCATGCCGCTCCTCCACTCATGTGTCTCAGCCTGACCAGAAACGCACCATTGCGCCTTTGGTTCCAGCAGGTCGCGGCTTCACTTTCGCGCCACGGCGGGAACCCGCCGCACAGCTCTGCCGTTGGATCGACAAGTGATGGATGACCGTGGAGCACCAAGACACGGCAACGGCCGGGCGAGTTGGCGGCCATCTTCGGGCGCGGACCATTCATCGTTTCATCTCGTCAGGCATGGAGGTCTGAAATGCTGAGCTGGGCGGTTACATTCCTTATCGTCGCGCTGATCGCGGCGGTTCTTGGCTTCGGCGGCATTGCCGGCACGGCCATCGAGATTGCGAAGATCATCTTCTTCGTCGCAATCGTGCTGTTCCTGATTTCCGCAGTGATGGGCCTGATGCGCCGGGGCCGGGCGCCCTGACGTCGGCGTCATCGGCCGCAGCGATTGCGGTCGAAAAGGAGGGGCGGGTCCGCTGGTGCGGGCCCGCCCGAAGTTGCTTGGAGTGCCCTCTTTATGCGGCCTTAAGGTAAATACCGTGTTGATCGGCCGCGGTTTCCGCCACCTCTCCCACAGGCGCGGTCCGGTCGAAGGCCAAAAAAAGGGGCGCCGCAGGGCGCCCCTTCATCGTGCGTCGTGTCTTCGCCTCAGGGGCACTGCACCCGGTAGCGATTGCCGTAGGCGTCGCGCGCCCAGCAGGCCCGCGGGGTGGTCTCGGCACCGATGATGGCGCCGGTGCCGGCGCCGATCAGGCCGCCCACCAGGGCGCCGGTGCCCGTGCCCGTCGCCGCGGCGCCGATGAGCGCGCCCGTGCCGCCGCCGATCACCGCGCCGCCCACGGCCCGGTCCTGCCGCGAATATTCGCTGCAGCCGGCCAGTCCCAGCGCCAGCGCGCACACAATGAGAGCCGCTTTCATCATGTTCTCCCTTGCCAGACCCCGGCATCAGGCCGGGTCTCGGTCCAAATCACTTTACCACTCCCGACGCCGACCGACGGTCGCCCTTCGGCGCGAAAGATGCCGGGCGGCGTTTGCCCCTCGACGTCAGGGCATATAGCACGCAGCCCACGCCGGCGCCCACTGCCACGGCAGCGGCGATCACCGCCACCGAGGGCGACGGCGCGGGCAGATGCCGCCGCACGTCCGGCAGATGGACACCGGACAGGTCGATATGGGGCATGTGGACCCTGGGCAAGGCTTCGGCCCGCTCGGAAATCCAGTCCTGGGCCTCCGACGCCATCCGCTCCAGGCCGCCCGGCTTGCTCCACAGGGAGGACTGGAGATCATCCAGCTCGTCCTTGAGCGCCGCGATCCGGCGGCTGACCCTGTCAGCGGTAGACTCCTTGTGCCATCCGAGCATCGACCATTCTCCCTGGAGCAGGCGTCGACCGGATCGCGCCGCAATCCGGCCGGGTAACGCGTTGCCCGTGTCGTAAGTTCTGAGCCGTTGATCGAACGCCCTGCGAGGCTTCCGGTTCCGTTGGTCCGCATCTGTTTGCGCCGGCATGGCGGCATTGCGTCAAACATGCGGGGGAACCATGGCGAGGCCGCGAGCGTTGAGAAGACTGTAATGGGATAAGGAGATGGTTCGTGCTGAGCGCGCTGCACCCGTTCGCGACCACCGGCCAAGCGCCTGGCCAGGCGTCTGGCCAGGCGCCTGACCAAGCGTCTGACGCGGGCCGGCCGGACCTGCCCTTTCCGGCGGTGTGCGCACAGGTGCGCGCCGACACCCACGCCTTCTTTCTCGACGTGGACGGCAGCCTGATCGACATCGCCGACCACCCCGACGCGGTGCAGGTTCCCGAGCATCTGCCGCAGGTTCTGGCCGCGCTGGCGGAGCAGGCGGATGGGGCGCTGGCCCTGGTAAGCGGGCGCACCATCCAATCCCTCGACATGCTCCTGCACCCGTTCGGCTTCGCCGCGGCGGGCAGCCACGGCGCGCAGATGCGGCTTGCGCCGGACGGCAAGATCCTGTCCGCGCCGGCGCTCGATGTTGCGCTCGCCCGCGAGGTGACGGCGGTGGCGGACGGCTTCGACGGCGTGTTCGCCGAGGACAAGGGCACCGCCATCGCCGTTCATTACCGCGCCGCGCCCGATGCCGCTCTGACCCTCAGGCGCGCGCTTCTGGACGTTCTCGGCGCGCGGCAGGACGTGCGCCTGATGCCCGGCCACTGCGTGTTCGAGGTGAAGCCCGCAAGCCTCGACAAGGGCACGGCGGTGGCGGACTTCATGGGCCGTGCCCCGTTTGCCGGGCGCATTCCCCTCTTCATCGGCGATGATTTCACGGACGAGGCCGGCTTTTGTGCCGTGGCCGCGCGCGGGGGCCTGGCCCTGGCGGTCGGCGCGCCGCGGCCGGGCGCCCATGGGGTGCTTGCCGATCCCCGATCGGTCCGCGCGTTCCTCACCCACCTCGCGGCGGTGCCGCGGCAACGACGGAGGTGACCCTCGTGTCTCGTATCGTGGTCGTATCCAATCGTGTGGCTGTCCCCCAGCGGTCTGGGGTCTCGGCCGGCGGACTGGCGGTGGCGGTCAACGCCGCCCTCAAGGACAGGGGCGGGATCTGGTTCGGCTGGAGCGGGCGCATCTGCCCGGAACCGTCCGAAATCCCCGAAGTGACGCGCAAGGCCGGCATCACCTATGCGGTGGTCGACCTGAAGGCCGACGACCACCAGGAATATTACAACGGCTTCGCCAACCGGGTGCTGTGGCCGGTCCTGCACTACCGGGTGGATCTCTCGGAATTCTTCCGCTCGGACCTGTCCGGCTACATCCGCGTCAACCGCATGTTCGCGGATCATCTGGAGAAGATCATCCGCCCCGACGACATCCTGTGGATCCACGACTACCACATGATGCCGCTCGCCAAATACCTGCGGGAGCGCGGCCACAAGAACCGCATCGGCTTCTTCCTCCACATTCCCATGCCGCCGTCGGACATCGTCCAGGCCCTGCCGCAGCACGGCGAGACCGTGGGCGCGCTGGCCTATTACGATCTCGTGGGCTTCCAGACCGAGGGCGACCGGGACAATTTCGCCCATTACCTGGAGACCCGCGGCGGCCAGATGACGCCCGACGGCACCGGCGTCGACATCGGCGGGCGGCGGGTGAAGCTCGGCACCTTCCCGGTGGGCATCGAGACGGCGGCCTTCGCGCGGCGGGCGAGGCATGCCAGCCGCGCCGCCTTCGTGAAGTCGTTCCGCGACAGCCTCGTCGGCAAGAAGCTGATCATCGGCGTGGACCGGCTGGATTATTCCAAGGGCATTCCCAACCGGCTCGAGGCCTACGAGCACTTCCTGAAGACCCGGCCCGACTGGCACGAGCGGGTCACCTTCGTGCAGATCACGCCCAAGAGCCGCACCGACGTGCCGGAATACCAGGAGATGGACCGCTACGTCTCCCACAAGGCCGGGCAGATCAACGGCGCCTATTCCGACGTGTCCTGGACCCCGCTGCGCTATGTGAACCGCACCTATTCACGCTCGGCGCTGGCGGGCTTCTACCGGGCCGCCCACGTGGCCATGGTGACGCCGCTGCGCGACGGCATGAACCTTGTCGCCAAGGAATATGTGGCGGCGCAGGACCCCGCCGATCCCGGCGTGCTCGTCCTGTCCCAGTTCGCCGGGGCGGCGGCCGAGATGGGCACGGGCGCCCTCATCGTGAACCCGCACGACACCGAAGGCATGGCCAATGCCCTGCGCCGGGCGCTGGAGATGCCGCTCGCCGAACGCCGCGAGCGCTATGCCCGGATGATGCAGGTGCTGGAGGCCCGCGACATCGACCGCTGGGCGGCGGACTATCTCGCCGCACTGGCGCCGGAGGCCGCAACGGCTGAGCGGCGCGGGGTGAGCCTGCCGCGGGCGGCCATCCGCTCCGTGGTGCGCCTGCCCGGCGCCTGGCGGTCCGACCTGGTGCCCCGGGGGGTGTAAGCCGGCCGCATATTGGGCCCTGCCGCCTGGTTGCCGCGCCGGCGCCTTGCCGCTATAGCAGCGCGGTTGGCAAGGCTTGCCGCGGAGGCGTCTCGGCCTTCGCCGGGTCGTCGTGCGGGCGTGGCGGAACTGGTAGACGCAGCGGACTCAAAATCCGCCGTCCTTACGGATATGTCGGTTCGAGTCCGACCGCCCGCACCATTTTTCAGAAAACTTGCTTTTACGATGCCCGCGCACCACCAGTCCGGCCTGCTCAATACCGCCGAGTTCGCCCGCGCCCTCGGCATCGATGGCAAGACGGTCGCTTCCTCTCTCAACCTGCTGGTGGACCTGCTCCTTGTGCGACGCCTGGAGCCATGGCGTTCCAACGCCTGAAAGCGGCTCGTGAAGTCGCCACGTGTCTATGTCCGCGACAGCGGCATCGTCGGTGCCTTGCTTGGGCTCGCTACGCTCGACGAACTGCTGGGACATCCCATCGCTGGAGGAAGTTGGGAGGGCTTCGTCATCCAATTAGAAGCCGGATTGGGCGGGGTCTGTGGTGCTCGCCGACGCGATGCTGGACAATGTCGCGCTGAAGGACCTCTCCGGGAAAGAAGTGATGACGCCCGCTGCCGAGCGCAAAGCCATCGCGCATCTCATGGGGCGTCACGGGATGAGCGAACGGCGGGCGCGTAAAACCACCGGCTTCTGCCGCATGACGATAAGATGCCAGTCGAAGCGAGGGGATGACGGCGCCCTGCGCGAGCGCATGAAGGCCATCGCCCATGAGCGTCGGCGCTTCGACTATCGGCGCCTGCACGTGCTGCTCAGGCGGGAAGGCTTCGTGCTCAACCACAAGGGTTGGGGAGGGGGCCGGCGCCCAGCATACGGTCCCTCCTGACGGCTCGCATTCCCGCCGTCATCCTCCGGCTTGACCGGGGGTTCCGTGCTGCGGCCGGGTCGGCTGACACTCTTCAGGATGCGGAATTGCGGCGAGGCGGATGCCCCGGTCAGGCCGGGGCATGACGGTGTTGATGCCGCTCCATCCTCACGCCGCCGCGGCGGTGCCCGTGGCGCTTTCGATCTCGCGCTTCATGGCGGTGATGGTGGCGCCATAATCCTTGGCGCCGTAGATGGCGCTGCCGGCCACGAAGGTGTCGGCCCCGGCCGCCGCGATGGCGCCGATATTGTCCACCTTCACCCCGCCATCCACCTCCAGGCGGATGTCGCGGCCGCAGGCGTCGATGCGCGCGCGGATGGCCTTCAGCTTGTCCAGCGCGCCGGGAATGAAGGCCTGCCCGCCGAAGCCGGGGTTCACCGACATCACCAGCACCAGGTCGAGATGCTCCAGCGTGTAGTCGAGCACGGAGAGGGGCGTCGCCGGATTGAGCACCAGGCCGGCCTTCACCCCCTTGGAGCGGATGAGCTGGAGCGAGCGGTCCACATGCTCGCTCGCCTCGGGATGGAAGGAGATGAGGTCGGCGCCGGCGTCGGCGAACGCCTCGATCATGCCGTCCACCGGCTTCACCATCAGGTGCACGTCCACGAAGGCCTTGGTCACCTTGCGCAGGGATTGCAGCACCAGCGGGCCGATGGTGAGGTTGGGGACGTAATGATTGTCCATCACGTCGAAGTGAATCCATTCCGCGCCGCCCTCCAGCACCGCTTCCACCTCGGCGCCGAGGCGGGTGAAATCGGCCGAGAGGATGGACGGGGCGATGATGGGATAAGCGCGGGCCATGGGGGTCTCCTCAACGTCTGGATGGGACGGGGCGGTATCTTGCCCCGGCCGACTGGAGCGCCAGCGGACGGAAAGCCTGCTGCGCAGGACCTTATCCCTGGACCCCGGATTGGCGCTCCAGCTGCGCTGTCGCTGGTCCGGGGAACGAGGCGGCCGAGCCGCCTCGAGCACTCCTATACGTCACGGCGCCGCGTTGGCGCCAGCAGCACTCAGTGCACCACCTGCTTGAGCTCGCCGGAGGCGTAGCGCTTGGCCATGTCGTCCAGCTCGATGGGGCGGATCTTGTCCGCCTTGCCGGCGGCGCCGAACGCCTCGAAGCGATTGATGCACACCTTCTTCGCCTCTTCCATGGCGGCGGCGAGGAACTTGCGCGGGTCGAACTCGCTCTTGTTCTTCGCCCCCACGCGGCGCATGCCGGCGGTCATGGCGAGGCGGATGTCGGTGTCGATGTTCACCTTGCGCACGCCGTAGCGGATGCCCTCCTGGATCTCCTCCACCGGCACGCCGTAGGTCTCCGGGATGTCGCCGCCATAGGTGCGGATCTCCTCCAGCAGCTCCTGCGGCACCGAGGACGAGCCATGCATCACCAGATGGGTGGTGGGAATGCGCTGGTGGATGGCCTTGACGCGGTCGATGGCGAGGATGTCGCCGGTGGGCTTGCGGGTGAACTTGTAGGCGCCGTGGGAGGTGCCGATGGCGATGGCCAGCGCGTCGCACTGGGTCGCCTTCACGAACTGGGCCGCCTCTTCCGGATCGGTGAGCAGCTTGTCGTGGTCCAGCGCCCCCTCGGCGCCGTGGCCGTCCTCTGCCTCGCCCTTGCCGGTCTCCAGCGAGCCGAGGCAGCCCAGCTCCCCTTCCACCGAGACGCCCACCGCATGGGCCAGCTCCACCACCTTGGCGGTGACGGCGGCGTTATAGTCATAGTCGGCGGGGGTCTTGCCGTCTTCCTTCAGGGAGCCGTCCATCATCACCGAGGAGAAGCCGGACCTGATGGCGCCCATGCACACGGCGGGGGAGGCGCCGTGGTCCTGGTGCATCACCACCGGGATCTCGGGATAGGCCTCCACGGCGGCGGCGATGAGGTGGCGCAGGAAGGCCTCGCCGGCATATTTGCGCGCGCCGGCCGAGCCCTGGAGGATGACCGGCGAGCGCGTGGCGCGGGCCGCGTCCATGATCGCCTTCACCTGCTCCATGTTGTTCACGTTGAAGGCCGGCAGGCCATAGGAAAGCTCCGCCGCATGGTCGAGCAGCTGGCGCATGGAAACGAGGGCCATTGTCCTCTCCTTCTAAGGTTCACATCTGGATGTCTGTGTTCCCCGGCCCAGCGACGGCGAAGCCGGAGCGCCGAGCCGGGGCCCAGCGCAAAACCGCTGCGCAGCAGGCAAGACCCGGTGGCGGCTGTCTGAAGAGCCGCCTTCGGCGCAGTCGTGCGCTGGATCCCGGCTCTCCTTCCACTTCGCTTGCGCTCCGTTTCAGTCGGCCGGGATGCAAAGCCTCACCCCACCGCGCGGCGGACGGCCTCGGCCACCTTCTCGACGGTGAAGCCGAACAGGGGCCACAAATCCTTCTCGGGGGCGGATTCGCCGAAGCGGTCGATGCCGATGACGGTCACGCCCTCCTCGCGGGTGCCGGTCAGGCCGCGCCAGCCGCGGGTGACGCCCGCTTCCACCGCCACCACCGGCACGCCCTTGGGGAACAGCGCCGCCCGCTCGGTCTCGGTCAAAGCCTCGAACCGCTCGCGGCAGGGCATGGAGACGATGCGGGTGGCAATCCCCGCCGTGTCCAGCGCCTCGGCCGCGGCCACCGCCAGCTTCACCTCGGAGCCGGTGGCGACGAGGATGGCGCGGGCCACCCCCTCGCTCTCGCGCAGCACGTAGCCGCCGCCGGCAATGGCCTCCACCTGCGCGTCCGAGCGCGGCCACACCGGCAGGTTCTGGCGCGACAGGATGAGGGCGGAGGGGCCGTCGGTGCGGGTCAGTGCCGCATGCCAGGCTTCGAGTGTCTCCACCGTGTCGCAGGGCCGCCACACGTCGAGGTTGGGGATGAGGCGCAGGCTTTCCACATGCTCCACCGGCTGGTGGGTGGGGCCGTCCTCGCCGAGGCCGATGGAATCGTGGGTGAGGATGTAGATCACCCTCTGGCCCATGAGCGCGCTCATGCGCATGGCGTTGCGGGCATAGTCCGAGAACACCAGGAAGGTGGCCACGAACGGGATGAAGCCGCCGTGCAAAGCGATGCCGTTGGCGATGGCCGACATGCCAAACTCGCGCACGCCGTAATAGATCTGGTTGCCGGCCGGGTCCCGCGTCACCGGCACCGCGCCGGGGAAGGTGGTGAGGTTGGAATGGGCAAGGTCCGCCGAGCCGCCGAGAAATTCCGGCACCGCCGGGGCGAGCGCGGCGAGGGCCTGCTGGCTCGCCTTGCGGGTGGCCACGGTCTCGGCCTTCTCCAGGGTGGTCTTCAGCGCCGCCGCATAGGTGTCGGCGAAGACGGGGGAGAGGTCGCCCTTCAGGCGGCGGCGGAACTCGGCCGCCTCCTTCGGATAGGCGCGGGCATAGGCTTCCATGCGGGCCTCCCACGCCTGCTGGCGCGCGGCGCCCACCTTGCGGGCGTCCCACTGGGCATAGATGTCGTCCGGGATCTCGAAGGGGGCGTGATCCCAGCCCATGGCGGCGCGGGTGCGGGCGATCTCGTCCGGGCCGAGCGGGGCGCCGTGGGTGTCCTGGTGGCCCTGCTTGGTGGGCGCGCCGCGGCCGATGACGGTCTTGCAGCAGATGAGCGAGGGCTTGCCCTGCGCCAGCGCTGCCTCGGTGGCGGCGCGCACGGCGGCGGGGTCGTGCCCGTCCACGTTGCGCACCACGTGCCAGCCATAGGCCTCGAAGCGGGCCGGGGTGTCGTCGGCGAACCATTCCTCCACCTTGCCGTCGATGGAGATGCCGTTGTCGTCATAATAGGCGACCAGCTTGCCGAGGCCGAGCCGGCCGGCCAGCGAGCAGGCCTCGTGGCTCACGCCTTCCATCAGGCAGCCGTCGCCGAGGAAGACGAAGGTGCGGTGATCGACGATGGCAAGGCCCGGCCGGTTGAACTGGGCGGCCAGCGTCTTTTCCGCCAGCGCCATGCCCACCGCATTGGCGAGGCCCTGGCCCAGCGGCCCGGTGGTGGTCTCCACGCCCGGGGTCATGCCGTATTCGGGATGGCCGGGGGTACGCGAATGCACCTGCCGGAACCGCTTCAGCTCCGCCACCGGCAGGTCGTAGCCGGTGAGATGGAGCAGCGCGTAGATCAGCATGGAGCCGTGCCCGTTGGACAGCACGAAGCGGTCGCGGTCGGGCCAGGCCGGGTCGGCGGGATTGTGGCGCAGGTGCTCGCGCCACACCACGGCGGAGATGTCCGCCATGCCCAGCGGCGCGCCGGGATGGCCGGACTTGGCCTGCTCCACGCCATCCATGGCGAGCGCGCGCAGGGCCGCCGTCACCGGCCAGGCGAGGGAGCCGGGGCTGCGGTCCAGCGTCGGGACGGCGTCTGCGGTGGTGGCCTGGGTGGTCCTGGCGTGAGCAGTCATGGCTCGTCTCCCTTCAACCTTCATTGCCCCTTCGCGATCGTCCCGCCTTCCCCGGCGCGGGGGAGGGGTGGGGAG
>NZ_JAIVFO010000143.1 GCF_029991245.1 Xanthobacter autotrophicus
GAACGCCGTGGCCGCGCCGCGCCCCAGCACGGCCCATGGGGTTTTGGGCGAACTGCACCTGTTCCCGGACAATCTGGCCGATCTCGTCGCCCTGCGCGCCACCCATCCCGATGCGGTGCTGATCGCGGGCGCGACCGACCTCGGCCTCATTGCCTCCAAGCAGCGGCGGGGCTTTCCCCTCGCCCTGTCCACCAGTCGCGTGGCCGAGCTGAAGCGCATTGCGCGAGAGCCGGAGGCCCTCGTCCTCGGCGCGGCGGTGACTTATGCGGATGGCCTCGCGGCGGTGGAAGCGGCCTTTCCCGCCTTCGGCGCGCTCATCCGGCGCATCGGCTCGCGGCAGATTCGGGCGCTGGGCACCTTCGGCGGCAATCTCGGCACGGCCTCGCCGGTGGGGGATACGCTGCCGGTGCTGCTCGCCCTCGACGCCGAGGTGGAACTGGCCGGGCCGGCGGGTTCACGCTGGATGAAGGTGGATGATTTCCTGACCGGTTATCGCACCACAGCCCTCGCCCCGGACGAGGTGATCGCCGCCCTGCGCCTGCCCTCCCTCGCGGCCGGCGAGCAGCTTTACGTCTGGAAGCTGTCGAAGCGCCATGACCAGGACATCTCCACCGTGCTCGCCGCCTTCCGGGTGCGGATCGCGGATGGCGTGCTGGTGTCGCTCACCGCCGCCTTCGGCGGCATGGCCGAGCGGGCCAAGCGCGCGCGGGCGCTGGAAGCGGCCCTTGCCGGCGCCCCGTGGGGCGAGGCTCCGCCCGAGGGCATCGAGGTGGCGCTCGCGGTCGATTTCGCGCCGCTGTCCGATCACCGTGCCAGCGCTGCCTATCGCCGGGCGGCGGCGGCCAATCTGGTGCGGCGGCTGCATCTCGCCACCACGCGGCCGGATCTGGCGCTGGAGGTCCACGCTTTATGAGCCGCGCGGTCCACGCCCCCGCCCGCCACGAGAGCGCAGGCGCCCATGTGAGCGGGCGCGCGCTCTATCTCGACGACATGCCGGAGCCCCCCGGCCTGCTGCACGGCGCGCTGGTGCTGAGCCCGCATCCCCATGCGCGCATCGTCTCCATCGATCTCTCCGCCGCCCGCGCCCTGCCCGGCGTGGTGGCGGTGGCAGCGGGGGACGTGCCCGGCGTCAACGACATCGCCCCCATCCGCTCCGGAGAGCCGGCATTGGCGCAGGGCGTGGTGGAATATGTGGGCCACCCGGTGGCCGCCGTGGCCGCGCCGACGCTGGATGAAGCCCGCGCCGCCGCCGCCTTGGTGAAGATCGCATACGAGAAGCTGCCCGCCCTCCTCGATCTCGACGAAGCCCTTGCCGCCGGCGCCCGCGTGGCGCCCGACCAATTGGTGGGCCGGGGCGACGTGGATGCCGCCCTCGCCATTGCGCCCCACCGCATCACCGGGGAAGTGCGCTGCGGCGGGCAGGACCATTTCTATCTGGAAGGCCAGATCGCCATCGCGGTGCCGGGGGAGGACCGCGACATGCAGGTCTATTCCTCCACCCAGCATCCCACGGAGGCGCAGCACGGCGTCGCCCATGTGCTCGGCCTGCCTTTCGCCGCCGTCACGGTGGAGGTGCGGCGCATGGGCGGGGCGTTCGGCGGCAAGGAGAGCCAGGCCACCATCATCGCCGCCATTGCCGCGCTGCTCGCCCATCACGCCGGAAAGCCGGTGAAGCTGCGCCTGCCCCGCGACGTGGACATGGAGGCCACCGGCAAGCGCCACCCCTTCCGCATCCGCTGGGACGCGGGCTTCGACGCGGACGGGCGCCTCGCCGGCCTCGACCTGGAGCTGGCCGCCGAGTGCGGCAATGTGGCGGACCTCTCCCCGGCGGTGGTCTCGCGCGCCCTGTGCCATGCGGACAATTGCTATTTCATCCCGGCGGCGCGCTATCGCGGGCTGCTGGTGAAGACCAACACCGTCTCCAACACCGCCTTCCGCGGCTTCGGCGCGCCGCAGGGCATGCTCGCCATCGAGGCGGTGATGGAGGCCATCGCCCGCCATCTGGGCCGCCCCATCGAGGCGGTGCGGGCGGCGAATTTCTATGGCGACGCCCCGCGCAACCTCACCCCCTACGGGCAGGAGGTGGAGGACAACATCATCGCCGAGGTGGTGGCGCACCTCGACGGGGCGGCGGACCTTGCGGCGTGGCGGCGCGATATCGCGGCCTTCAACGGGGCAAGCCCGGTGATCCGCAAGGGCCTCGCCACCATGCCCATCAAGTTCGGCGTGTCCTTCAATCTCACCACCCTGAACCAGGCCGGGGCGCTGGTGCATGTCTACACCGACGGCTCGGTGCAGCTGAACCACGGCGGCACGGAGATGGGGCAGGGCCTGTTCGTGAAGGTGGCGCAGGTGGTGGCGGACGCCTTCGGCATTGCGCTCGACCATGTGCGGGTCTCGGCCACCAGCACCGCCAAGGTCCCCAACACCTCGCCCACGGCAGCCTCGTCCGGCTCCGACCTCAACGGCATGGCGGCTCTGATCGCGGCACAGGAGATAAGGGGCCGCATGGCGGGCGTGGTGGGCACCCGTTTCGGCGTGCCGGCGGAGGAGGTAGTGTTCGCCGATGGGCGGGTGAGCGCGGGCAACCAGAGCCTGTCGTTCGGCGCGGCGGCCAAGCTGGCGTGGCACGAGCGGGTACAGCTCTCCGCCGCCGGCTTCTACAAGACGCCGAAGATCCATTTCGACCTCGCCACGGCGCAGGGCCGGCCCTTTTATTATTATACCTATGGCGCGGCAGCGGCCGAGGTGGCGGTGGATACGCTCACCGGCGAGGTGCGGGTGCTGCGCGCCGAGATCGTGCAGGATTGCGGCCGCTCCCTGAACCCGGCCATCGATCTGGGGCAGGTGGAAGGCGCCTTCGTGCAGGGCCTCGGCTGGCTCATCTGCGAAGAGCTGAAATGGACCCCAGAGGGGCGCCTCGCCACCCGCGGCCCTTCCACCTACAAGATCCCCGGCTCCCGCGACGTGCCGCCGGACTTCCGCGTCCACCTGCTCGACCGGCCCAACCGGGAAGAGACGGTGCTGCGCTCCAAGGCGGTGGGCGAGCCGCCGCTGATGCTCGCCATCTCGGTCTGGCTCGCCATCCGTGACGCCATCGCCAGCCTTGGCGGGGAAGGGCCGATTCGCCTCGATGCGCCGGCCACGCCGGAGCGGGTGCTGGCGGCGGTGGCGCTCCGCCGGGGCCATGCCGGGGCCGGATAACCCTCCGGCAGGCACGATTCCCGTTGCCTCCTGCGCCCCGCGTCGGATATCTCCCCCAACGCCCCGCGCCACAGGCCGGCGAGAGGACGCGACGCAAAGGACGAAACCGATGGCGCTTTTCGATTTGCTCCCCGCCTTCCGCCTGTCCGGGATGTCCGCGCTGGTCGTGTCGGCCGTCGCGTTCGCCGCGCCCGCCGCCGCCCAGACCGCCGCCGCGCCCTCCACCGATGCCCCGCCCACCGTGACCCGCTCGGTCCACGACGACTGGACGGTGCGGTGCCAGGGCGAGGCCGACAAGCGCGCCTGCGAGGCGGTGCAGACCCTTCAGCCCACCGGCGGCTCGGGCATCCTCGCCCATATCGCCGTGCGGGCGGACAAGAACGGCCCGGTCCGCCTCATCGTCCTGACCCCGCCCGGCGTGTGGCTACCCTCGAACGTGGCGCTCAAGGTGGCGGGTGTTGCCGACGTGGTGCTCACCTTCAAGCGCTGCGGCCAGCATTGCGTGGCCTCCACCGAGCTGGGCAAGGACCAGCTGGCGGCGCTGAAGGCCAGCTCCGGCGCCGGAGACCTGGTGTTCGAGGACGGCTCGCGCCATCCCATCATCCTGCCCCTGTCCTTCAAGGGTCTCGGCGCGGCCATGGAAGCCAGCCTCAAGGGCTGACGCGGCCTTCCGGCACGGGGCTCAGTTGGCGGGCGGCGGCGTGGTTGGCGCGGCCTTGTGTCCGCCGCCGTCCATGGCCGGCTCGGCGGCGGCGGTGCCGGCGCGACCCTTCACCGCCTCAAGCAAAGGCAGGGCGGCGCCCGAACGCTCGATGAGGCTCAGGGGATCGGCCATCACCATGGGCCTGTCCCACGGCCCGCGCACGCTGAAGGGCAGGTCCACGCCACCGGTCGCACCCTTGCTGGACGCGGGAATCAGCGAGGCATGGCCGGCAAGGTCGAGGGAGCGCTCGGCGATGGAGATGCTGCCCTCCATGCCAAGACGCACCTGCTTGCCCTGAAGCTGCATCTCTTCCACCGTCCCCACTCCATCCGTGATGGCGATGCGGCCGGAAAGGTCGGTGAAGGCGGTACGCCCGCCGCGGGCGTCGCTGCCGGCGGAAAGCGGCCGCCGCTCGATGCGCTGGAGCACCTGCGCGGCGTCGAGCCCCGCGAGATAGCCGTTGGTGGCGGAGATGGAGGCGCTGCCCGCGAGGGTGCGCGCGATCCCGGCGACGCTGCCGCCGGCGCCGGAAACCTCCACCTGGAGCGTCCCGGTGCCTTCGATGCGGCGCATGCCGGCGATGTCGTCGAGCGACCGGCCGAGGTCCACGTCGGTGGCTTCCGCCTCCAGCCGGACCTCGGCGCCGGTGGCGCGCCCGTAGGGCAGCGCCGGATCCGGCGCACCGGGCGCAAGACTGAGCGAGGCGCGCAGGAGGCCGCCCCAGCCGGTGGCTTCGCCCAGCACCATGACCAGGCGGCCGCTTGTGAGCACGGCGCTCGCCGCCACGGTGTTCAGCGTGGTCTCGTCCGCCACCACGCGGCCAGCGGACAGGCGCAGATCGAGGTCGAAGCCCTCCAGTACCGAAAGGTCGATGGGGTCACGGTCCCAGTTGCGGCCATCGTCGGCGGTCAGGTGGATGCCGCCATAGGGGGTGAGGGTGATCCGATCGGCGGCGAACGTGCCTTGCAACACCGGGCGGCCCTGAACAAGCTTCAGAAGGAAGGCGCCGTCGCCGCGATTGCCGTCCAGTTCCAGCGTGGCGTCGGTCAGGGAGAGACCGCCATCCTCCAGCGCGAGCTGGGTGGACAGGGCGAACGGGCCGAGGCCGCCCCGGGTGGGCGCCTCGATCCCGGACCAGTCGAGCAGGTCGCGCAGGGCGTCGGCTTCCGCCGACAGGGTGCCGGTGAGGATGGGTGCGGTCCCGAGCGCGGCGCGGCCTTGGAAGCGGGCCTCGGCGCCGGTGGCGGCAAGAACGACTCGCACCGGAGCAGGGGTGCCGCCGATGAAGCCTGCGGCGTCATCCAGGACAAGGCTTGCGGTGACGCGCTCGTCGCGCCAGTCGAAGGCGACCCCGAGCGAGATGCCGCGTCCGTCCGCCACCCGGTCGAGGTTGGCGGTGAGGCCGCTGACCAATTCCCGCGTCAGACCGCCTTCGGAGCGCCAGGCGATGGTGCCGTCCACGATCCGAAGCTCCGGCCACTGGGCGGCGGCAAACACGGGGGCCACCGCGAGGGCCGGCGTGAGGCCGTCTCCGGTCAGAACCAGGGTGGGGTGCTCGACGATCACGTCCTTCACCTCCACCCGGCCGGCGAGGAGGCGCCAGATGTCGAGCCGCGTCACCACGTTTTCGGCGTCGAGGGACTGGCCTGACGGCAAGGGGAAGGAGACCTTGCCCAGCACCACGCGCGGGGAGGGGAAGAGGCGCAGGGCGGGTTCGCCGAGGATCACCACCTTCTGCCCGGTGGAGCCGGCGAGCGCGTACACGGCAATGCGGCGCAACTCGGCACCGGGCACCACCAGCGGCAGGGCGGCGGTGACCGCCAGCAGCGCAGCCATGACGGCGCCGAATACAATCGCCGCCACCACGCCGGCACGGCGGGCATTTTTTCCAAAGCGCAGCATGAAGATCTTGATGGCTCCGATGGCGAAGGGCGCCGCCCGCACACGGCGCCTCCGACCTCGATACGGAGCGGAACCATCCAAGCCCTCTGTGTCGCTTTGATGGCTCCAACGGGTGTGAACGCGGCCGACGGCCCGGCGACCAGCGCTGCGGTTGCCGCCATCCCCTGCCGCTGCGTCAGTCTGCCCCGGACGGGGACGCATACTCGGACGAGGCCGGGCTGCTGCTGCGCGCGCGCCCCGCCGAGGAGCGCAGGGCGGAAGCGGACATGCGGGCGAGGAGAATCACCGGTCCCAGCCCGACCATGAGGATGACAAGGGCGGCCAGTGCCCCATCCTCATAGGTGCCGCGGGCGGCCTCGCCATAGACGTGGGTGGCGAGCGTCTCCAGCCCGAGGGGGCGCAGCAGCAGGGTGGCCGGCAGCTCCTTCATGGCGTCCACGAACACCAGCAGCGCGGCGGTGGCGAGGGCCGGGCGCAGCAGCGGCAGGTGGATGCGCCGCACCGTGCGCGGCTTGGACGAGCCGAGGCTGCGGGCCGCCATGTCGAGGTGCAGGGACAGCTTGGCGTAGCCGGCCTCGATGCCGCCGATGGGGATGGCGAGGAAGCGGATGGCCAGCGCCAGCACCAGCGCCGCCCCGGAGCCGGAGATCAGCAGGCCGGTGGAGATGCCGAAGGTCTGGCGCAGGGCATGGTCCAGCGCATTGTCGAAGCCGGCCAGCGGGCTCAGCAGCCCCACCGCCAGCACCGTGCCCGGCACCGCATAGCCCAGGCTCGCGAGGCGGGCGAAGCCGGACGCCAGCGGCGCGCGGGTGAGTCGCTGCGCCAGCGTCACCAAGAGGCCGAGCGACAAAGCGAGGGTGGTGGCGGCCAGGGCGATGAGCGCGGTGGTGGCCGCCTCGCCGAAGATGCGCTCGGGAAAGCCGGTCTCGACCATCCGCCGCGTGGCGGAGATGGAGAGATGCACGAACGGCACGATGAAGCCCAGCGTCACCGGCACGGCGCAGAACAGCGCGGCGCCGAGGCCGGTGAGGCCGGCGAGCCGGGTGGGGGCCTGCGGGCGGGCCGATCCGGTGGCGACGAAGCGCTTGGCCCGCCGCGCCGCCCGCTCCACCAGGATGAGGGCGAGCACGAGGGTGAGCATCACCAGGGCGATCTGCGCCGCGCCGGGCAGGTTCGAGCGGTTCACCCAGGTGGTGTAGATGGACACGGTGAGCGTGCGCACGCCGAGGAATTCCGAGGCGCCGATGTCCCCCAGCGTCTCCAGCAGCACCAGGGTGAGGCCGGCGACGATGGCGGGCCGGGCCAGCGGCAGGCCAACCTTCAGGAAGGCGCGCCAGCGGCTCGCCCCCAGCGTGCGGGCCACTTCCAGCGCCGCCGCCGACTGGAGCACGAAGCTCGCCCGCGCCGAGAGGTAGACATAAGGGTAGAGCACCACCGACAGCACCAGGATGCAGCCGCCGGTGGAGCGCACATCCGGCAGGCGCAGGTCGCGCGGGCTGGCGATGCCGAGGACGGTCCGCAGCGCCTCCTGCACCGGGCCGAGCGGGTGCAGCACCTCCAGATAGGAGAAGGCGACGATATAGCCCGGCACGGCGAGGGGCAGCAGCAGCGCCCATTCGAGCACCGCGCGGCCGGGGAAGGAGCAGGTGGCCACCAGCCACGCGCAGGGCACCGCGACGGCGAGCGTCACCAGGCCCACGCCGAGCAGCAGCAGCCCCGTCTCCATCAGCGCATTGGGCAGCACCGTGGCGATGAGATGGGGCCACATGTCCCCCGAGCCTTCCGCCGCGATCGCGCCAAGCGCGATCAGCGGCAGCAGGACCACCAGCGCCACCAGCCCGGCGGCCAGGAGGAGCGGGGAGAACCGCGCCGGCAGGGCAAAGCGAGCCGGGCGCGGTTCCGGGATGAGGACGGCGTCGGCCACTTCAGCCCCGCTTTTCAGTGTCTGCCGCGCTTTCGGTCCGGCCCCGTCAGTTGTCGAAGCCCACCTTGTCGATCAGTTCGCTGGCGTGCTTGCGGTTCTTGGCGATGTCCACCAGCGAGATGGTGTCCACCTTCAACGGACCGAGGTCGGCGATCACGGGATCGATGGTGGCGGTGGCGAGCACCGGATATTCGAGATTCTGCTGGGCATAGACCGCCTGCATGGCGGGGGAGACCGCGAATTCCAGCAGCTTCACCGCCTCGGCCTTGTGGGGCGCGTTCTTGGCCACGGCTGCGCCGGAGACGTTCACATGGGTGCCGCCGCCCTGGAAGGTGGGCAGCAGCACGCCGATGCCGTCGCCCCATTTCTTCTGGTCGGGGCCGCCCTTGCCGGAGCGCATGAGGCCCACATAATAGGAATTGCCCACCGCCAGATCGCAGATGCCGCCGAGGATGTCGCGCGCGCCCTCGCGGTCGCCACCGGCCGCCTTGCGGGCGAGATTGGCCTTCACGCCGCGCAGCCACGCTTCCGTCTTCGCCTCGCCGTGGTGGACGAGATAGGCCGCGACCAGCCCCACATTGTAGGGGTGCTGGCCGGAGCGGATGCAGATCTTGCCCTTCCACTTGGGGTCGGCGAGATCCTCATAGGTGATGGCGGAAAGCTTCACCACGTCCTTGGCGGTATAGATCAGCCGGGCGCGCAGGGAGAGCGCATACCAGTTGCCGTCGGGATCGCGCAGGTTGGCGGGGACGGCGGCGGTGAGCGCAGGCGAGGTGACGGGCTGGGTGATGCCGGCGTCCACCACGTCGAGCAGATTGCCCACGTCCACGGTCATCAGCACGTCGGCAGGGGAACTTGCGCCCTCCGCCTTCACGCGCTCGGCGAGGCCGTCCTTGATGTAGACGCTCTTCACCTCGATGCCGGTGGCCTTGGTGAATGCCTCGAACAGGGGGGCAGCGAGGCCGGGCTCACGGGTGGTGTAGACGTTCACCACCTGCTGCGCGACGGCGGCGTGGGGCGCCAGAAGCGGGCTCGCCAGCAGCAGCGCGCCGCCGGCAAGCAGGCCGCGCGAAAGGAGCAGGCCGCGCGAGAAGAGATCGCGCGAAAGGAGATTGCGCGAAAATGTGCGGCGCGAGACGGCGCGGCAAAAGGGGTGGAACTCGGCCATCGGTATCCCTCTGTGCTTCGGCCGCAGGGCCGTTTCGGCAAGATGGGATTGTGGCTAACCTTTCGCTTTGCGTTCCGTCAACGAAGAAGAAAGGGGAGTGAAAACATTGGAAAGCATCTAATTATTCTTTCAAATGATTCCAATTATAATGTGATTGATCGCCACCGTGCCGTCGCGTTGGCTTGAGCCTTCAAACGCGTCGATGTCCAGTGCTGCGGCCTGCGCTGCGGATTTGAGAGGCAACCGTTTTTCGCTGACCGGCAGGGGCTCCAGCCGGGGACGGAAACGAAAAAGCCCGGCGCGAGGCCGGGCTTTCGATTGTGGCTGTCTTTTCGATCGTGCCTGTCTTGCGCGTTGGCGCAGGCGACTCAGTCGTCCAGTTCGCCGATATGGTGCTGGGCGTAGAGCTGCAGGCCGAGCTTGGAGACGAGGTCCAGCTGGGTCTCAAGGAAGTCGATGTGGCCTTCCTCGTCCGCCATCAGTTCCTCGAAGAGGTCGCGGCTCGGATAGTCCTTCACCGAGTGGCAGTAGGTGGCGGCTTCCTGGTAGAGCGCCCGCGCGTCCAGTTCGGCGGCCAGATCGCAATCGAGGATTTCCTTCACGTCCTGGCCGATCCGCAGCGGATCCAGCACCTGCATGTTCGGGAAGCCGTCGAGGAACAGGATGCGGTCGGTGAACTTGTCCGCGTGCACCATCTCCTCGATGGACTCGGCGCGCCACTTCTTGGCGAGGGCCTTGTAACCCCAATTGTCGAGCATACGGTAGTGGAGCCAGTACTGGTTGATGGCGGTCAGCTCCGAGCGCAGCCCCCTATTGAGGTACTCGATAACCTTTGCATCACCCTTCATATTCCGCTCCTGAGGCCTGATGGCATCTTGTTTGGATTCATCGTTAGATCAATTCTAATCTCGATGCAACACCGGTGAAGGAATACCCGCGCGATTTCATTCCGCAGCGGAAGCAGGTGGGTTCGAGACGTGAGGGTTGAGCCGTTACTCCGCCGCCACCATGCCGGTGATGGCCGCGACCGGACAGTCGTCAGCACAGGCCCCGCAATTGTGCGCCTGCACCTGGTCCATCAGGGCGCGGATGGTGCGGGCGCAGCGGCCGCACTGGGGAGAGCAACCGAGACAGCGATAAACCTCGCCGGGGGTGCGCAATCCCTGGGATCCGGCAAGGGCGTCGAGCACTTGACGGTCTGAAAAGACGTTGCATGAACAAACGATCATGGCCAAGCTCGGAAAGGCTGAATTGGAAAACTTCTAAAAAGTTGTTTCTATTACATTTTTCGCAGGAAAGGGTGGCGTTCGTCAACTCCGTAGAACTGCGACATGGTGCTTCCGCCACCGTCTTCACGGTCTTAGGCTACAAGAATGGAATAATTCCACTTTCCGGGAGCGACCACGGCGGTGCCTCGCCACCGCAGGCGGCGGCATTCTACCAGCGGCGTCGGTCTTGATGCTATCCCGGCGGCAGGCGCAGGCGCGCGATCATGCCGCGGGCCGGCTCCGGCGCCACCTCGAATGTACCGTCGAGCGCCTCGGCCTCCCGCATCAGACGCGCCAGCCGCAGGGGGCGTCCGGCCGCGGCGAAGCGGTCGGCTGACGGGGCGGGACGGGGCGCGAGCGGATCGCGGGCCGCCGCCAGCGCCACCTCGTCCAGCGCCGCACCGCCGTCGCTGACCTGAAGGCAGGCGCCGGCAGCCCCGTCGTCAAACACCGAGACGCTGACGCTGGCGCCCGCCGGCGTGGCCGCGAGCGCCTCTTCCAGCATCAGCCGCGCCAGCCGGGTCACCTGCGGGCGCCGGGTCGTCACCCTCACCGTGTCCGGCGCATCCAGCCGGAGCGCGATGCCCCGGCGCCGCGCCGCGGGCGCCAGCGCGGCCGCCGTGGCGGTCACCAGCCCGGCGAGGTCGCACCGTTCGGGCGCGGCCTTTTCCTCTTCGGTCGCAAGGGTTGCGAGGTCGTCGAGGGTCGCGGCGACGACGGCGAATGCGTTGCGCGCCGGCTCGGGCAGGGCGGCAGGCGGCAGCGTGCCGGCGAGGCGGGCCAGGGGCGCGGCCAGGGCCTGCCGCAGCCGGCTGGCGAATCGGGGCAGAAGGTCGGGCGCCTCGCCAGCCGCCGCTGGAACGGCCGGCGCATCGGGGTCCACCACCACGCACAGCATCTGGTCGTCGGCGCCGGCGCGGGTGATACCGGCGCGGGCCGGCGAAAGGGTGCCGGCGCGGTCGCGCAGGGTGAGCGTGATCTGTTCGCCGGCCGCGCCCGCCGCCACCCGGTCGAGGGCGGCCACCACGGCCGAGCGGTCTTCCGGCGCCACCGCGACGATGAACGGCTCGCCGGCAAGATCCAGGGCGCAGAAGCCGGTTCGTTCGGCGGCGGCCCGGTTGGCGAGCCGGATGGTGCCTTCCGGTTCCAGCAGGAAGACAGGCCACGGCACCATGTCGAGCGCCGCGCGGCGGGTGATGGCGCGGGCCTCGCGACCTTCCGCTTCGCTCAGGGGCCGGATCACATGGACCAGTGCCGGCCGGCCGAGGAAGGGCGCCGCCACCAGGCGCACCTCCACCGGAAGGCGGCTGCCGGTGGCCGTGGCGAGATGCAGGCTGGCGCCGTCGCGCACCAGCAGGGTGTCGAGCCCGCCGGCCGCCGCGATGTCGGTCAGGTCCTCCCAGCCGGTCAGGGCCAGCAGGGTGCGGTTGGCATAGGCCGCCGCGCCATCCTGCTGCACCAGCAGCCCGAGGGGCAAATGATCGAGCAGGTCGAGGTCGTCGGCTGCGGCGGGCTGCTGCGATGCGGGCGGGGCGTCGGGTTCGGGGCGGTCGCCCACATCCGGCAGCGCGGGGATCGGGCGGTCAC
>NZ_JAIVFO010000144.1 GCF_029991245.1 Xanthobacter autotrophicus
GTGCGGGCGGCAACGGGGGTGAAGGCGGGACCGGGGGCGCCGGGGGCGTCGGCGTCACCGGCACGCTCTTCGATCTGACGAACCGCGGAACGCTCACAGGCGGCGCGGGAGCCGAAGGCGGCGCCGGGGGCGCCGCGGGCGTCGGAGGCCAGGGCGGCGTGGGCGGCAACGTACGAGTTGACGTCGGTCCCGCTGTGGGTGATGCCTCCGGCACCGGCGTAAGCGGCAGGGGCGGCGACGGCAGTGTGGGGGGAGCCGGTGGCGCCGGCGGCACGGGTGGAGCCGGCGGCGCAGGCGTCAGCGGCAGTTCCTTCACCGTGACCAATGCCGGATCGATCGCGGGCGGCGCAGGAGCCGAAGGCGGCACCGGTGGTGAAGGCGGCGCAGGCGGCTCTGGCGGGTCGGCCGGTTCCTTCCGGCCTGGCGGCAGCGGCGACTTCCAAAATTCTGTGAACGTCTCGGGTGCCGCCAAAGGCGGCGGCAATGGTGGGCGCGGCGGTGACGGCGGCGCGGGCGGTGACGGCGTCACCGGCACGGATTTTTCCATCACCACTTCCGGCACGATCAGCGGCGGCAAGGGCGGCGATGGCGGCGCGGGCGGCAGCGGCGGCAGCGGCGCCATCCCCGCCAAAGGCGGGACGGGCGGAAACGGCGGGAACGGGGGCAATGGCGGTGCCGGCGTGAGCGGCTCCGGCTTCAGCCTCACCAATACAGGCACGATCATCGGCGGCGACGGAGGAATGGCCGGACTGGGGGGCCTGGGAGGGGCTCGCGTGGAGGGCGGGGGAAGCGGCTTTGCCCCTGCCGGCGACCCTGGAGTGGACGGCGTGGGCGGTCTCGGCGCGGTTGGTGTCATCTCCACCGGCGGTTCCACCATCAAGAACGCCGGTTCCATTGTCGGCGGACTCTCCGGCGATGGGGTGACGCGCGCCAATGCGATGGAGCTGTCCGGCGGCGGCAACACGCTGGAGCTTCAGGCGGGCTATTCCTTCACCGGCAATGTGCTCTCCTTGAGCGGCACCACCAATGGCGGCGATGCCCTGACGCTCGGCGGCACGGCCGCGGCCGCGTTCGACGTGGGCCAGGTGGTGCCGACCCTCTCGGGCTCGCTCTCCGGCACCCAATATGTGGGCTTCAACGCCTTGTCGGTGGTGGGCGGCGAGTGGACCGGCACCGGCACCAATGCCAGCGGCCTGAGCTGGACCCTCACGGGCGGCGTGCTCGCCATCGCCGATGCGAAGACCTTGGAAGGGGCCGGCCCGTCCTTCCTCACCACCACGTTCGACGGCGGCACCCTGCGCACCACTGCCAGCCTCACGCTCTCCGGCGACCTCGTCCTTCTGACGAACGGGGGCACCCTGGAGACTGCGAGCGGCACCACGGCAACGGTGGACGGCGCCCTTTCGGGCAGCGGCGCCTTCACCAAGGCCGGCGACGGCACGGCGACCCTCACCGGCGCCAACATCGGCTTCACCGGCAAGACGGTGATCGACGCCGGCACGCTGGCTCTGTCGGGCGGGGGCTCCATCGCCAACTCGAGCGCCGTCGCGGTGAATGCCACGCTCGACATCTCCGGCATCGACGGCGCCGGCACCACCATCAAGACGCTATCCGGCAGCACCGATGGGGTGATCGCGCTCGGCACGAAGGCGCTCACCGTCAACCAGGGCGAAGACGCCACATTCGCCGGCGCCCTGTCTGGCAGCGGCGCCTTCACCAAGGAGGGGGCGTCCACCCTCACCCTCACCGGCGCCAATGCCGGCTTCACCGGCCAGACGGCGATCGACGCCGGCACGCTGGCTCTGTCGGGCGCGGGCTCCATCGCCAATTCGGCCGCCGTCGCGGTGAATGCCACGCTCGACATTTCCGGCATCGACGGCTCCGGCACCACCATCAAGACCCTGTCCGGCAGCACCGATGGGGCGATCGCGCTCGGCACGAAGGCGCTCACCGTCAACCAGGGAGCAGACGCCACATTCGCCGGGGTCCTCTCCGGCAGTGGCGCCTTCACCAAGGAGGGGGCGTCCGCCCTCACCCTCACCAACGCCAATGCCGGCTTCACCGGCAAGACGGTGATCGATGCCGGCACGCTGGCTCTGTCGGGCGGGGGCTCCATCGCCAACTCGACCGCCGTCGCGGTGAATGCCACGCTCGACATCTCCGGCATCGACGGCGCCGGCACCACCATCAAGACCCTCTCCGGCAGCACCGATGGGGTGATCGCGCTCGGCACGAAGGCGCTCACCGTCAACCAGGGCGCCGACGCCACATTCGCCGGCGTCCTCTCCGGCAGCGGCGCCTTCACCAAGGAGGGGGCGTCCACCCTCACCCTCACCGGCGCCAACATCGGCTTCACCGGCAAGACGGTGATCGACGCCGGCACGCTGGCTTTGTCGGGCGCGGGCTCCATCGCCAACTCGACCGCCGTCGCGGTGAATGCCACGCTCGACATTTCCGGCATCGACGGCGCCGGCACCACCATCAAGACCCTCTCCGGCAGCACCGATGGGGCGATCGCGCTCGGCACGAAGGCGCTCACCGTCAACCAGGGCGCCGACGCCACATTCGCCGGCGTCCTCTCCGGCAGCGGCGCCTTCACCAAGGAGGGGGCGTCCACCCTCACCCTCACCGGCGCCAACATCGGCTTCACCGGCAAGACGGTGATCGACGCCGGCACGCTGGCTTTGTCGGGCGCGGGCTCCATCGCCAACTCGACCGCCGTCGCGGTGAATGCCACGCTCGACATCTCCGGCATCGACGGCGCCGGCACCACCATCAGGACCCTGTCCGGCAGCACCGATGGGGCGATCGCGCTCGGCACGAAGGCGCTCACCGTCAACCAGGGCTCAGACGCCACGTTCGCCGGGGTCATCTCCGGCGATGGCACCCTGACCAAGGAGGGGGCGTCCGCCCTCATCCTCACCGGCGCCAACACCTATGCGGGCGGCACGACCATTTCCGCCGGCACGCTGCAGATCGGCGATGGCGGCACCACGGGCTCCCTCACCGGCGATGTGCTGAACAATGCCGCCTTGGTCTTCGACCGCTCCGATGCCTATGGCTTCAGCGGCGGCCTTTCCGGCGCGGGCACCATGACCTTCCGCGGCGGCGGCACGGTGCAGCTCGGATCGTCCGGCACCTTCAGCGGCGGTACATTCGTTGAAGATGGCACCGTCACCCTCGCCAATGCGGCCCTCGGCGCCTCCGTCTTCACCGTGCAGACCGGCGGCGTTCTGGCCGGCCAGGGCACAATCGGCGGGCTCGTGGTCAATTCAGGGGGCGTTGCGGCACCGGGCAATTCGCCGGGCACCCTCACCGTGAAGGGCGACGTCGCCTTCAATTCCGGCTCGGTCTACCGGGTGGACGTGACCGCCGGCGGCGACCACGACCTCATCGATGCCACGGGGGCCGTCACCCTGTCTTCCGGCGCATCCGTCGCCGTGAATGCCGGCGCGGCGGTGTTCCTGCCGGGAACGGCCTACGCCATCATCACCACCTCCGGCACGGTCACCGGCACGTTCGGTTCGCTCACCGGCGACCTGCCCACCAGCACTTACATCTTCCTCGATCCGGGCCTCTCCTACGACACTCACAATGTGTATCTGGGGCTGATCTATAACGACATCGCGTTCACCACCTTCGCCCGCACGCCGAACGAGGCCGGTGCCGCCAACGCCGCCCAGACCCTCGGCGACGGCAATCCCATCTATGACGCCATTCTCGCTCTGCCCAAGGGCACAACGCCGGGGGCCACGTTCGCCGCGCTCTCGGGCGAGGCCTATGCTTCGGCCGGCACGGTGATCGTGCAGCAATCGAGCTATGTCCGCGATGCGGTGGGCGCGCGCCTCATCCAGGCGCTCACGCCGGAAGGCGCCGCGCCGCTCGGCTATGCCATGCCGGTGAAGGCGCCGGCCACCGCCCATCTCGGGGCCGGCCTCACCCCCACCTTGTGGGCGCAGGGCTATGGCGGCTGGGGCGAAACCAACGGCAACACCAATGCGGCCTCGGTCTCCAACACCATTGGCGGCTTCCTCATCGGCGCCGACGTGGCGGTGAGCGAGACTGCCCGCGCCGGCCTCTTCGGCGGCTATGGCCGGTCCAATTTCGATATGGCGGACCGGGCCTCCTCCGGCTCCATCGACACTTACGACATGGGCCTTTACGGCGCGGCCCAGTTCGGCCGCCTCGCCACGCGCGGGGCCTTGACCTATGGCTGGCACGATGTCTCCCTGGACCGCACCGTCGCCTTCCCCGGCTTCTATGAGACGCTCTCCGGCGGCTATAGCTCAGGCTCTTTCCAGGCCTTCGGCGAATTGGCCTATGGCGTCACCTTCGGCACCATCGACGTGGAGCCGTTCGCGGGGCTGGCCTATCTCAACCTCGATGGCGCCTCCCTCACCGAGACCGGCGGGGCGGCGGCGCTCGGCGTCAGCACCGCATCGTTCGAGACGACCTATTCGACGCTCGGCATGCGGCTCGCCACTTCCATCGGTGTGCTGGGGCGGCCTTTGACCCCGAGCGTGACCCTCGGCTGGCAGCACGCCTTCGGCGACACCACGCCGTATGCGAGCATGCTCTTTGCCGGCGGGACGACACCCTTCCAGGTGGCGGGCGCCCCCATCGCGCGGGATGCGGTGCTGGTGGGCGCGGGGCTGGGCTATGCCGCCTCCGAGCTTGCCACCCTTTCGGTCAAATATAACGGGCAGATCGCCTCCGGCGCCTCCCAGAGCGCGTTCTCGGCGGAATTCGCCTGGAAATTCTGAGGTAAGGCTTATCTCAGGAATGGCTCATCGGTTCCCTTGGAGGCTTAGTCAGCCTCCGAGATGTGGCCGGGAAGAACCCATACCGATTAGCGGTTAGCCGGCGCCATTGAGCCATAGGCTCATGAGTTCCGCGCGGCTGCTCACGCCGAATTTGCGGAAGATGCGCGTGACGTGCTGGTGGGCCGTGGAGGTGGCGATTTCCAGCTCGCGACCGATCGCCTTTTCCGTGGCCTTGGTGAGCAGCATATGCAGCACCCGCCGCTCCGCCGGCGTCAGAGGCGAAGAGGCCATGATGAGGCCGTGCCCCAGCATGAGATGGCGGTGAAACCACTTGATGCCGCGCAGCGCGTGGACGAGCTGCGCGATCCCCTCGTCAGTGAAGGTCTTGCGCGAATAAAAGCCGAAGTGGGATTCGCAATCGGCATTCAGGGGAAAGGCGACGAAGACCGCATCGTGCGTCCCCACCGAACCGTAGTGCCGCTGATAGAACGGCGTCTCGAACCAGTCCGAAGGGAGTTCCCGGCGGAAGGAATAGGTTCGGAACGTGCCTACGTTTTGCATGGGCAGAAGGAAGGAGGGATCGATCTCGCGGCGGTCCCAGACCTCCATGATCTCCTTGAAATGCTGTTCATCCGGGTGCGGCTGGACCGGATGCAAGGCCTGCATGGCCGCGACGCGCCAGCCCTGAAGGGGATCGGCGGGGGCCACATCCCCAAGACGGATGGCACCGGCCCAAGTGGCGTTCCAGGCCCCCGTCGCTTCGCAGAGCGCCGTCATGAGGTGGGCGGCCGCTATCGGTGATTGACCGGCCTCGAAGTCCGACAATTCGTCCCAGAGGCGGTGTATGGCTTCGAGGTTCACGGCGCTCACGTTCCCGGCCTTCATCCGCGCCGCATCAAACGCAGAATCCTCGCTCCGTCGACTAACACCACGGGACCTTTCAAAAGGCGATAGGCTAAAAGGCGCGATGTTGGAAGGCGCGATTATCAGGCCGCAGACGCGCATGGCGTAAAGACCGTTCGCTCGCCTTTGCACGCCTGTTCTGCAGCATCCAGCAGATCGGCGCCCTCATCGACGAGGCCGACACAAGGCGGCGTCTCTCACGTCGCCAACGAATCGAAGGCCGGCACCGTGAGGACGCAGCCGATACCCTCGCCGCCGTCTGAATCGTCACCAATGCGAGCCCGTATGAAACCGGACTCCATGCCGATCAATAGGCCTGCAGCGCCAGCACCCCCCCGGGGCCGATCATCAGTCCCCAGGTTTCGTCGGAGCGAACCTCCACTTCGTCGGCCTGAACCCTTCCGCCTGTTCTGATCGAATATTTGTATTTTCCGGGCGCGAGATCCAAGGTTGGCCCGTCAGGCGCCTTGGTTCCAGCATTTCCCGCGACCTTGATCGCCCGATTATTGAAGGTGAGTGATACTTCGTCTGGCATGATATTGCCGAACATCACGCGGGCCTTTCCGGCTTCCGGCAAAATGCCCGCTTTCCGGGCCGCCTCCGGATTTTTCAGGCTCAGGGTGACCGTTGTTTCATTGCCCTTTCGACCGAGCTTCAACACGGCGGGCCCTTCGGGGGAGGCGAAGCGGACCGTCGCACGGTCGGCCGCGACCACCTGGCCTTTGGCCTCCTCTTTCCAGTTTCGATTGCCAAGCTCGCGCCGGTAGAATTCCAGAACCGCGGCGAGGTCGAGCGGCACATTGGCGTTGAGCTCGCGCCGGAACGGGGTCTGGGTTCCTTCCGACATGGTGTGGCGCTTGGGAACCGGCAGCCCCGCGCTCTCCTCGACGATGAGATCATCTGCCGACGGCGCTGGCGCACCGCCCGTACGACTTTCGTTCTTCTGGGCGGGCTCATCGGGCTTCGCGCCCGCAATCTGCAGGCCCGAGCCCCGCGCATTCACATTGGTGCTGGGCCCCATCTTCATGACCGTGATGGAGAGATCCTTGTTCCCCTTGGCGAATTGGAGCTGCGCCATGTTTGCGTTGTTGATCACGCCTGGCTTCGCGCGCCATCCGGACTGCTTCAGGGCCGACCGGAAAAACTCGGCGATCGACTTGACGTTGGACGCGCTCGTGAATTGGAGCGTTCCGTCCTCGCCGTCGAAATCGACGTCCCGCGCGGTCTCCGGGAGCGGGATAGGCGCGCTGCCGCCCGCGAGCGGCCGCAGCGGTTCGACGGAATCGCCGGCCCCGTGCGCGGGGGCCTGCGGCATCGCGGCACCGCCGGGCATCGATTCGGCCGCGCGCATCATCTGCTGGGCCTGCTGCAGCATGTCATTGACCGAGCCGCCGCCCGTCACGCCATTGGTCTTGGGCTTGGTGATTTTCTCTATAAGGCTGACGGTCGTCAGCCCGTACTGGCGAGCAACCTTCAGAGTCGCCGTGCCTTCGGGAAAGGTGAAATTCACCACCGCCTCGTCCGGACCGATCGTACTGCGCGGCGCATCCTCGTTCCACCCGCGCGCCGAAAGCGCCCCCCTGTAGAACGACAGCACCGCTTCGAGGCTCGCCTGGACCTGGACGTGGATCTCTCTCCCAGTCCCGCCATTCGTGCCACCCGCATTCCTGCGCGGCTTGGGGACCGGCAGGCCGAAGATGTCGCCATCGGCCTCGACCGATTGCAGTTCGGCGAAGAAGGGTGTTTTCAGCTCCACCAACGTCCTGCCGTGGTCGCTTGCCCGCAAGACGAGCGCGAGCGGCCGGGTATTGCCGCGCGTGAAATAGGCGATGTCACCATTCGCGGGCTTTGGATCGAGCTTCGCATTCGGCCATTTCGCCGCGATGTCCGCATCCGGGAGCAACTCCCAATCGCTTTCGGCGAGCTTGCGGGCATAGAATTCACGCAGGCTCTGCGGCGTGCCGCCGGAGGTCAGGCTGAGATAAGGCCGATGCTCGTCGAACACCACGTCGAGGGCGTCGTCCGGAACCGGCGGCGCGAATTGCAACCGATCGGCCACATACTCCACCGTGGTCTGATCCGTGGTGTCCTCGTTCCTGCCGGGCGAAAGGGTGAACCGAACCGAAAGGCCCTGCTGCCCCTTGATGAAGGTCAGCCAGGTCGAATGCCGGTCATCCAGCGGAACCACATAGAAGCTCCAACCCTGGGCAGCCAGCAGTGCCTTGATCGCCGCGGTCGTGGCGGGAACATTGCCGGGAACGGAGTAAGATACGCGCTCGGCGGTTGACTTTCCCGTGTCACGTGCGCCCGGGAGGCGCGGCAGATCGGAGACGACGACCAGAGGCGCGACATTGTCGCGGCTGAGATAGACTTGGCGGGCGTTCTCGAGAATGCTGATCGGCTGCGGCTTGATCTCGACCCTGACCTTTCCGGCGTCGGCCTTCTGCAGCACCAGTGCCAAGGCCGTTTTCGGGCTCTGGTCGCTGACGAAATAGGCGTAGCCCCCGCCGTCATGGAGCGTTCCCGAAGGACCTCCCGGCGCCTGCTTTCCATTGGCCCTTGCCGACCACAGGAACCAGCCGCGGCCGGCGAGTTCCCGGCGGTAGAAATCGAGGAGCTTTTCGACCGGCTCGCCGCTTGTCAGGCTCAACGACGGCCTGTCTGGCGAATATTCGATATTGGCGGCATCGGCCGTGAAAGGCAGGTCCACCTTCAGCGGCACAGCGGAATATTGTACGCTGATGGCGTTATTCTGCGCTGGCGCGACCGTGATGAAAACGTTGAGGGCCTGCGATCCCTTCTTTAACGTCATGGTCTTCATCGTCGGGTTTTCAGCAGAGGCCGCGTTTGGCGCGGCATATTTTTGCCAGCCGAGGGCGGTGAGCGCCTTTTCGACCGCGTCAGCCGTCGGGCCGATCGCCTGGGGTGAGACGAAGATCGTCGTAGCTGGGCTGGCGAAAACGTCCTTGGCACCGGGAACCCGCGGGAGCTTGCTGGCGTCAAAGTCGCCGACGCTGGCGCGATCCGGCACCTGGGCCGCGGAAGGCAGGCACTGCGCAGCGGAAACCGCGATGATCGCGCAAAATGCCAAAAGATAACGGCGGTGGCCGCCTCGCCGCACGCCGAAGCTCCCGATTTCGCCGATCATTATAGTCTCCGGAGGAAGCGCCACGGGCCGAAAGGCAAATCGACTTTCGATCCAGTTGCTTCCCACGATCGGCGCACATTGTGAAGGCTCCGCTTTGGGAAAACGGTTCTGAACGACCGACGTTGCTCGTGATTATGTCGGGCTCAGTTCTCTGCGGCGGTAGGATTTAGCCTTATCAGCCCGCGAGAGCACCCGTCGATCTGCTTGCATCGCAAGCTGATCGGGCAACGCGTTCTCTTTTGTAGCAGGGGGGCAGAGGCAGCGATTGCCAAGGGTCAATGACCGAGCCCCCTCCGGTGGCCTCCTTTGCAGCGAGAACGCTCTCCATCGCCAACTCTTCCCCCAGCCGGAATGGAGCCGCGGCCGTGAGCGTGCCCCGGCGCGGATTACACCTACGCCGGGGCACGGCTCCTCATTCCTCCGCCGCGGGGGAATGCGGAGGTCACGACCACAAGAGATGTGAAATGTTGGAGGCGGCGCCTCAGGCCGCGCAGGTCGGACGGGCCCGACGCCGGGCCGCAAGATCTTCGATCTCCGCAACGAAGCGCTCCCGCGCCGGCGCCTCGGCACGCAGGGCATCGGCGATCCTGCGCGCATTCTGCACGAAGGCGGGCTGATCGATCAGCCGGCAGATGGCTGCGGCGATGGCGCCGGCGTCGCTCGCCGGGTCGAGCCTCAGGCCCGCGCCGTGATATTCGACACGCGCGGCATTCTCGTTCTGGTCGCGGCCCATGGGCAGGACCAGCAGCGGCACGCCGTGCCGGAGCGCGCGCAGGGTGGTGCCATGCCCGCCATGGGTGATGGCAAGGGTCGCTCGCGGCAGGATCGCCTCATGCGAGGCGGACGCCACGACCCGCACATTGGGACGGGCCGGAAGGTCGGAGGCTTCGAGCATGTCGCCGAGCGTGACGATCGCCTCCACCGGCAGGGCGCCGAGCACCTCCACGAGGCGGGCGAGCACGGCGCGCTGCCCCTGTTCCGTGGTGCTGAAGGAGACCAGCACGCGCGGCCCCGCCGTTCCCTCGAAGCCATCCCCGCGCCCCGCGGCCCAGCTCGGCTCACGCAGCAGCGGCCCGATGTAGCGGACCTCCCCGGGAAGCCCGGCGACGGGAAAATCGAAGGCCGCGCTCGTCGCCAGCAACTGGAGGTCGGCCGCGCGCATCTGGTCAAGCGCGCGGGCGAGGGGCTGAAGCCCCAGCGACGTGCGCGCGGCGTTGAGATGCGGAAGGAAGCCGTTCCACAATGCCTCCACCGCCCCGGCGGCCGCACGGTCACGCGCGTGATCGGCGGCGCTCGCGGCCGGAAGGAAGCCGGGACCGAACGGGGGATGCCCCGGCAGCGGGGAGAGCGAGACGTTGGGCGCCAGGACAGCGGTGGGGATCTGCGCCACCTCTCCCGCCAGCACGCTTCCGAACAGCAGGTCGCTGGCAATCAGGAGATCGGTCGGGCGCACCGTCATCACGTCGATGAGATCGCGCGCATGGGCCTCGGAGGGGCCGAGGAAGACCCGCTCGGACCAGGCCGCCATGACGGCGAACGGATCGGGCCACTCGCCGTCGCGCACCGGAGCACTCGCAGCCGAGCGGTCGGGCCGGTTCGGCGCCCGCTTCCAGCCCACGAAATGCGCGCCCGCCGCCCGTGCGTCGCTGGCGATGGAATCGTCGGCGACGAGGGTCACGTCGTGGCCGCGGGCGCAGAGCGCCTCGACGGCGGCCAGTGTCGGCGGCACGTTGCCGCCGCCCTCCCATCCGGCCACGACGATGCGCAGCCGGCCCGTGGGGGCCAGTGTGGGTTCCATCTCCATCCTCCTTATATGCCGGCGTTCGGGCGCCGGCGCCCTTCACTCCTCGCGGAGCAGCCGCTCCACGATCTGCGTCATAAGGCGCTGTGTCCGCTCGGCATCGTGGCCCTGCCGACGGCGCATGAGGTGCCAGACCCAGACGTCCGTCACCGCCAGAAGCTCGGCGAGCAGGTCGTCCCGCCGCGCGCCTTCGCACTTGTCGAGCCACGGGCGGAACATGTCCGAGATCCATTCCCGGTGGCCGCTGCGGCCCTGGTCCAGAACTGCGCCGAACTCGGGGATGCGATCCTCCTGGTTCAACGTGCGCACCACCAGATCGCCGCTGCGCTCGTAGTCGGCGATGAGGACGCCGATGATGCCGGCGACGTCGGCCGGCGCGTCCTGCCAGCGATGCGTCCGGATCGTGCTGTCCTGCTGCGCCGCGAGCGCGCTCAATACACCGGCCTTGCTGCCGAAGCGGCGGATCACCGTCTGGCGCGTGGTGCCGGCTGCTGCGGCGATCTCGTCCAGGGTGACCTCGTCGAACCAGCGCGTCTCCATCAGCGTCGCGAAGGCCTCGACGATCTGATGCTCGGTGCCGCGCACCGCGCTCTCCCGCGCCACCTGCCGATAGGGCCTCGCCGCCATGATCAACTCCATTTCATGTTACATTGAGTAACACGAAATATGAGCCTGTCAATGGCACCCGCCTGGTGTTTCCACGCTGGAGCTCTCCCGCGCTCTGAAGCGGCTTCACGCCATCCCGCAAGCGCTGTGTTCTGACCGCGTCAGATCAGCCGCAGCCCCTTCAGGCTCGCATGCCCGTCCTTGCCGACGATGATGTGGTCGTGCACCTCGATGCCGAGGGGCTTGGCCACCTCGATGATCTTGCG
This sequence comes from Xanthobacter autotrophicus, assembly GCF_029991245.1. Lineage (GTDB taxonomy): Bacteria > Pseudomonadota > Alphaproteobacteria > Rhizobiales > Xanthobacteraceae > Xanthobacter > Xanthobacter autotrophicus_C. The sequence goes on from NZ_JAIVFO010000144.1 coordinate 11,488, forward strand.
GGTCATGTCGATGTCAGTGTCCGCGAGCCCGATCGGCACTTAGCACTACAGTTGCGTTTTGCTAGGGTTTCTGAATCGATGGGCGACCATGATTCGGGATCTGATGATTGGTGGTGCGTCGGTTGAGGATATGCTGGCGCTTTGGGCATCGGCCTTGCGGGAGGGCA
>NZ_JAIVFO010000145.1 GCF_029991245.1 Xanthobacter autotrophicus
CCCCCAAGCCGCCGCCTGATCTCCCCCAGCCTCGCGGCGCTTCTTGCCCGCTACAGCGTCTTCATCGCGCTGGTGGCCGTCACCCTGTTGAGCCTCGTCCTGTCCTTCACCGACCAGTCGGCATGGCTGATCGTGTTCTGCGTGCTGTTCCCGTTGGTGCTGGTGGGGGTGTTCGACATCACCCAGTCCGAGCACTCGCTGTTGCGCAACTATCCGGTGGTCGGCTCGGTGCGGTGGGTATTCGAGGCGCTGCGACCCTATCTGCGCCAGTATCTCATGGAAGACGACCTCTCCGAGCGCCCGTTCAACCGCGATGAGCGCTCCATCGTCTATGCGCGGGCCAAGAACCAGGAAGACCGCCAGCCCTTCGGCACCGAGCTGGACACCTATTCCGCCGAATATGAGTGGATGACCCATTCCCTCGCGCCGGAGCCGGTGGCGCACGAGCCGTTCCGCGTGAGCGTGGGCGGGCCGGCCTGCGCCAAGCCTTATTCCGCCTCGGTTCTCAACATCTCGGCCATGAGCTTCGGCTCGCTGGGGCGCAATGCCATCGAGGCGCTCAATCTCGGGGCCAGGACCGGCGGCTTCTATCACGACACCGGAGAGGGCGGCTTCTCGCCCTATCACCGCACCCATGGCGGCGACATCGTGTGGGAGCTGGGCTCGGGCTATTTCGGCGCCCGCAACCGCGATGGCACCTTCTCGCCCGAGCGCTTCGCCGAGCGCGCCGCCGACCCCCAGGTGAAGATGGTGGAGATCAAGCTCTCCCAGGGCGCCAAGCCCGGTCACGGCGGCGTGCTGCCCGCCGCCAAGGTGACGCCGGAGATCGCCGAGACCCGCGGCATCCCCATGGGCGAGGACTGCATTTCCCCCGCCCGCCACTCCGCCTTCTCCACCCCGGCGCAGATGATGGAGTTCGTTGCCCACCTGCGCGATCTGTCCGGCGGCAAGCCGGTGGGACTGAAGCTGTGCGTGGGTCATCCCAGCGAGGTGTTCGCCCTTGCCAAGGCCATGCTGAAGACCGGCATCCGGCCGGATTTCATCGTGGTGGACGGCGCCGAGGGCGGCACCGGCGCGGCCCCGCCCGAGCTCGCCGATCATCTCGGCATGCCGCTCCGGGAAGGGCTGATCCTGGTGCGCAACGCCCTGGTGGGCACCGGGCTGCGCCCGGAGGTGCGGCTCGCCGCCTCGGGCAAGGTCACCTCCGGCTTCTCCATGGCGGCGAACATGGCCATCGGCGCCGACTGGTGCAACGCGGCCCGCGCCTTCATGTTCTCCCTGGGCTGCGTCATGTCCATGCGCTGCCACACCGGCACCTGCCCCACCGGCGTCACCACCAACGATCCCCACCTCCAGCGCGGGCTGGTGGTGCCGGAGAAGGCGGAGCGGGTGGAGAGCTTCCACCGCCATACGGTGCATGCGCTGGCCGAGCTGGTGGCGGCGGCGGGCCTCTCCCATCCCGGCGAGCTGTTGCCGCACCATGTGTGGCACCGGGTGAGCCCCATCGAGGTGAAGCCGCTGGACCGGCTCTATCCCTTCCTTGCCGCCGGCGCGCTGCTGGAGACGCCGGACGAGACGGCCTACGGGGCCGACTGGCTGGCGGCGGACGCCGACAGCTTCGCCCCCCGCACCGCCGTGGGGCCGCGGCGCGCCGCCTGAGACCAACGGCGTCGTCTTGCGGGGGAGGGACGCGCTCCCCATATCGGCAGGGTCGGGGTGCCGTAAGGGCCCCGGCGGGCGCGGCCGGAGCGGTGCGCGCCCGGCAATGCAAAGTCGCTTGACGAGGGCTTTGACCGATGTCGCGGATGTCTTCGCTGTCGTCCCCGTTTCTCCTGGGGTTCGACGAGGTCGAGCGGGCGCTCGACCGCGTCGCCAAGAGTGCCGAGGGCTATCCTCCCTACAATGTGGAGAGGATCGAAGCCGCCAGCGAGCCGCTGCGCCTCAGGATCACCCTGGCGGTGGCGGGCTTTACGGCGGAACAGCTCGAAGTCGTCCTCGACGAGAAGGAACTGACCATCCGGGGCCGCCAGGTCGAGGATGGCCAGGGTCGTGTATTCCTGCACAGGGGGATCGCAGCCCGGCAGTTCCAGCGCACCTTCGTTCTGGCCGAGGGCATGAACGTGCTCGGAGCGGAACTGAAGAACGGGCTGCTCTCGGTGGATCTGGTTCGCCCGGAACCCGCTCGCCACGCCAAGCGCATCGACATCGTCTCCCGCCCGTGAGGGGAGCTGTGCCGCATTGCCCGGAGTGAGGAGTTTTGAGATGACACACGATACCGAAAACCAGATCACCCCGGCGGAAATCACCCCCGAAGCCCTAGCGGTCCTCGGCGGCGGCGAGATCGCCTATGTGCGCTCCATCCGCTCGGAGGACGTGCAGGCCCTGTTCCCGCAGGCGCCGCAGATCGCGCCGGGGATGAAGCTGTTCACCCTGCATGCGGCGGACGGCACCCCCATCATGCTCACGGACAGCCGCGAGGCGGCCCTCGCCAATGCCATGGAGCACCAGCTGGTGCCCGTCAGCGTGCATTGATCAGGCTTTCAGCCGAGCGTTGACGAGCAAGGCATCTGCCGCACGTCGCCGGTCCGCTTGGGATCGGGGGTGTGCGGCAGGTAGCTGATTCGCGCCCTTTGATGCCGGGCAGCGTGCCGTTCAGGCGGCGTTGGAGGCCGACGCCGCCGTGAGCAGGGTGTGGATCGAGCCGGCGTCACGGTTGGCGCGCAGCTTTTCCACCACGTCCGGATCGCGCAGCATGCGGGCGACCCGGGCGAGCGCCTTCAGGTGGTCGGCGCCGGCGGCTTCCGGCGCGAGCAGCAGGAAGATCAGGTCCACCGGGGCGCCATCCAGCGATTCGAAATCGATGGGCTTCTCCAGCCGGGCGAACATCCCGAACAGCTTCGTCAGCCCCGGCAGCTTGCCGTGGGGAATGGCGATGCCGTTGCCGACGCCCGTGGAGCCGAGGCGCTCGCGCTGGAGGAGGGTCTCGAAGATCTCCCGCTGGTCGCGGCCCATCAGGACCGACGCATGGTGCGACAATTCCTGGAGAGCCTGTTTCTTGCTGCTCGCCCGCAGCATGGGAAAAACTGCTTCCGGAGCGAGAAGGTCGGCGAGAGGCATGGATCGGATCCCTGCGGCGAGCGGCCGAGGCTCGAAATAAGCGGCGGACGCGAGAGCCGGATGCCGGGCAGGGAAGCAGGGTCCTGCTTCGCCGCCCGGCCCGATCCGGCTCTGTACAACACGCGGAGGGTCCCCCCTCCCGGAGGTCGTCGTCGCGGCCTCCATTAATGGGATCGCGCTCCGCGCTCAAGCCATGGTCCGCACGCGAACCGAAGGGCTTCCGGCCGGAGCCGTCCGGATGAATTCAACCCGAACGGTAAACCCGTCTTTCTTCAATAAGTTAGAAGGCGATCGCCGATCAGGTTGGTGCAACCTGATCGGATCGCGTTCTAGTGCAGATCTTCGGCCGCGGGATCAATCCAGCCCACGTGGCCGTCCGGGCGGCGATAAACCACGCTCAGCCGTCCATGCCCCGCATGGCGGAACACCACCACCGGCGCGCCGGTGATGTCCAGCTCCACCACGGCATCGGCGACGGACAGCGAGCGCAGGCGGCTCACCTGCTCGGCGACGACGGTGGGGCTCCAGCCTTCCAGTTCCTCGTCGCTCTCCCCTTCGGGCGCGGCGCTGAGGACGTAGCTCTGGGCGGCGAAGTCATTGGCACCACCGTTGCCGTGGCCGTGACGATCCTTGAGGCGCTGCTTGTAGCGCCGCAGGCGCTTCTCGATCTTCTCCACCGCGGAATCGGCGCAGGAGTTCGCGTCCTGGGCGCTGCCATGCGCTTGCAGGTTCACACCCGAATCGAGGTGGAGCAGGCATTCGGAGCGGTAGCCCGAGCCGTCCCTGGAGACGGTGACATGTCCCGACCATCCGCCATCAAAGTATTTGGCGAGGACTTCGGAGACCCGCTCGGTGAGACGCAGACGAAGGGCTTCGCCCACGTCGATATTCTTTCCGGACACGCGTAGGGCCATGCGATTTGATCCCCTATGGAGGGGCCGAGAACTCGACCCATCCTGCATTACAAACCGGCCGGCAGTACAAGTGGTAGGATTGCTTCGCCGGCATGTCAACGGAAGACGCATGCGAAGTGCCGGCCCCTCCCATCTCCCGTAATGCCGCGCGTGGTGGCGCCACCGGCAGTTGCGCCATGGCACCCGGTTCGGCCGGTTGCCCTGAGGCTAGGTCTGCCGGCGCGAGAGATGGGGCAGCATGCGCGAGAGCACCCCGTCGCGCTTGATGATGCCGTGCCACAGGCCGGCCGCGATGTGCAGGATCACCAGCGCCGTGATCAGATAGGCCAGCCGCTGGTGCCAGCCGCCGAAAAGGTCGGCGAGGGCGTCATCCTTGCTCACCAGATTCGGCAGGTTGAACAGGCCGAACACGCTCACCGTCGAGCCGAAGGCGTTGGAGGCGAGCCAGCCCAGCGGCGGCATCACGAGGAGCAGCGTGTACAGGATGTAGTGAATGATCTCCGCCGGCAGCCACAGCGCAAAGGGCAGGTTCGCGGGGCGGGGCGGGGGTGGATTGAGGATGCGCACCACCACCCGCAGCACCGCGAGGCACAGGATGGTAAAGCCGATGGACCGGTGGAGGTCGAAGAACCAGTCCTGCGCCGGCCCGGACGGCAGGTTCATCATGATGAAGCCGGCGGGGATCACGGACAAAACCAGCACCGCCATGATCCAGTGCAGCCATCTAGCCGGCCGCACGTAGGCGGCGGGTGCGGCGGCTGCGGACATCGCTGGATCGGATGTCGTCGGCTTCGGTGCCACGGGCTCGGTTGTCATGCGTTCGGTTGTCATGGGCTTGGCCCTCCCTCCCGGCTTGTTGCGGACGGTCGAGGTCGCCAACGTGGCCGGCGTCTCGGGCGAGATCGCAGGCGAACAGCACGTCTCCGTCCGGAAACACATGCGCCCGGGCGGCGGGCCGCAGGGCGTCCGCCAGAGTGTCGCACGCCTTGCGTGTCAGACCGATTCGGCCGGCCCCCAGGATGACCGGAGACACGAAAACGTGAAGGGCATCAAGGCATCCCGCTTCCAGGAAGGCCGAGAGCGTGTGCGCCCCGCCTTCCACCAGGATGCGCGTCAGGCCGCTGGCGGCGAGGGCGTCCAGCATGGCGGCCGGCTCAAAGGCGCCCGCGCCTTCGATGGCGATCACTTCCACCCCTTGGGCGACGGGCGCCGCGATCCCGGCCCGGCGCAGGACGATGCGGCGCGCGCCGTCCGCCGTGAAGCAGCGGGCGGCAGGATCGGCACGGCCGGAGGGATCGATGACCACCCGTGCCGGGCTCTGGCCCGCCACGCGGCGGACCGTGAGCAGCGGGTCGTCGGCGACGACGGTGCCGACCCCCACCACCACCGCGTCCACGCCGGCGCGCAGGGCATGCAGGTGGTCGAGGGCATGCGGGCCGTTGATGTACTTGGAATCACCGGAGGGCGTCGCGATGCGCCCGTCCAGCGACTGGCCGAGCTGGGCCACCACGAAGGGCCGTTCTCCCTTGTGAATGGAGTGATGTATCGCCACTTCAGGGACGGTGGTCGCCTGATGCGGAGACCGCCGCCGGGTCGTGTCATCCATCGGTTCTCGCCCGCCGTAGAGATGGAGCATGTGGAGCAGGAACGCCATACGCCCTCGTTTGTTACGCCCCTGCTGCGTTCGTGGATCTTTTTCCGGCGCGTTGCGGCGCCGCCTCTGCTTGTAAGGGGTCTTCATGACAACGGTGGTTGACGGTCTCGGCCTTGGCCGGGGCGCGGGAGAAATGGCGGTGGAGCGGGCGCTGGCGGAGCTGCGCGCCGGGCGCGGCGTGCGTCTTGCGGCGAACGGCGCGGCGGTGCTGGTCATCGGCGCCGAGGCCTTCGATGCGGGGGCCGCTGCCGCCCTTGCCGCCGCGGGGGCCGGGGAGGCCCGCCTCGTCCTGCCGGCGCCGCGCCTCCTGAAGCTGGGCGCCCCGCGCGCCCAGGCCGGTTCCGTTTCCCTTCCCTCGCTCGATGCCGCACGCGTTGCGGCCCTCGCCCTGCGCCCGGAGGCGCGGGTGGATGCGCCGGTGGCGCCGGCCAATGCCCTCGACCTCGCCGCTTTGGAGCTTCTGGGCCTCGCCCTGGTCCTGCCCGCCGCCGTGGTGTGCGTGGTGCCGGCGGCGGCGGTGGCCGGCCTCCTCATGGTGGATGCGGCGGACGTGATGGCCTATCGCGCCGCCCAGGTGACGCGGCTCGCCATTGTCGGTCGCGCGCCGGTGCCGCTGGAAGGGGCGCCGGAGACCGAGTTCGTGGTGTTCCGCGGCGGCGAGGGCCTGCGCGACCAGGTGGCCATCGTGGTGGGCCGTCCCGACCTGTCCGCGCCGGTGGCGGTGCGGCTGCATTCGGCCTGCCTCACCGGCGACCTGTTCGGCTCGCTGAAGTGCGATTGCGGCGACCAGTTGCGCGACAGCGTGCGCCGCATGGCGGACAACGACGGCGGCATCCTGCTCTATCTGGACCAGGAAGGACGCGGCAACGGCATCTCCAACAAGATGCGCGCCTACGCCCTGCAGGCCCAGGGCTACGATACCTATGACGCCGACGCGGCGCTGGGCTTCGACCTCGACCAGCGCCGCTTCGACTTCGCCGCCGAGATGCTGAGCCAGCTGGGGGTGAGCGCGGTGCGCGTCTTCACCAACAATCCGCAGAAGATCGCGGCGCTGAAGGCGGCCGGGCTCGACGTGGTCTCCGACCAGCGGGTGCTGGGCCGTCCCACTGCCGAAAACGTGCGCTACCTCGCCTCCAAGCGCGACCGCGCCGGCCATTACATCGATTTCGACGCCCTGGCCGCGCGCGCTCCGGACTGACGCTCCGGCACGCGAAAAAAGGTGACCCGACCGGTTGTCGGAGACATTCGAAACGATTTAAAACCGCACCAGTCACGCACGAGACGTGGGACGCGACGTGGGATGACACGTGGCAGAGGACTTGGGAGAAGCGGCCATGAGCAGGACGGGGAAGAAGATCGCCATCGTGACCGGAGCGGGGTCCGGCGTCGGGCGGGCGGTGGCGGTGGCGCTGGCCGGTGCGGGATATGGCGTGGCCTTGGCCGGCCGTCGCCTCGACGCGCTGGAAGAGACGGCGGCCGAAATCGGCGCCGACGCCCTGTGCGTGCCCACCGACGTGACCGATCCCGATTCGGTCCGCGCCCTGTTCACCGCCACGGTGGAGAAGTTCGGCCGGGTGGATGTGCTGTTCAACAATGCCGGCACCGGCGCCCCCGCCATTCCCATGGAGGACCTCACCTTCGCCCAGTGGAAGCAGGTGGTGGACACCAACCTCACCGGCCCGTTCCTGTGCACCCAGGAGGCGTTCCGGGTGATGAAGGCGCAGGAGCCGCGCGGCGGCCGCATCATCAACAACGGCTCCATCTCGGCCACCTCGCCGCGGCCCTATTCGGCGCCCTATACGGCGACCAAGCACGCCATCACCGGGCTCACCAAGTCCACCTCGCTGGACGGGCGCGTCTACGACATCGCCTGCGGGCAGATCGACATCGGCAATGCCGATACCCCAATGGCGCAGAAGATGAAGGCCGGCGTGCCGCAGGCGGACCTGTCCATCAAGGTGGAGCCGGTGATGGACGTGACCCATGTGGCGAGCGCGGTGGTCTACATGGCCAGCCTGCCGCTGGATGCCAACGTGCAGTTCATGACCATCATGGCCACCAAGATGCCGCTCATCGGCCGCGGCTGATTGTGCGTTTGCCGCGACCGGGCCGGTGCGCCTTGCCGGCCCGGTCGCGGCATTTTAGCGGATGAACTGGTCGACGAAGCCCGCGCCGAGGCCCGCGGACGTGTAGTGGGCGCGGCATTTGTCTATGCGGGTGAAGACATCGTCGAAGCCGGTCACAGCACCGTCCGGGTCCACATAGATCATGGTCCCGTTCACCTGGAACAGGGTGATCATCTCGTCCACGTGGGGGTCCACCACCAGCGTGTGGGTCTCTCCCGGCGCCTCGTAGACATAGCCGCCCTCGCTCGCCACCCAGTCGTGCTCCAGATAGCGCCAGGAACCCTTGATGACGTAGCCGTGCACCGGCTGCGGATGGCGGTGGCGCGAGAGCACGCCGGCCCGCCGCACCCGCAGCACGCTCATCCAGTAGCCGGATGAGGCGGAGAGCAGGAGTGGGCGGAACCACACATTCTCCTCGATGGGCACCCACAGCCGCTCGTCCTGCGGCACCGCCGCCGCCACCACCAGCTCGGGGACGGCCTCGGCGGGCTGGGGCTTGCGGTAGGGCTGCCACCGCTCGTCGACGGGGGCGGGAGCGTGCTGTTCAGCGGTGGTCATTCCCGGTCCTCCCGTGATCGCCCCCACGGTCTCTGCCATGGGGGCGCCGTTTTGAGTCCGAGCCGCGATCAGGCCGCCTTGCGCAGGCCCATGGCCTCCCGCGCCACCTCGGCAATGCCCGCCGCATCAAGGCGGTAATGGGCATAGAGGTGGGTGGGCGGCGCGATCAGGCTGTATTCGTCGTGGATGCCGTGGCGCACCAGGCGCACGCCGGCGCCCTCGTCCGTCAACACCTCGGCGATGGCGCTGCCCAGCCCGCCCAGCACATTGTGCTCCTCCACGCTCATGAGCACCTGCGAGCGCGCGGCGGCGGCGAGGATGGCGGCGCGGTCGAGGGGCTTGATGGTGGGCATGTCGATGACGCCCACGCTGTGGCCCTGCGCGTTCAGCGCCCGCGCCGCCTCCAGCGCCGGATGCACGGTCATGCCGCAGGCGAAGATGGTGATCTCGTCGCCCGCCAGGTGCTCGATGGCCTTGCCGAAGGTGAAGGGGGTGTCGAGGGCGTACACGTCCGGCTCGCGGCCCCGGCCGATGCGGAAATAGATGGGCTCGGGATAGTCCGCCGACGCCTTGATGGCGGCCGCGAGCTGCGGGCCGTCGGCGGGCGAGACCACGGTGAGGTCGGCGATGGCCCGCATGGTGGCGATGTCCTCCGTGGCGTGGTGGGAGGTGCCGTAGAAGCCGAGCGAGATGCCGGTGTGATGGCCGATGAGCCGCACCGGCTGGGCGCAATAGGCCACGTCCATGCGGATCTGCTCGCAGCACAACAGCCCGAGGAAGGAGGCGAACGTGGCCACATAAGGCTTGAGCCCGGTGGTGGCGAGGCCGGCGGCGGCGGTCACCATGTTCTGCTCGGAAATGCCGAACTGGATGTAGCGCTCCGGATAGCGCGCGGCGAACGTGTTGAGGCCGTTGGAATATTGCAGGTCCGCGGAGCCTGCCACCACCGGCTCGCCCGCCTCCACGAGGGAGATGAGGGCGTCGGAGAGGTGGCTGAGGCCCGGGGTCTTGGCGTTCAGCTCGCGGTACTGCCAGGAATTGGGCGAAAGGGGCCGGTTCATGAAAGGGATGTCCTCGGCTCAGATGGTGCGGTTCAGGATTTCCTCGACGGCGCGGGCGGCGTCCGAGGGGTCGAGATAGCCGAGGTGCCAGCCGGGCTCGGTCTCCATGTAGGAGACGCCCTTGCCCTTCAGGGTGCGGGCGATGATGCAGCAGGGCTTCTCGCGCGCCTCGTCGGCCTTCACCTGCCGCAGCAGGGTGGTGAGGGCGTCGAGGTCGTGGCCATCCACGGTGTGGACCTCCCAGCCGAAGGCCCGCCATTTCTCGTCCAGCGGCTCGATGCCCATCACGTCGTCCACCGCGCCGTCGAGCTGGAAGCCGTTGCGGTCGATGATGGCGACGAGGTTCGAGGCCTTGTGGTGAGCCGCCGAGATGGCCGCCTCCCACACCTGTCCTTCCTGCATCTCGCCGTCGCCGAGCATGACGAAGACGTCGAAGGCCCGGCTCTGCATCCGCCCGCCCAGGGCCATGCCGAGGCCGGCGGACAGGGCGTGGCCGATGGAGCCGGAGGAGAAGTCGATGCCCGGCACCTTGCGCATGTCCGGGTGGTCGCCCAGCGGATTGCCGAGGCGGGTGTAGTTGTCCAGCGTCTCGCGGTCGATGTAGCCGAACTCGGCGAGGATGGGGAACAGGCCCACGGCGGCGTGGCCCTTGCCCATCAGGAAGCGGTCGCGGTCGGGCCGGCGCGGCTCGCCGTGGGTGATGTCCATCACGTCGTAATAGAGCGCCGCGAAGATCTCGGCGGCGGAGAACACGGAGCTGTAGTGGCCGACCTTCGCCACCTCGATCAGCCGGATGGTCTCCAGCCGCACGAAGCGCGCCTTCTCCCGCAGCAGGGCGAGGGTCTCGGCGGTGGGGCGGAAGTTGGACGCGGGCCGCGCGTCGGGGGGCAGGGTCAGTTCGCGTGCGCTCATGAAGGCTCTCTGGCTGGGCATTCCTCGGGTCCGGCAGCCCATTGCCGGCCGGTGCCTGTGGGCGGACGAGCGAAAGCCGCGTCGGCTCCACCGTTTGATAAAATATGATATATCATCTATCGAGGCGCGCGCCTAGAGCCGGATACGCTCGAAGTGAAGGGCTTGGCGGGGGCGGGAAATGAAAAAGGCCCCGGCGGATGCCGGGGCCTGGAACCTTCGACCTTGAGGTCGCGACGTTGACGCCGCGACCTGAGCGTCAGTCGTTGCTGCGGTTGCCGAAGAGCTGGAGCAGCATCATGAACAGGTTGATGAAGTCCAGGTACAGGGTCAGGGCGCCCATGATGGCCTTCTTGCCCGCCACCGCCACGTCGTCGCCGACGAAATACATCTCCTTGATGCGCTGGGTGTCGTAGGCGGTGAGGCCCGCGAACACCAGCACGCCCACCACGGAGACGATGAACTGCAGCATCGTCGAGCCGAGGAAGATGTTCACCAGCGAGGCGATGATGATGCCGATCAGGCCCATCATCAGGAACGTGCCCATCCCGGACAGGTCCTTCTGCGTGGTGTAGCCGTAGAGGCTCAGCGCGCCGAAGGACGCCGCGGTGATGAAGAACACCCGCACGATGCTCTCGTGGGTGTACACGAGGAAGATCGTGGAGAGCGACACGCCCATGATGGCCGCGAAGACCCAGAACGTGGTCTGGGCCGCCGCGACGCTCATGCGCTCCACGCGGAAGCTCAGGAAGAACACCGCGGCCAGCGGCGCGAGCATCACCACCCACTTGAGCGGGCTCACGAACAGCGCGTAGCCGAACTGCGTCAGCATGATGCCGCCGCGCACCTGACCGGCCGCCTGGCTCGGATCGGTGGTCACCGACAGCAGGTAAATGCCGAGCGCCGCCGCACCCGTGATGGCGAGGCCCAGCGCCATATAGTTGTAGACGCTGAGCATATACGCGCGGAGGCCCTGGTCGATCGCGGCCTGCGAGCGTGCCACCGACGGGTTGAAACGCCCGGCGACGTTGCGATCATAATCGGACATCGTCGTTCCCCTTTGAGAAATCGAATGACGCGCCAGCCGGCCAAAACCAAGCCTGCGCATCCGGGGTGAATATGGTGGGTTCGCGAAACGGCGGCAAGACAAGCCCGGATGAAATTTACGCAAGGTCACTTAACGTCAGGTGGTGACCTGCCTTCGCACCTGCATATAATTGCAATGGGGCTGGGGCGCAGGGG
>NZ_JAIVFO010000146.1 GCF_029991245.1 Xanthobacter autotrophicus
GGGCGGGGCAGGTCGGGGCGGTCCCAGGTGCGGGCGCCGCGGGTCCTTGCGCCCTGCGGCGGCTTTTGATCCGGGTCACTGGCCGTGGCGGGTCGGTTCGGGCATGGTGCCGGCGCTCGCCCATCAGGCAGGAGAGGCCATGGCACCGCACGCGAAGTTCTACTGGAACGAGCTGATGACCGACGATGTGGAAAAGGCCAAGGCCTTCTACAGCGCGGTGCTCGGCTGGACCTTCAGCGAGATGCCCATGGAGGGCGGCCGGGTCTATTATGTCGCCATGCTCGGCGAGGAGCCGGTGGCGGGCCTGATGGACAAGACCGATATCGTGCCGCCCCACGTGCCGCCCCACTGGTTCGGCTACATCAGCGTGGACGACGTGGACGCCCGCGTGGCGCTGCTTGAGGCCAAGGGCGGGCAGGTGGTCCGGCCGCCGTTCGACATCGAGGGCGTCGGCCGCATCGCCATCGTCGCCGATGCGACCGGCGCGCCGCTCGGCCTCATGACCGCCTTCGACGAATGATGTCATTGGCACCGGTCTTCGACCGAGGCCAAGACCGATACCAAGACCGATGCCAAGCACGTGGGCTCGCTCAAGCGCCGCGCGGGCGAGCCGATGGCCGATGAGCCAAGCTCACCGGCCATTGGTATGAGCCGGCGGGCGGCTCAGGGCGCCACGTTCAGGCGATCACATCCGCCAGCCGCACCCGCCGCACCCCGGCGGCGGCCATGTCGGCATGGGCCCTGGCCAGGGAGCCGTCCACGTCCAGCGCCCGGCAGGCGTCCTCGATCACATGGGTAGCAAAGCCGTGCCGGGCGGCATCCACCGCCGACCAGGACACGCAGAAGTCCGTCGCCAGTCCCAAAAGATAGACTGTATCGATGCCCCGGTCCCGCAGGTATCCGGAGAGGCCGGTGGGGGTGGTGCGGTCCGCTTCGTAGAAGGTGGAATAGCTGTCGATGGTGCGGTGGTGCCCCTTGCGGATGATCAGCTGGGCATGGGGGATGTCCAGCGCGGCGGACAGGCGGGCGCCATCGGTCTCCTGCACGCAATGGTCGGGCCACAGGATCTGGCGTCCGTAGGGCAGGTCGATCTCGTCGAAGGGTGCCCTGCCCGGGTGGCTGGAGGCGAACGAGACGTGGCCCGGCGGGTGCCAGTCCTGGGTCAGCACCACGACGGGGAAATGCCGCGCCACGGCATTGGCAAGCGGCACCACCTCGTGCCCGCCGGGCACGGCCAGGCGGCCGCCGGGCAGGAAGTCCACCTGCAGGTCGACGGCCACGAGCGCGGCGCGCGCCCTGGCGTCTGCGGCGGGAAACGGGACCTTGGCAAAGACCTGGGCAAGGACCGGGGTTGGGTCAGGCATCGGCATGGTCCTTTGCGATCGCCCGCGTGGCTGGCTCGCGCGGCTGCTCGCGCCGACGTGAAAAAGGACCGGACCGCGAGCCGGCACGCCTTGCGGCGCCAAAACACCCCCCCTATATCCGCCTCGATCGTCGTTGTCGCGACGAACCCCAATTTGAAAGTTCAGGGGGCCGGCGGATCGGTTGCGGGAGGGGCCTGCGGCCATCCCCCGCGGGTGCCGAAAGGGCCCGGTCGGCCTGCCGACAAGGAGAAAACCATATGGCCAAGATCATCGGTATCGACCTCGGCACCACCAATTCGTGCGTTGCGGTGATGGAGGGGTCCACCCCGAAAGTCATCGAGAACGCCGAGGGCGCGCGCACCACGCCGTCCATCGTCGCCTTCACGGAGGACGGCGAGCGTCTCGTCGGCCAGCCTGCCAAGCGGCAGAGCGTCACCAATCCCGAGCGCACCTTCTTCGCGGTGAAGCGCCTCATGGGCCGCCGCTACGACGATCCCACCGTCGAGAAGGACAAGAAGCTCGTCCCCTATTCCATCGTGCGCGCCGACAATGGCGATGCCTGGGTGGAAGCGGACGGCAAGAAATATTCCCCCTCGCAGATCTCCGCCTTCGTCCTGCAGAAGATGAAGGAGACGGCCGAGTCGTTCCTGGGCGAGAAGGTCGAGAAGGCGGTCATCACCGTCCCGGCCTACTTCAACGACGCCCAGCGCCAGGCCACCAAGGACGCCGGCCGCATCGCCGGCCTCGAGGTGCTGCGCATCATCAACGAGCCCACGGCGGCGGCGCTCGCCTATGGCCTCGACAAGAAGTCGGCCGGCACCATCGCAGTCTACGACCTGGGCGGCGGCACCTTCGACGTGTCGGTGCTGGAGATCGGCGACGGCGTGTTCGAGGTGAAGTCCACCAACGGCGACACCTTCCTCGGCGGTGAAGACTTCGACATGCGGCTCGTCACCTATCTGGCGGACGAGTTCAAGAAGGAGCAGGGCATCGACCTGCGCAACGACAAGCTCGCCCTCCAGCGCCTCAAGGAGGCCGCCGAGAAGGCGAAGATCGAGCTGTCGAGCGCGACCCAGACCGAGATCAACCTGCCCTTCATCACCGCCGACGCCACCGGCCCGAAGCATCTCACCCTGAAGCTCACCCGCGCCAAGTTCGAGGCGCTGGTGGATGACCTCATCCAGCGCACGGTGGAGCCCTGCCGGCTCGCGCTCAAGGATGCCGGCCTCACCGCCGGGCAGATCGACGAGGTGGTCCTCGTCGGCGGCATGACCCGCATGCCCAAGGTGCAGGAAGTGGTGAAGCAGTTCTTCGGCAAGGAGCCCCACAAGGGCGTCAACCCGGACGAGGTGGTCGCCATCGGCGCCGCGGTCCAGGCCGGCGTGCTCCAGGGCGACGTGAAGGACGTGCTGCTGCTCGACGTGACCCCGCTGTCGCTGGGCATCGAGACCCTGGGCGGCGTGTTCACCCGCCTCATCGACCGCAACACCACCATCCCGACGAAGAAGGGCCAGACCTTCTCCACCGCCGAGGATGGCCAGACCGCGGTGACCATCCGCGTGTTCCAGGGCGAGCGCGAGATGGCGGCAGACAACAAGATGCTCGGCCAGTTCGACCTCATGGGCATCCCGCCCGCGCCCCGCGGCGTGCCGCAGGTGGAGGTGACCTTCGACATCGACGCCAACGGCATCGTGCAGGTCTCCGCCAAGGACAAGGGCACCGGCAAGGAGCAGCAGATCCGCATCCAGGCGTCCGGCGGCCTCAACGAGGCCGACATCGAGAAGATGGTGAAGGACGCCGAGGCCCACGCCGCCGAGGACAAGAAGCGCCGGGCCCTGGTGGAAGCCAAGAACCACGCGGAAGCCCTCGTCCACTCCACCGAGAAGGCCGTCGCCGAGCATGGCGACAAGGTCGGCGCGGTGGAGAAGGGGGCCATCGAGGCGGCCCTGGCGGACCTCAAGTCGACGCTGGAAGGCGAGGACGTGGAGGCCATCACCGCCAAGACCAACGCCCTGGCCCAGGCCTCCCTCAAGCTCGGCGAGGCCATGTATGCGGCCCAGCAGCCGGGCGCCGAGGCCGGCGCCAAGCCTGCGGACGACGTGGTGGACGCCGAGTTCACCGAGGTCGACGACGACAAGAAGAAGTCGGCGTGATTGACTGCCGGCGGGCGCTGGCGCCCGCCGGCAACCCTCCCTTCGTGGAGGATATGCGTCCGGTTTCGAACGTCATGCCCGGGCTTGTCCCGGGCATCCACGCCGGTCCGCCGGAGCGGCGCGGAAAGCATGTTCCGGCCGGGGAGCGTGGATCGCCGGTTCCAGGCCGGCAGTGACGATCAGGTGAGACTGCTGAAGACTGTCCACCAAGCCTCAGGGCGGGACAGCAGGGCAGGCCGATTGCGGCAGGTGAAGATTGAGCATGGCCAAGCGCGACTATTACGAAACCCTCGGCTGCGACCGCGGCGCCGACGAGACGGTGCTGAAGGCCACCTACCGCAAGCTCGCCATGAAGTGGCATCCGGACCGCAACCACGGCAATCCGGAAGCCGAGGTGATGTTCAAGGAGGTCAACGAGGCCTACGAGGTCTTGAAGGACCCCCAGAAGCGCGCCGCCTATGACCGCTTCGGCCATGCCGCCTTCGAGAATGGCGGCGGCGGCGGTCCCGGCTTCGGCAACGATTTCGCCTCCTCCTTCGCCGATATCTTCGACGATTTGTTCGGCGGCGCCATGAACCGCGGCCGCGGCGGCGGCCAGCAGCGCGGGCGCGGGGCGGACCTGCGCTACAACATGGAAATCACGCTGGAGGAGGCCTTCTCCGGCAAGACCGCGCAGATCAAGATCCCCACCTCGATTTCGTGCGAGACCTGCTCGGGCACCGGCGCCAAGCCCGGCACCCAGCCCAAGGCCTGCCGCATGTGCGGCGGCGCCGGCAAGATCCGCCACGCCCAGGGCTTCTTCACCCTGGAGCGCACCTGCCCGAACTGCCAGGGCCGCGGCAATGTCATCGAGGACCCCTGCGGCGACTGCGGCGGTGCCGGCCGGGTGACGCGCGAGCGCACCCTCTCGGTGCAGATCCCCGCCGGTGTCGAGGACGGCACCCGCATCCGCCTCGGCGGCGAAGGCGAAGCCGGGGTGCGCGGCGGCGCGGCGGGCGACCTCTACATCTTCCTCTCCATCGAGCCCCACCCCTTCTTCCAGCGCGAGGGCGCGGACCTCTACTGCCGGGTGCCCATCTCCATGGTGACGGCGGCGCTGGGCGGCGCGGTGGAGGTGCCCACCATCGACGGCGACAAGAGCAAGGTGAAAATCCCCGAGGGGACCCAGTCGCAGAAGCGCTTCCGCCTCTCCGGCAAGGGCATGCCCATCATGCGCGCGCGCAACCACGGCGACATGTATGTGCAGGTGGTGGTGGAGACCCCGCAGAAGCTCACCAAGCGGCAGAAGGAATTGCTCGCCGAGTTCGACAAGGAATGCTCCGGCGAGACCCACCCCGAATCCACCGGCTTCTTCGCCAAGGTGAAGGAATTCTTCCAGGGCGCCGCCGGCGAGGGGGCCTGAGCGGCCTCCCCGCGCCGGACCGGCGGGACTGCCTTCACGCGGCCTGCGGGGCGTGCGCCGCACGTGACGCCGCGGCTGCCGCCGCCATGGTGCTGGCGATGCCCTCCCCATAGGGCGTCTTCACCACCGGGCCGATGAGGCCTTGCAGGGCCGTGTCGTCCATGATGACCGGCGTGGTCATCAGATAATTCATCTCCACCAGTTCGCGCATCACCGGGTCGAACAGGCCCGCGAGGCGCAGCATGGTCTTGTTCGCCACCATCAGGCGCGGCTTGGTATTGGGCCTGGCATTCACCAGGGCGAAGGCGCGCTCCGCCACCTCCCGCACGCTGATGGTGCCGGCGCCGCCCAGGTTGAAGGTGCGGCCGAAGGCGGCGTCGGTCGCCAGCAGGGTGCGCACCACAGGCCCCACGTCCGGCACGAAGACGAACTCGTGGGGCCGGTCGATGGGGCCGATCACCTTCGCCCGCCGCCCTTCGGCCGCTGCGGCGAAGATGTCGGAGAGGAAGCTGCGCTCGACGCCCGGCCCGTAGAAATCCGGCAGGCGCAGGATGGTGGCGCGGATCGTGCCCGCCGCGTCCGCCTCCATCAGCAGGTCTTCCTGCGCCTTGCGCATCTGGCCCTTGAAGGTGTGTGGCACGCGCGGGTGGCTCTCGCTCACGCGCGCGGCCTGCGGCCGTCCGAACGGATAGGCGGTGCCGATGAGCAGCAGGCGCGACACCCCCTCCGCCGCCGCGGCCTCGATGGTGCGTGCCATGAGCCGGGGGTGGAGATGAAAGGCGTCATAGGGCACGCCCACCATGTAGGCGAGGGTCTCAAGGCCCCGGAACGCGGCGCGGATGGTGGCCGGATCGTCGGGGTTCCAGATGCGCAAGTCCGCTTCGGGTCGGGAGGCGAAGGCGCGGGCAAGGCCCGGCGCCGAGCGGCCGATGGCGGCGAATCCTGTCCCTGCATGGGCAAGCGCCGTGGCGATGCTGGCGCCGATCGGGCCGGTCGCACCCACGAGACCGATGGGGGGCGTGGCTTGCGAGGGGAGATTGAAGGGCATAAAACGCTCCTGAACGATGTTCACTAAACATTGTTCATAAATTGAACAGTGTTCATGTCAATCCCGGAGCCCTCTTTTGCCGTCCCCGCCACGTGCCCGCCGCAAGGAAGACGCCCGCGCCCGCATCCTCGCCGAGGCGCGGCACATCGTGCTGGAGCAGGGCTTCGAGGCGCTCACCATGCGCCGCATCGCCGAGGCGGCCGGCTATTCGGCGGCCGCGCTCTATCTTCATTTCGAGAATCGCGAGGCCATCGCCCGGGAGCTGGGTGAAAGCGGCATGCACAGCCTGCTTAAGGCACTGACCGAGGCCGCCGCGTCCGCCGACGAGCCGGTGAAGCGGTTGCGGGCGCTGGCCCTCGCCTATGTGGGCTTTGCCCGAATCGAGCCGGAGACCTACCGCCTGATCTTCATGGAGCCGAGCTTCGCCGCCAGCGCCCTCGGCGGCAAGGACGAGGCGGGAGCTGCGGCATTTCAACTGCTCGCCGGCGCCTTCGAGGCCCTGGATCGGGCCGGCCGGCTGAGGCCGGGACAGGATTTGGGCGGGCTCGCACTGACCTTCTGGATCCTGCTGCATGGCACGGTGAGCCTGAAGCTGACCTGCTCCGCCTTTCTTTCGCCACCTGAAGAGGACCTTCTCGCCGCCGCCCTTGACAGTCTCCTCAACGGGGTACTGGCGCCGGAGCCGATGGGGTCGAAACAACCCGAACGGTAAATCGGTCGCCGAACCGTGGTTGGAGAAGGCGTTGCCCGATCAGTGGGGTTAGACGCTGGTTGGTGCGCGTCCCTGCCGGGCGGCACGAACCTTGACCCCGCCTGCTTTCCCGTCTAAGCGCCTGATATCCGATCCTCTCGGGCGCCCGAGGTGCCGTTGATGCTTCACTCCCACGACCAGCGCAGGCCGCTTCAAAAGCCTTTGCTTCCGAAGCCCAATCTCAAGGACGAGGTTCGCTTTCTGCAGTCGTGGTTCCAGAATCCGCTCAAGACCGGCGCGGTGGCACCATCCAGCCCGGCTCTGGCCAAGATGATGGCGAGCTACCTCGACCCGAAGCAGGACGGCCCGGTCATCGAACTCGGACCGGGCACCGGACCTGTAACCAAGGCCTTGATCCAGCGCGGGTTCGCGCCGGAGCGCCTGTACCTCATCGAATATAATCCGGAATTCTGCGCCCTGCTGCGCCTGCGCTATCCCGGCGCCACGGTGATCAACGGCGACGCCTACACCCTCGCCAAGACGTTGGCCGACCGGCTGCCGGGCAAAGCGGTCGGCACCATCTCGTCGCTGCCGCTCTTCACCATGCCGGAGACCGAGCGGCACCGCATGGTGAACGAGGCGTTCGACATGTCCCATGCCGGCGCGCCCTTCGTGCAGTTCACTTACGCGGTGGTCACACCGGTGCCGCTGGTGCCCGGCGCCATCGAGGGCGAGCGTTCGCCGCGGGTGTGGAGAAACATTCCCCCCGCCCGTGTCTGGGCCTATCGCCGGCCCTGAGGTTTTTGAGCCGTCGGCGCCGTCCGGTGCCCGGCTGGCCGCAGCGCCGGGGCCGCACGTGACGGACTTCCTTTACCTCACCCACCCTCAGGTCCTGGTGGACCCGGCCGTGCCGGTGCCGCGCTGGGGCCTGTCGGAGGTCGGGCGGGCGCGCACGCGTGCCTTTGCCGCATGCGCAGATCTCTCCCCCTACCGGCGCATCGTCTCCTCCACGGAGGAGAAGGCGATGGAGACCGCCGCGCTCCTCGCCGATGCCCTCGGCCTCCCCGTCGAGGTGCGCGAGGGGATGGAAGAGAACGACCGTTCCGCAACAGGTTACCTGCCGGAAGCGCAATTCCAGCAGATGGCCGATGGCTTCTTCGCCCGCCCCCATGAGAGCGTTGCGGGCTGGGAGCGGGCGCAGGACGCGCAGGCGCGAATCGTCGCCGCCATCTCCCGAGCCCTCGCCGAAGGTCGCGACCATCAGCGGCTTCCCGTTCTGTTCGCGGGCCATGGCGGGGTTGGCACCTTGCTTCTGTGCCATCTGGCGGGCTACCCCATTTCCCGCATCCACGACCAGCCGCCGGTCGGCGGCGGCTGCTGGTTCCGCGCCGGTGCGGGACAGCCCCCGGACCGCTGGCGCACGATGGAGGAGGGCGCAGGTTCGGCCGGCGCTCGGGAAAAGGGCGGCGCTCACGCTGGCGCCACGGATGAACGCACAGCGCCTGCCGGCGCGCGGGAACAGGGCGCATCGCTCGCATGCGCACCGGAGGAGGGCGCATGAGCCTTGTCGATGCGAAGGTCCGCGACCGCATGATCGTGGCGCTCGACTATCCCAACGTGAGCGCGGCCGAGGCCCTAGTCTGGCAGCTCGGCGACATCGTGACCTTCTACAAGATCGGCCTCGAACTCTCCATCGCGGGGGGGCTCGACCTTGCCGCCGACCTCATCGGCGCCGGCAAGAAAGTGTTCCTCGACCTCAAGCTGCACGACATCGGCAACACGGTGGAGCGGGCGACCGCGGCGGCGGCGGAGCGGGGGGTGCACATCCTCACCGTCCATGCCTATCCCCAGACCATGGCGGCGGCCGCGCGGGGCGCCAAGGCCAGCCCGCTCGAAGTGCTGGGGGTGACCGTGCTCACCTCCTACGACGACGCGGACCTGGCCACCGCCGGCTATCGCATGGGCGTGACCGACACCGTGCGCCTCAGGGCCGAGCAGGCGCGGGAGGCGGGGATCGCCGGGGTCATCTGCGCGCCCACCGACGCGGCCATGGTCCGCGCCATCCTCGGGCCGGACGGGCGGGTGGTGACGCCGGGCGTACGGCCCAAGGGGGCGGACGTGGGCGACCAGAAGCGCATCGCCACTCCGGCGCAGGCCATCGCGGCCGGCGCCGACCGCATCGTGGTGGGCCGGCCGGTGACGGCGGCCGAGGATCCGGTGGCGGCGGCCGAGGCCATCCTCGCGGAACTGGCGGGCGCCTGAAGCAGGGGAAGCCTGAGGCAAGGTAACGGGGCAACGGGAGGGGGCGATGGCGAAGGGCTACTGGTTCGTCAATCTCGATGTGGTCAACCCGGTGGACTACATCACCTACCGGGAAGCGAACGCCCGATACGCGGCGGAGCACGACCTGCGCTTCGTCGTGCGTGGCGGCGATTTCGAGCATCTGGAGGGCATCAAGCGCCACCGCAACGTGCTGGTGGAGCTGCCCTCCTTCGACGCGGCGCTCGCCACCTACGAGGCCCCCGACTACCAGCCGGTGAAGGCCCTGCGACGGGCCACCGCCATTGCCGACATCGCGGCGGTGGAGGGCTATGAGGGGCCCCAGCCGTCGGCGGTGCCGCCGCCCGAGGGCACGCCCGACAAGCCCCGCGGCTACTGGATGGCGAAGGTCGATATCACCGACCCGGAGCGCTACAAGGACTATGTGGCGGCCAACGCCGAGCCGTTCGCCGAATACGGCGCCTGGTTCCTGGTGCGCGGCGGCCGTCACCAGCTCCTGGATGGCCGCGGGCGGTCGCGCTATGTGGTGATCGCCTTCCGCGACATGGAGACGGCGCGGGCCTGCTATTTCTCCCCCGGCTACCAGCGGGCGCTGGCCATCCGCCAGTCGGCGTCGGTGGCGGATCTCATCCTGATCTCCGGCTTTACCGGGCGCGAGCCGCCGCCGGCCTGACGGGCGATCCCGCAAGGAAACGCCCGTCCATCCCGCAACACGCGCCTGCGTCCCTCAAAAAGGTGCCGCCCGGCCACGCGAAGGACCCAAGAATCGTGTCCCACCTAACCGTGTCTCACCTGCGCATCGTCATCGCCGGAGCCGGCGGCCGCATGGGCCGCGCCCTCATCAAGGCCATTTCGGAAACCGAGAGCCTCATTCTGGTGGGCGCCCTGGAATATTCCGGCTCGTCCCATCTCGGCGAGGACGCCGGGATCATGAGCGGCCTGAAGGCCAACGGCGTGACCGTGGAAAGCGACGCGGCCCCGACCCTCAACGGCGCCGACGTGGTGGTGGACTTCTCCACCCCCTCGGCCTCGGTGCGGCTGGCGGAGACCCTCGCGGCGGCGGGCATCGCCCATGTCATCGGCACCACCGGCTTCTCCAACGAGGACAACGCGGCCATCGCCGCCGCCGCCCGGCGCACGCCCATCATGAAGTCCGGCAACATGAGCCTCGGGGTCAACCTTCTGGCCGCCCTCACCCGCCGGGTGGCGGCGACGCTGGACGAGAGCTTCGATATCGAGATCGTGGAGATGCACCACAACAAGAAGGTGGATGCGCCCTCCGGCACGGCTCTTCTGCTGGGCGAGGCCGCAGCCCAGGGCCGCGGTCGCCACCTCGACGACTGCTCCGAGCGCGGCCGCGACGGGGTCACCGGCGCGCGCAAGCCCGGCGCCATCGGCTTCGCCAGCCTGCGCGGCGGCTCGGTGGTGGGCGAGCACATGGTGATCTTCGCCGGCCAGGCCGAGCGCATCGAGCTGGTGCACAAGGCGGAGGACCGCATGATCTTCGCCCGCGGCGCGCTGACGGCGGCGCGCTGGCTGAAGGGCCGCGAGCCGGGCCTTTATTCCATGGCCGACGTGCTCGGCCTCGGCGATTTCTGAGCGCCGCTTTCCGACCGCCGATTGTTTGCCCGCAGATTTCCGAGCCGGGAGCCACGCCCGGAGACCACCCAGGAGCTTTCCATGTCCGACCGCATCCTCGTCCTCGTCCGTCACGGGCAGAGCGAGTGGAACCTGAAGAACCTGTTCACCGGGTGGCGCGACCCGGACCTCACCGAGCAGGGCGTCTCCGAGGCCAGGCGCGCCGGCGGGCTGCTGAAGGCCGAGGGGCTCACCTTCGACGTGGCCTTCACCTCCGACCTCACCCGCGCCCAGAAGACGCTCTCCCTCATCCTCGGCGAGATGGGGCAGGAGGGCGTGCCCACCACCCGCAACGTGGCGCTGAACGAGCGGGACTACGGCGACCTCTCCGGCCTCAACAAGGACGACGCCCGCGCCAGGTGGGGCGAGGACCAGGTGCACATCTGGCGCCGCTCCTACGACATCGCCCCGCCCGGCGGCGAGAGCCTGCGCGATACGGTGGCCCGCACGCTGCCCTATTATGTGCAGGAGATCCTGCCGTGCGTGCTGCGCGGCCAGGCGACGCTGGTGGCGGCCCACGGCAACTCACTGCGCGCGCTCATCATGACGCTGGAGAAGCTCTCCCCTGAGGGCATCATGAAGCGCGAGCTGAACACCGGCGCGCCCATCGTCTACAAGCTGGCGGCGGATTCCACGGTGGCGGAGAAGCGCGACCTGGTGGCGTGAGTCGGGGGCGGGGCCGGCAGGGCTTGCGATCGACTGCCAGCGGTGAACCCTCTCCCGCCCGAGGCCGGATGTTTCCGGCCCCGGCTTGTGGGAACTGAACTCGGCAACAGCCGAGTTCAGGCGGGGGAGGGAGTAAGGCCGGCGCTGAGTGAAAGAGCGCGTTTTACGATTGAGTACCGCAGTGGAACCCTCTCCCGCGTGCGGGGGAGGGCAGGGAG
>NZ_JAIVFO010000147.1 GCF_029991245.1 Xanthobacter autotrophicus
CCGATCAGGTCGGTGCGGCGACTGCGGCGCTGAGGCCTCTGCATGATCTGATCGCCCGGCACGTCATGGCGGCGGAGCGACTGCACGCCGACGACACCACCGTGCCGATCCTGGCCAAGGGCAAGACCGATACGGGCCGGATCTGGACCTATGTGCGCGACGATTGCCCCTTCGGCGGCGCCGACCCGCCGGCGGCCCTCTACTTCGCCTCGCGCGACAGGCGGCAGGAGCATCCGGACGCACACCTCGCGGGCTGGCGGGGCATCCTCCAGGCCGACGCCTACGGCGGTTACAACGGACTGTATGATCCCGCACGTCCGGGCGGACCGGTCACGTCGGCGCTTTGCTGGTCACATGCCAGGAGAGGCTTCTTCGAACTCGCAGACATCGCCGCAAGCGCGCGGCGCGGGCCCGGCGCCGCGCCGGTGTCGCCCATTGCCCTGGAGGCGGTGAAGCGCATCGACGCTCTCTTCGACATCGAACGCGGGATCAGCGGCTTGAGTGCTGAGGCGCGTCGCGACGCCCGGCAGGAGCAGAGCCGGCCTCTCGTCGATGACCTGCACGCCTGGCTCGGCGAGCAGCGCCTCAAGTTGTCCCGATCGGCGTCAGTTGCCAAGCCGATCGACTATATGCTCAGGCGCTGGAACGGCTTTGCAACCGTCCTTGATGACGGCCGTGCCTGCCTGTCGAACAATGCAGCGGAGCGGGCTTTGCGCGGCTTCGCCTTGGGAAGGAAGGCATGGCTCTTCGCCGGCTCCGACCGCGGCGCCGAGCGCGCCGCCGCCATGGCGACGCTGATCACCACGGCGAAGCTCAACACCGTCGATCCGCAGGCCTGGCTTGCCGATGTGCTCGCCCGCATCGCGGGGACGCCGCAGAGCCGGCTCGCCGAACTATTGCCATGGAACTGGCAAGCCGGCAGCTCCGGACAGTGTGAAGCCGCCTGACCGCATGGCCGCCGACGCCAACGTCTTCACCATCGCGCTCGCAGCCCAAATGCTGGGCGAAACCGAAGATCGGCTCTGGGCGCTCGCCGACCAGATGGATCCGGAGGACGGCCTCGTCTGGATCCACGACACGGATGAACGCCAGACAATGGCCTTTATGTCCTTCGGCCTCGAAACCCTCAGGGATCTGATCGCCGATCAACACACGACCGAAAGCTGAGGTCCCGCGGCCCTCGCCGGAGGCTTACGCCAAGCGCGGGGCTGCGGCTGGACGACGATCTCCTTGGACATGTTGACCTCCTGTCAGGCTGAACCAGCCCGGAAGGAGATCAGGATTATGTACAGAGCGGAACCGTATGAGCGCCCGCCTTCGCCCAGCCCAGCCACGGAAAACGCGGCGCGCCCCGCGACGAACTGCACATAATCAGGTGCTGCGCATAATTCCTTTTATGGAGACCTCTGCATAAAAGGAATTATGCGCTCTTCGCCGGCTCCGACGGCGGCGCCGAGCACTGGGCCGTCATCGCCTCACTCGTCGAGACATGCAAGCTCAACGGCGTCGACCCCCAGGCCTACCTCGCGGACGTCATCACTCGCATCGTCAACGGCCATCCAAACAGCCGCATCGACGACCTCATGCCATGGGCCTATCCGGCACGGCTCGCCCTCAGCGCCGTGGCCTGAAGACGACGGTCTTACCGTTCACCGGCCACCCGGCGGCGTGCAGCAAGGCCGTGATCCGGCGATAGCCATAGCGTCCGTACCGGGTGGCGAGTTTGACGATGTCCGCGGTCAGGGCCGCCTCGTCGGCACGGCTCACCGGCACCTTGCGTTGGGTCGATCGATGTTGCCCCAGAACCCGGCACGCCAGCCGTTCCGACACGCCGAGCTTGCTCACGACGTGTTCGACGCAGCGACGGCGCCGGGCGGGGCTCAGAAGTTTCCCGCCGCAGCTTCCTTCAGGATCAGCTTCTCGAGCGTCAGATCCGAGACAGCCTTGCACAGCCGCTCGTTCTCCTTCTCGAGTTCCTTCAGCCGCTTGACCTGGTCGCTCTTCAGCCCGCCAAACTCCTTGCGCCAGCGGTAATACGTGAACGCCGTCACCCCGATCGCCCGGATCGCTTCGGCAACGGATCGCCCCTGCGACACCAGAACGTCAACCTGCCGAAGCTTCCCGACGATCTCTTCCGGCTTGTGCTTCTTCTGCGCCATTGCGCCATCCTCCAAAGGCCCGAAAGCCTACTTCACGGAGGCCCACTTTTCAGGGGGCAGGCCAGCCCAGCCGTCGGTCTTGGCAGTGGCGCCGGCGGCGAGGTTTGCGGCAAGGAAGGCGTGCAGGCTGCGGGCGGAGAAGTCCGGGATCTGCGCCAGGCGGATGCGGCCTGGGCCGCCATTGGGGCCGCCGTCACCGACCTCGACGGCGCCGGCGATGAGCAGCTTGCCCTGGTGGCTGCGGCCACCGCCGCCGGCCGGCGGGTCGTCCTTGGTGCGGCAGGCGATCGTGGCCTCGTCGACCTCGACCAGGCCGGCCAGGGGCGAGCGCTCGGGCGCGACCATGGCGCGGCGCAGCTTGGCGCACAGCAGCCAGGCGCTCTTGTAGGAGCCGCGGCCGAGCTGCCTCTGGACCTGCAGGGCCGAGCTGCCGTTGGAGTGGGTGGCCATCAGGTAGGCGGCCCAGAACCAGACGGTGAGCGCCAGCTTGGAGCCGCGCATCATGGTGCCGGCCGTCACCGAGGTCTGCTTGCGGCAGTCGGCGCACTCGTGGGTGTGCGCCTTGGTCGCCAGCGCCCAGCCCCGGGTACTGCCGCAGGTCGGGCACACGAATCCCTCCGGCCAGCGCAGGTGTCGCAGGTAGGCGGCACAGGCCGCCTCGTCGGGAAAGCGCCGCTGGAACTCCAGCAGCGAGCGGGGGAAGTCGGTCATCGCTGGACACTCCGAGGCTGTGATGTTCGTGGTATGTTCTACCACGCGCCTCGCGCCGCGTCACCACATCTGGTGGCGCCGGAGCTTCAGGGATAAGCCTTATGTGCATATAATTGGCTACTGTAGGCGCGGCAATGCTGTGTTCCTTTGCTGCCCACGCCCAAACGAATTTTTCATTCTATGCAGGAAAAGTTAGGTGATTGTGCCCCGAGAAAGTGGACGTGGTTCAGGCGCACTGCATTCCTTCTTGGCCGGACTGATGTAGCCGAGCTCTGAGTGCAGCCGACGGGGATTGTAGAAGCTTTTATTGTAGCCGAACAGGTCCCGTCGCACCTCGCGCCCTGGTGGCATAGATGCAATGACAGACCCGCTCGGTTTTCAGGGTATGGAAGAAGCTCTACAGGGGCGCATTGTCCCAGCAATCCCTGTTGCGCGCCTCTTGGACGGCGTGATGCCCGAGGGCGGCCAAAGCCACACGTAAACCTCGGGCGGCGTATCGGATGCCGACTGGTGGATCAGTCCAGCTTATTTGACAGTGACGGGAAACTCCTCCCGGGAAGCTTCCAGCGCCACGGCGGTGGAGGCGACGATGGCGCCGATACGCACCGCCGCGTGGATCTGCACCTCCAGAACGCCCGCGTCGCGCAGCACCTTCTCGTGGGAATCGATGCAGCGCCCGCAGCCGTTCATGGCGGAGACCGCCAGCGACCATAGCTCGAAGTCGGGCTTGTCCACCCCCGGATTGCCGATGACGCTCATGCGCAGCTTGGCGGGGAGCGTCTCGTAAGCCTTGTTGGAGGCGAGGTGAGTGAAGCGGTAGTAGACATTGTTCATGGCCATGATGGCCGCCGCCGCCTTGGCAGCATCCATGGCGGCGGGCGAGAGGTGAGGGGCAGCCTCCGCCTCTAGCGCACTCGCCACCGTGGGGCTGCGGGTCGTGATCCCGCACGCCACTAACAGCCCGTAAAGCTGCTGGGGCGTAAGGCTCTCCTCGCGAGTCAGCGTGGAGAGGTTCAGTTTCACGTCCTTGGCGAAGACGGGAATCCGGTCCTTGAGGGCGTCAATGGACATCCCGTCGGTCCCTTCTGGCTCAGGCCACCTTCAGCACGTCACCGCCGACTTCGCGGTTGCAGGGGCACAACTCGTCGGTCTGCAGAGCGTCGAGAACGCGCAGCGTGTCCTTTGGGTTGCGGCCCACGTTCAGATTGGTAGCGTAGACGTGCTGGATCACGCTGTCCGGATCGATGACGAAGGTGCAGCGATAAGCCACGCCATCAGGAGAGCGCACTCCGAGGCCGTCGATGAGCGAGCCATTGGTGTCGGCGAACGACCAAATCGGGAGCCTGTTGAGGTCCTTGTGGTCGCGGCGCCAGGCGAGCTTCACGAACTCGTTGTCGGTGGAGCCGCCGAGCACGACCGTGTCGCGATCCTCGAAGTCCTTGGCGAGGCGGGAGAACTCCGCGATCTCGGTGGGGCACACGAAGGTGAAATCCTTCGGATAGAAGAAGATCACCTTCCACTTGCCGGGGAAGCTCGCCTCGGTGATCGTCTCGAAGGCCGACTGCCCATTCTCCTCATGGACGTTGAAGCCGGGCTTCACGCCGACTACCGAGAAAGCAGGAAGGGTGCTACCGATACCGAGCATGGAGTCGTCTCTCCCAAGTTAAAGACCTCAGACATTGAAATTTTACCATTGTGCGTCGAGCTTGTCAGATTTTTCGGATCCAACGATGTGTTCCAAATTCTCGAATGGAGAATCAACGCTAATCTTATTGGAAGATTTTTTCTAACGCTAGAAAGTCGACACGTCAATCTACTGGCTTCCCGAGCGGCAAGTTCTATTTTACCGCAAAATGGCTGGAGTTTGGATCTGTGCGCCCTCGCCGGCGTTTTGCCGGCGCGACGGCAAGTTCCGGCCAAGGTCGCGCTCAGCTTCCTGCGGCTCCGACGCAGGGAACCTGTCCCGGGTGGATGAGGTTGAGGCCGCAGTCGGCGAAGGCGATGGTCTGTTTGCCGCACGTCGCAGATCCAGAAAACGCTATCCTATGGTTCAAGCTGCCCCGTGATCGACCTGTGCCGTTGTCGATAGAGGTCCTTGCCGTAGGCGAAGGGCCGCTTGCGGCTCCTGGTTGAAGGGATGCTGGGGGCGATGCCTTGGCGGGGAGCGCGTCTCGGAGCCAGACGCTGTCATAGCTCCGGTCAGCGATCAGGCTTCTGGCCGCAGGCAGGGCGTCGAAGACAAGGCGAAACGCCTTGTGGTCGTTCATCTGGCCTTCCGACAGCAGCATCACGATCAGGGACCCTCGCCATCGCAGACGGTGTGGGGTTTGGAGTTAAGCACGCCCATTTTGCGCCCGATATGGCTGGGTATAGCCCCTTTTGAGCTGGCTTGCCGCCGTGCGATGAGCTTAGGGTACGCGGCATCGATCATGATGTGTTCCGGCTTCGGCCCTTCGCCTGCGAGCGCCGCGAAGTTCCTGTCGAGGACGCCGAGCCGGCTCCAACGGATGAAGCGGTACAGAGGGTCTTGTGCGGACCGTAGCCTTCGGCGCATCCTTCCACCGGTGGCCATGCCAGATGACGCACTCGATGCCGCTGACCACCCGGCGATCGTCGACCCGCAGCACCCCGTGGGACTAAGGGGAGACGGCGCGATCCGCTCCATCTGCCGTTCGCTCAGCAGGAACAAATCATTCATCACTACTAGCCGAGATGAAACACTTATATTCGGGAGAAAATCACATTACTCGCCTATCGTCTCACCGGTGCCACCAAGCTCGGCTGGAAAATCCTTTAACTTCGGCAACCCATCCTTCATTGGCAACACAGTCTCGGCATAATTCACATGCACGCTGGGTTTGAATTCAAGGTCAGGGAGTGTAGCTGCGTAGACGTCCATGAGCCCGAAACCGGGATGCATCGTCATCAAATGCCCGCCGCATCTACGGCAATATTTACGTTCGCTGGCCGGAGTTTGGGCGTAGGTGGCAATCTCCGTCTCGCCATGCGTCACCTTCACCGCGTCCGGCGTCCAGAGGGTGAAGGCATTCACCGGTCCCGCCGACCAGGAGCGGCAGGAACCGCAATGACAATAGCCCATCGCTTCTGGTGCACCAGTGACCTCTAGCGTCACTGCACCACAGAAACACGCGCCTCTATAAGTCTGCGACATGAGTTTCCTCGCTTATTTTGGGCCTGGATGGTGACGATGGGTGGACGGAAAGTCAACAATGTCCCGGAGTGAATCGGGTAAGTTGGCTGACCTAAGAGCCGGATTCAAAAGTTCACACGTTTTGGCAATGTCTTGCGATGCGTCGCGTGAGCATGCGGATGCTGGCGATGTGAGCGAATGCGGTCGCGCTCTCGATGGATTTCTCCCAGTTCTTTGCGAGGCGGCGGCAGCGTCCGAGCCATGCGAATGTCCGCTCGACCACCCAGCGGCGTGGCAGGACGACGAAGCCCTTGGCCGTATCGGAGCGCTTGACGATCTCGATGGTCCAGCAGCCGTGGCCGCGCATGGCGCCCTTGAGCTTGTCGCCGGCATAGCCGCCGTCGGCGAAGACGTGGCGCAGCCATGGATGGCGGAACCGGACCGCCTTGAGCAGGTCGGGAGCGCCGTCGCGATCCTGAATATCGGCCCGGTGAACCCGCACAAAGATCAGGAAGCCGAGCGTGTCGGTGATGATGTGGCGCTTGCGCCCTTTGATCTTCTTGCCCGCGTCATATCCGCAAACCCCGCCGCTTTCGGTGGTCTTGACGCTCTGGCTGTCGATGATGCCGGCGGTGGGCTGGGCGTGCTTGCCTGCGAGCTCGCGCGCCGTCATCACCAGAAGCTGGTTGATCGTCGCCAGAAGGCCGCTGTCGCGCCAAGCATAGAAATAGCCGCGCACGGTCGAAACCGGCGGAAACTCCCCCGGCAGCATGCGCCATGGGCAGCCGCTCGAGGCGATGAACAGGATCGCTTCCATGACATTGCGCATCGCCGTCGTACGCGGCCGCCCGCCGTGCCTGGGACCGGGGATCAGCGGCGCGACGACAGCCCATTCCCGGTCCGTCAGATCACTTGGAAAACGCAGACGGTCACGGTTATGCTCGGCGCGAGAGATATCGGTCCAGGCCATCAGAAACCCCATTTGATTCAACACCAAACGGGAAGCACAACCTGCTGATATCGCTCAACTCCTTTTAAATCGGCCTCTAAGCGGGCGTTTGAGACGGATTGAACGAACCCGCCGTCGCGGGAGTGGAGAGTGAGCGGTTAGCATTACAGTTGCATTTTGGCTTTCAAATGCGCTCGTCGAGCGGCCGCCTACCCGGGCGCTCCCGACCTCACCCACGACCCCCGCGTGGTCGGCAAAATGGCCGCCCATATCGAGCTGCCTTGGGTCCATCGAGTGTTCTCCAACCTCAAGACCTGGGCACTCGGCGTCTACCACGGCCTGCGACCCCAGCACCTGCAAGCCTACCTCGACGAGTTCGTGTTCCGGTTCAACCGCCGCCGGACCCGACACGCCGCCTTCCGCTCCATCCTCGCCATCGGCGTCGCCATCACGCCCGCAACCTACGAGATGTTGATAGCATCGGAGACTCAGGGATGAGCCTTATGCACATATCAGAACTCTTTCATTTGCGCAATTTTTGCCCCGCTCGCTGCGGGCGCGCCTTGGATCGGCGGGCAAATATACGGCACAGCTTCTCGCGAGGTGATGCGTATGACCCAAACACGGAATTTTGCCGCCGCCCGGGAGAGGGCGCCACATTGCGCCCTGCTGCGCGTTTCGGTTGCCTTTCTGGCAGGCTCTCGGGTCTGGTGGCGCCGGGTGTTGAGAGACCAAGATTGCCGACCGGCCGCGCGCAACGGTCCGGCCTTTCAGCTCTTGGCCTTGCCTTGCCAACCAATGCGCACCCTGCCGGGGCGGGCGAACTCCTCGTTCAGATAAAGTTCTGATATGACGAACAAAAAAGCGCGCCGCAACGCTTGCCACGTAATCGTAGACCGGCTGAATCTGGTCGAAAAGCCGACCCAAAGTACCGTTGCGGAGATAGCTGTCACCTTAGCATACTTTCAAGAAATAGGACTCAGGGA
This sequence comes from Xanthobacter autotrophicus, assembly GCF_029991245.1. Classification (GTDB taxonomy): domain Bacteria; phylum Pseudomonadota; class Alphaproteobacteria; order Rhizobiales; family Xanthobacteraceae; genus Xanthobacter; species Xanthobacter autotrophicus_C. The sequence continues at coordinate 7,957 of NZ_JAIVFO010000147.1, forward strand.
GATTTGCTTATGGCCGCTGCCGAGATGCTCGGCGTGTTGCGGAGCCTGTTGTCGCTCGTGCTGGCGCTTGTTGCAGCCGCCAGTGCCAGCCAAGCGGGAGAGCTGAGCCGTGAGGAACTCGTCGCCAAGTTCTCGCCGCCCTTCGTGCTCGGTGAGCGGGATGCGGACCTGCCCATCTATCCCATCTTCAGTACCGAAGGTACCCAGGATCGGCTGGTCGGCTACATCTTCGAGAGCGCGGACCTTGCGCCCATTCCGGGCTTCTCAGGCACACCACCCAACCTTCTCATCACCCTCGGCGTTGAGGGCACCTTCCAGCGGGTTTCCGTCATCTCTCAGCATGAGCCGGTGTTCGTTGATGGGCTGGGGCCGGAGCCGCTCGACCGGTTCGTAGAGCAATATGCGGGCAAATCCCTGGCGCAGAACGTGAAGGTCGGGCCGCCGGGCGGCGGCGTGCCGCGGGATGGCGCCAATGCCCGCATCGACGGGGTCGCCAAGGCAACCGCGTCAGTCCGCATCATCAACGAAAGCGTGCTGGCGGCGGCGTTGGCGGCGGCGCGCGCCAAGCTCGGGGGGGGTGGGCTACCCCATGCGGCGGCCACCGTCCGGCCGGAGAAGGTGACCGAGGATTTCGCCGGCCTCCAAAAGGCGGGGCTCGTGGTGCATCTCAAGCTGACCGAAGGCGAGGTGGAGAAGGCCTTCGCGGGGTCCGAGGTGGCCGGCACAGACCCCGAGGCCCTGGCCCATCTCAATGCGACCTTCGTCGATATCCACGTCGCTTATCTCAACATTCCCACCGTGGGGCAGAACCTCCTCGGCCCGGCTCAGGCAGCCCACCTCGCCGAGCGGCTGGACGGCGGCCATGCGCTCATCGTCTGGATGGGCGGGCGGTGGAAGCCATTTGGCGAGGCTTTTGTCCACGGTGCCACCCCGGATATGATCGCCCTCACCCAGGGGAGACTGGCGCTCGACCTGCGCGATGCCGTCTATGACGAACCCCTCGCGCTCAAGGACACGCCGAAGGCGCCCTTCGTCATCCTGCGCATCTTCGGTAGCGCAGGCTTCGACCCCGCCGATCCTTTCAAGATCAGCTTCCATGTTACCCGGAAAAAGGGGCAGATCTACCCCGTCCACGTTACCCGCGATTTCGCGCTCGATGTCCACTTCCCAGAAAAGTGGTTCCAGCGGGAGGAGACTGACGAGGTCAAAGGCTGGCGCGGCCTTTGGAAAGACAGGAGGCGGGACCTGGCGGTCCTTGGCGGCGCGCTCGCGCTGCTCGGCGGGGTCCTGGCGTTCCAGCCCGCAACCATGCGTCGTAAGCGGCTGGTGACCGGCTTCCGTTGGGGATTCCTCACGTTCTGCCTAGTGGTGATCGGCTGGATTTATCAGGCGCAGCTCTCCATCGTGACGCTGGCCGGCCTCGTGAAGTCCGCGATCGTCACACGCGACCTCACCTTCCTGCTGTGGGATCCGCCGAGCCTCGTCCTATGGGGCGTGGCGATCGTCACCGCCGTGATTTGGGGTCGTGGTACCTTCTGCGGCTGGCTGTGCCCCTTCGGCGCCCTGCAGGAGCTAGTGGAGCGCATCGCGCGGCCTATCGGCCTGCGGCAGGTGCGGATGCCGCCCTCTCTCGACCGGCGGCTGCGCGGGCTGAAATTTGTGGTGCTCGCCGGATTCATCGCAGTGGCGGTCTTCGCGCCGGCGAAGGCCGAGATGGCGGCGGAGGTGGAGCCGTTCAAGACGGCCATCACGCTGGTGTTCCAGCGAGCCTGGCCGGCGGTGCTCTACGCGGGGCTGCTGCTCGTGGCCAACCTGTTCGTTTTCAAGGCATTCTGTCGTTGGTTCTGTCCCCTCGGCGCCTTAATGGCGCTGCTCGGGCTGCTGCGCCGGTTCGACTGGATTGCCCGCCGTGTGGAATGTGGCTCTCCCTGTCGGCTCTGTGAGCGCCGATGCCGCTACGGCGCCATCGAGCGCTCGGGCGCCGTTCAATATTCCGAGTGCTTCCAATGCATGGAGTGCGTGGTGATCTACGAGGACCTGAAAACATGCGTCCCGTTGGTGCTGGCCGCCCGATCCACCAAACGCGAGGAGAATACCCGATGACCACCCGCAGGTCAGTGGTGGCCGGATTGATCGGCCTTGCCGCCGCGAGCCTCTCTGGCCGATCAACCGAGACGCGGGCGGAGCCCCGCATCGCGCGGCGGCGCCCGGCCGTCGCCTTCGGCACGACGGTCTCGCTCACCCTCGTGGGTCCGCACGTGCCGGAGATCGAGGCGGCCTTCGTGTCCTGCTTCCGCGCCCTGCGCGAGGTGGAGAAGGCCGCTAATCTGTTCGATCCCACCTCGGAGATCAGCCGCCTGAATGCCGCTGGACGGCTGGAGGCGCCTTCGGATGACCTTTCGACCCTCATCCGGTTCTCTCTTCATCTTGCCGAAGTGAGCGGCGGGGCGTTCGATCCCACGGTGCAGCCGCTCTGGTGCGCCTGGCACGACGCCGCTCGCCAGGGCCGCCTGCCGGGCGAGGCGGCGCTCAGGGCGGCGCGCGAGAAGGTGGACCACCGCGCGGTGCGTCTAACGAATGGAGCCGTCGTGCTCGATCGCCCGGGGATGGCGCTCACCCTCAATGCGCTGGCCCAGGGCCTTGCTGCCGATCGCGTCTGCGCGGCGGCAGCAGCCTCGGGGCTGACCGATGCCTTCATCGATACGGGCGAGATCGGCGCCCTCGGCCACGCGGCCGACCGGCATCCGTGGCGCGTGGGCATCGCCCATCCCCGCAAGGCCGCGACGCTGACGGGCATGTGCGATCTCGGCCCGCAGCGGTTTCTCGCCACCTCGGGCGACATGAAATGCGCGTGGACCCCCGACTTCGCCGAGCATCACATTGTCGAGCCCTGGTCGGGCCACAGCCCTAAAGGGCTGTCCGAGGTGGTGGTGGAGGCGGCTTCCGGCCTGACCGCAGACGGTCTTGCCACCGCCTTGATGGTTACTGGTACGGCGGGCGCCCGCCGCCTCCTGGCGCTGGACTCGACCGCAGGGGCGGTATTAATCGACAAGGGGGGAGCGGTGGAAACCTTTGGATTTTAGGAGCTTGAAGATTTCAAGGGCGGTTGACATGCCGTGTGAGCAGGGGCGGAACTGGGGCGGTGGCGACATCGGCACCGGTTCGGTAGTGGGTCAGTTTGAATTGAAGCCAGCGAAACTCCCTCTCCCGCCCGAACTCGGCTTTTGCCGAGTTCGGTTGCGACGAGCCGAAGCCGGAAACATCCGGCTTCGGCGCGGGGGAGGGTTGGGGAG
>NZ_JAIVFO010000148.1 GCF_029991245.1 Xanthobacter autotrophicus
GGCATCATCCAGCCGGCGCGCGGCCTTGACCCACACCGCGCCGCGGGCGCGGGCGGCAGTCCATTCCGCCTCGCCCGCCACGGTCTTCAGCCGCTGCACGAAGCGCGAGGGCACGCTCTGGGTGCCGCCCACCTTGGCGGCGAAGGTCAGCACCACCTCGGCGGCGCCGAAGCCCTGGGCGAAATCATGGGCGGACAGGCCGATGCGCCGCTCCGGCAAATCGAGCCCCAGATCGCCGCGCATGGGCCGGCTGAGCCAGGGGTCGGTCTCGGCGATGCGCGGCCAGCTGCCCTCGATGAGCGCGCCCAGCACCATGCGATCCACATGGATGAGGCGGGCTTCCAGCGGACCGAGGATGCGGATGCGCGCATGGGGCTCGGCCCGCGGGCGCACCATAGCGTCGGCGAACAGGGCGCCGGCCGCATCCGCATAGGCGGACAGGTCGAGGGCGGGGCCATCGTCCGCCGCTCCGTCCAGCGTCTCGAAGGTGCGGGCCAGCGCTGCTTCCGCCGCATCCTCCGCGTCGAGATCGAGGGGGCCGGCGGTCTCAACCCACGCGGCGCGGTGGGCGGCGACGAGCGCCGCAAGGGGCGCCGCGCCCCGCTGCACGCCGAGGGCCAGCAGCGGGCCGAGCGCCCGGTCGAGCCGGTCCACCAGATCGCGGGCGCGGTTGAGCGCCGCCTCCCCCATGCGCCGTCGGGGGTCGGCGCCGCGATAATCCTCCCGGTCGAAGGCGGCGATGGCGTCCTTCAACCCGTCGATGCCGGCGCGCGGACGCGGGCCGCGCAGGGCCACCAGTTCCAGCGCGGCCACCGCATCGGCCTTCGCCTCGGGCGCCAGCCCGAATTGCGCCAGAGGATGGGTGAGCAGCGCGAACAGGGGCACCGGCGCCAGATCTTCCGCCGCCGCCATGACGAGGAGGCCGGCGAGCCGCCCGGCGGGACTGTCGGCGAGCGGCGTGCCGGCGGAATCATCCAGCGCCACGCCGAAGCGCGCCATCTCCGCCGCCACCCGCCGCGCGAGATCCCGGTCGGGGGTGACGAGGGCGGCGGTCTCGCCCACCCGCTCCAGGCTGTCGCGCAGCAGCAGGGCGATGGCGAGGGCTTCGGCGCGCGGGTCGTCCGCCTCCACCACGCTGATGCCGGCCATGGCCGTGCCCAGTGCCGCCGGCGGCAGGCGGTCGGAGAGGCTGGCCCACAGGTCGGAGGTCTCGGCCTGCCGCATGGTCTCGCTCATCAGCCGCTCGCGGCCGAAGGGAGCGGGCGCGGCCAGCGGCAGCACGTCGCCGCGCGCCACGCCGAGGCGCGGCAGTAGCCGGGCGAGGCCATATTGCGGATGGTCCGGCGCCGCATCCCGCCCATCGGTGATGCGGGCGAAAGAGGCGGCGTCCAGATCCTGGTCGAGGCCCGGCAGCACCACGGCGCCCTTCGGCAGGCCGGCGATGGCGGCCAGAAGTCGGGCGGTGGCGGGCATGGAGCCGGTGGAGCCGGCTGCGATCACCGGGCCGGCGCCGCTCCCCAGGGAGGCGAGGCGGCGGGCTTCCGCGTCCACCAGCGCATCGCGCCGGGCGGCGGGCTCCACCAGTCCGGCCATGTCCAGATAGTCGGTGAAGGCGCGCCGGGCGATGCGCACGAAATCCAGCCCCACGCGGAAATAGCGGTCCAGCTCCTCCGGCACGAGGCCATCGAGGCCATCGACGGTCAGCCCCGCCGTGGTGAGGTCGTCGAACAAGGCGCCGAGGGCATCGGCGAGGGCGAAGGTGGCGGCGGTGCCGGCGGCCACTGCCTCCCGCCCGGCCGCCTTGGCGAGGGTGTCGCGCCAATGGGCCACCAGCCGCGCCAGCACCAGGCGGCGATGCACCGGCGCGATGGCGTGGGGCGCGGCCAGCACCGGCGCATCCTCGGAGAAGGCCAGCGCATCCTCGTCCACGTCGCCCAGCGGCACGATCTTCGGCAGCAGCAGCACCGCGCCGCCGGAGGCCTGAAGCAGCGCCTCGGCGAACAGCCGCCCGGCGCGGCGGGTGGGCAGGAACACCGTGGCGCCGGCCAGCGCCAGCGGATCCGCGCGCGGGGCGAAGCCCTCCACCAGCGTGCCGTCGAGCAGCGCCGTCGCCAAAGTCGGCAGGAACGGCGCCGAAGACGGGATGGTGAGCACGCGCGGCACGGCCGTCCCTTTCTGTCCAGATCATTGCTTCAACGCGTTTTCTTCACGCGAACCGGTGCCCACTTCGCTCGAAAAGCTTCTGGGCTCAGTCGCTGGACCTCTGGATCGCCTCTTCGGCGAGGGCGATGGCGTCGGGCGTGCCCACATGCATCCAGATGCCGTCGAGGCGCAGGCCGAACAGGCGCTCGGCCTCGGCGGCCTTGTCGAAGATGCGGTTGAGGGAGAAGGCGCCGTCGGGCGTGCCCTCGAACAGCTCCGGCTTCAGGATCGCGGCGCCGGCATAGACGAACGGGACGACGGTGCGCTCCGCCCGGCGGGACAGGCGGCCGAGCGTGTCCATCCGGAAGTCGCCCATGCCGTCATAGCCGATGGAATGGGCGGCCGAGGCGAGGAGCAGCAGCGCATCCATCCGCTCCGGATCAAAATGCTCCATCAGCCGCACCAGGTTCGGCCGCATGCCCTCGATCCAGATGGTGTCCGAATTGATGGCGAGGAACGGCTCCGGGCCCAGCAGCGGCAGCGCCTTGCGCACGCCGCCGCCGGTCTCCAGCAAGTCGCCCCGCTCGTCGGACAGGACGAGCTGCGGCGCGCCGCCCCGGGCCTTGAGGTGCGCCTCCAGCATGTCGGCATGGTGGTGCAGGTTGACCACGGCGCGGGGAATGCCGGCATCGGCCACGCGGTCGAGCACGTGATCGATGAGGGCGCGCCCGTAGACCTCCACCAGCGGCTTGGGCCTTGTGTCGGTGAGCGGGCGCATGCGCGTGCCCATCCCGGCGGCGAGCACCATTGCGGAGGAAATCCGGGTATCGGAAATCTGGGCCGTCGAAAGCCCGGCCTGTCCCTTGTCCGTCACGCGGCGAAATCCTTGGATGGCAACACCGCCTCGTACCACATCCGGAGCGAGCCGAGATCCTGGTGGCTGAGGCAGCGGGCAAGATGGCGGCGGATGCGCGACAGGTGGCGCAGGTAGTGCGGCTTGCCGTCGCGATCGTTGAGCCGGGTGAAGATGCCGAGGATCTTGGACGCCCGCTGCGCACCCATCAGCGCATAGGACCGCGCGAAGCCGCGCACGTCGAAGGTGGGATCGGCCTCGCGCCGCAGCTTCACGTAGTGGCTCACCAGTTGCAGCTCCAGCTCTTCCGGCACGTCCACCCGCGCGTCCTGCGCCAGCGAGACCACGTCATAGGCGGCCGGCCCCATCACCGCATCCTGAAAGTCGATCAGGCCCACCTTGCGCAGCCCCTCCCGGCCGGGCAGCCAGATGAGGTTGGGGGAATGGTAGTCGCGCAGCACCCAGGTGGGCGGCTCGGCGAGCACCGGGTTCAGCGCGCTGCGCCAGAGCAGGTGGAATTCCTCGCGCACCACGCCGTCGAGCCGGATGCCGCGGGCCGGCAGGTACCAGTCCAGCATCAGGTCGATCTCGGTGAGCATGGCCGCCACGTCATAGGTGGGCAGCGCCCGTTCCACCCGCGGCGCCACATTCAGCGTGCGCGGCAGGTTGCGGGTGTGGAGCGCGCCGAGCACCTCCATGGCCGCATGGTAGCGCTCGGGAACCGGCGCGGCCGGCGTGCCGGCGACGACACCCTCCCGCCCCAGATCCTCCAGCACCAGCAGGCCCGCATCGAGGTCGGCGGAATACAGCAGCGGAGCCGAGAGCCCTTGTGCCAGCAGAGCCCGGTCCATGGCCACGAAGGGCTTCACGTCCTCGGCCAGATGCACGAGCTGGCTATAGGGCAGGCCCCGCCGCAGGGGCGGCCCGTCCGGCTGGCGCGGCGCGTTCATCAGGATGGCGGAGCGGCCGGGCGCCACGAGGCGGGTATAGGAACGGCTGGAGGCGTCGCCCTGCAGGAACACCCGCTCGGCGGCGGCGAACCCGCTCTGCTCGATCAGGCCGTCGGCGATCTGGAACCGGTCGAGCCGGGCGCCAAAGCTGCCATGCCCGGTGAGGATCGCCACCCGCGCTTCCGGCCCGAGCCCCGCGCCAAAGTCGGTGCCGGCGGCGTGGAACAGCTCCACGTCGAGGCGGTCCGCCGGCAGGCGGTCGTCCGCCCGGTCCGGCCATTCCACCAGCAGCAGCGCGTTCTCGCGCAGTTCGTCCCAGCCCAGCTCGTCCAGCTCGTCGGTCTCGAGGATGCGATAGAGGTCGGCGTGCACCACCCGGCCGCGGGGAAAATCGTAGGAGATCAGGATCGGGAAGGTGGGGCTGGGCACGTCCACGCCGGCATCTTCCGCGAAGGCGCGGATGAGGGCGCGGGCGAACTCGGTCTTGCCCGCGCCGAGGTCGCCGGTGAGGGTGATGGTGTCCCTCGGCCCGAACCAGGTGGAGAGCCAGCCGGCAAGGCGGGCCGTCGCCGCGATATCCTGGAGCACGACGCGGCAGGCGACGGGCTGGCCGGCAAGGCGTTCGATGACGAGGCTCATTCGGCGGCCTCTCTCCGGCCTTCGCCGGACAAGGGAAAGATGCAGGTGGCGATGGTGCCGTGGGTGTCGCTGCCTTTGGCGTCCGGCCCGCGTCCGGCCGGCGCCACGGTGACGGAGCCGCCGTGGAGTGTCATGAACGAGCGCACGATGGCAAGGCCCAGCCCCACCCCGCGATGACGCGGGCCGGCATTGCGGCTCTCGAAGCGCTCGAACAGGGTGTCGGCCACCTCCGTGGGCACGCCCGGCCCCTCGTCCCGCACGGTGAAGACCAGCGCCCCGTCCCGCCGCACCACGCCGAGGCTCACCGTGCCGCCGGAGGGCGAGACGGCGATGGCGTTGGACAAGAGGTTGAACAGGATCTGCCGCACCCGCCGCCCGTCGGCGACGAAATGGCCCGCGTCCGGACCGATGCTGACCGCAAGATTCAGCCCCGCCTCCGCCACCGGATCGCGTACCGCCTCGGCCACGCCGAGCACGGTCTCGCCCACGTCCACGTCGGACAGGTCCAGTTCCATGGCGCCTGCATCGATGGAGGCGAGGTCGAGGATGTCGTCGATCAGCGCGCGCAGCTGGTCGGAGGACTGGCGCATGTGCTCCAGATAGTCCTGCTGGCGGGTATTGAGCGGGCCGGCGAGGCCGTCCCGCAGCATGTCCGCATAGCCCAGCAGCGTGTTGAGGGGCGTGCGCAGGTGGTAGGAAACGTGGCCCACGAAGGCGTTCTTCAGCTTGTCCGCCGCCTCCAGCGCCTCCGCGCGCTCGATCAGCGCCCGCTCCACCTTCACGCTGTCGGTGACATCGCGGAAGGTCACCATGGTGCCGCCGTCCGGCAGCGGCTGGGTGGCGCCGTCGAGCACCCGGCCGTCCGGGCGCTCGATGCGCAGGGTCACCGCCTCGCGCGGGCCGATGGTGGTCACCGCATGGCGGATGCGGGCGAAGGCGGAGGTCTCGCCATGGAGCGGCCGGCACAGGGCCGCCACCGCATCCACATGCGGTCGTTCACCCAGCGCGCGGGCCTCCAGCGACCACAGCGCGAGGAAGGCGTGGTTGTAGAGGTTGAGCCGCCCGTCCGAACCGAACACGGCCACCGCTTCCGCCAGCCCGTCCAGGGTCTCGCCCTGGATGCGGATGAGGCTGTTGTAGCGGCTTTCCAGCGCCACGTGCTCGGAGAGGTCGTCGAACAGATAGGTGACCCCACCTTCCGCATTGGGCGTGACCACCACCCGCAGCATCTGCCCGCCGGGCAGGTGCCACCAGTCGTTCACCGGCTCGATGGCGCGGTAGGCCTCGCGCAACTGGGCCCGCCAGCCACGGAAATCCGCCTGCTCGGGCACCTTGCGGCGGGTGCGCAGGTCTTCCAGGATCTCGCCTTCCGCCGGGTGCTGGTCGAGGAAGGCGGGGGAGAGGTCGAACAATCGCTCATAGGCGGCATTGTGGAACACCAGGCGCTCGTCGGCGCCGAAGATGGCCACCGCCGTGGTGAGTTGATCCAGCGTCCGGCGATGGGCGGTGACCGCCTGCTTCATCTCCGCCCGCGCGTCCTCCTCGGAGGTGACGTCGATGGCGATGCCGGCGGTGCCGAAGATGCCGGCCACCTCCACCACCTCCATCTGCCGCCGCTGCCCCTTGGTGACGGCCTTCACCCGCTGGCGGAAATGCCCGTCCGTCCCTTCCGCATTCGCGGCGGCGGCGCGGGTCTTGCCGTCGAGGAGGTCGAGGCCCTGCGTGCGCGCCTCCTCCGCCGAGGCGGCGCCTACCGCCGCCACGAAGGCGGGGTTCACATAAGACAGCGCGCCGTCCGCCCCCCGCAGCCAGGCCGGGGAAGGCGCGGCATCGAGCAAGGCGGCAAGCCCCGACGCCATCCCCGACGCCAAACCCGACGCCACTTGCCCCGCCTCATGCCCGGAGGCGGCGCCGGCCGCCGGCGCGAGCAGCAGGATGCCGGCGCCGGATCGGCTCTTGCCGTCGAGGCGCAGCGATCCTGTGGGCGTGTCGAGCGTCTGGGAAAAGGCACCGTCCTCCGCCCTCAGGCGGGCGAGCGCGGCTTCGAAAACGGTCGCGGCAGGGCCCAGTTCCGCGCGGAGCGTTTCAGGGGTGCGGCCGAACAGGTCGGCCGGCGCCTCCCGCCCCGTCCACAGCAGGAAGGCCGGGGCACCCTCGCAGAGCAGGACGCGGCAGGCCTGGGCCTCGGCCCGTGCGCGGGCGGCGGACGCTGCGGCATCGGCGGCGGCGCGCTCGGCGGTTTCGATGCGGCCACGCAGATCCGTCGCCACGCGATGGCTGCGCAAGGCGGCGAGGCCGGCGATGGCGGCGGCCGCCAGCCCCGCCACCGGCCAAAGCGCGCCGGCCGCGGTCACAGCTGTGTCCCAGCCGGCGGCAGCCGGGGGCACGAACAGGGTGGACGAGAGAAAGACCACGGCGAGGCCGGTGGAGGCGCGGCGGGCCGCGCCACCCGCCAAGGAGAGCCGACGCAGGTCCGCCATCAGGCGAGCGCCGCCTCGCTCACGCCCGCGCCTTCGGCGCGGAACGCCGCTGGTCCGGATGCGGTCCGCCATTCGCCCCGGTGTCCTTCCCCTGCCCGACGGGCGCCGCAGCTTTCCTCCGGCGCCCCGCGAATCATCTGTTCAGTCTACCGAAGGGGCAGCGGACGTTGAAGGGCGCCCCGGCCACGGCACACAGGCGCAATGCCACGTCGGCGGCGCCGATGCATCAAGCGAGCGCTCGGTGACCCCCCACGGTCCGGACGCAAAGCCGGCCTCCCCCTCTCCCCTTGCGGGAGAGGGGAGAGCGAGCGGGAAGGCCGGATGGGGAACCCGACCCTCCCTCTCCCCTTTTGCCCCTAGGCCAGCAGGTCGCGCAGGGTGAGGGCGACGACGAGGGTGGCCTTGTCGAGGTCGGACAGGAGCAGGTTCTCGTCCGCCCGGTGGCCGTTGGCCTCCTCGATGGTGTGGGGGCCGGCGCCGTAGAGCACCACCGGCACGCCGGCCTCGGCATAAAGGCGCGCATCGGTGTAGATCGGAACGCCGGTCTCCTTCACCTCTTCGCCGGTGACGGCAGAGGCGTTGCGGCACAGCACCGACGACAGCAGCTTCGTGCCCTCGCCCGGCACCAGCGGCCGCGCCAGCAGGATGCGCCGCACCTCCACCCGCGCCTTGGGGAAGGCTGTGGCGGCATCGGCGATCACCTTGCGCACTTCCGCCTCCACCGCTTCCGGGCTCTCGTCGGGGACGATGCGCCGGTCGAGGCGGAAGGTGACGCGGTCCGGCACCACATTGGTATTGATGCCGCCGGAGATGAGCCCCACCGTCAGCTGGGGCGAGCCGATGCCCGCCACCTCGGACACCTTGTCCTTCAGCGTGCCGCGATAGGCATAGAGCGCGGTGAGGATGTGGTTGGCCGCCTCCAGCGCGTCGATGCCGGTGAAGGGCAGCGCGGCGTGGGCCGACTTGCCGTTCACCTCCACCTCCAGGTGCAGGCAGCCGTTGTGGCCCACCACGACGCCATAGGTGAAGCCCGCCGAAAGGGCATAATCCGGCCTGGTGAGGCCCTGTTCGAGGATGAAGCCCGGCCCCACCTCGCCGCCGATCTCCTCGTCATAGGTGAAATGCAGCTCCACCGTGCCCTTGAGCGACAGGCCCGAGCGCTTCAGCGCGTCGAGGGCAAAGGCATAGGTGGCAAAGTCCGACTTGGAGACGGCGACGCCGCGGCCATACATGCGCCCGTCCACCACCTCGGCGCCATAGGGGTCCCTGGTCCAGCCCTCGCCGGGGGGCACCACGTCGCCATGGGCGTTGAGGGCGATCACCGGCCCGTCACCGAAGCGGTGGCGCACGATGAGGTTGGTCACCGAGATCATGCCCGCCGCCTTCACCCGCTCGGCCGGGACCGGATGGCGCTCCACCACATGGCCGAGCCCTTCCAGCAGGTCGGCGGCGCGGGCGGCATGGGGGGCGCAATCGCCCGGGGGATTGTCGGACGGCACCTTCACCAGCTCCGCCAGGAACGCATGCTGCGCGTCGGCGCGCTCGGCGATGAGGTGGCGCAGGGTGTCGGCGTCGGGGGTCGTCATGGAATTTTCCTTCACTTCTAAAGACTGTTTGATGTGCGCTTTCGACGCAAACGACAAGGCGCGATGGCCGGAGCCCAAACGCGGGCTCCGGCCATCGCGAGACGGGGGACCCGACCTTACTTGCCTGCCCCCCAGGCCTTCAGCACCTCCCGGTCTTCCTGCGACAGCTCAGTGATGTTGTTGGGCGGCATGGCGTGGGTGAGGGCGGCCTGTACGAGTATGAGGTGGCGGTTGCGGGCGATATGCTCCGGCGTGTCCAGCAGCACCCCGCGCGGGGCGACGGCGATGCCCTCATAGAGCGGCTCAGCGGCATGGCACATGGAGCAGCGGCCCATGACGATGTTCTGCACATCGTCCGGCACCTCCACCGGCGGCCCGCTCCGGGCGAAGGCCGTGCTCACCAGCGGCGGCAGGCCGAGGGCGGTGCGGCCCATGGGGGTCGTGGTGGCCGAGATGGCAATGGCGAGGATGAGGCACACCGCCGCCACCAGCCAGCACCAGGCCTTGTCGCCACGCCCGGCGTGCCGCTCGTTGTAGTAATAGCGGATCACCGTCCCCACCACCAGCGACAGCGCCACGATGACATAGGCATAGGGCGTGGAATAGGTGAGCGGATAGTGGTTGGAGATCATCAGGAAGACGACGGGCAGCGTGAAATAATTGTTGTGCCCGGACCTCAGCTTCGCGGTCTTGCCATAATAGGGGTCCGGAACCTGCCCCGCCTTCAGCGCCGCCACCACCTTGTGCTGGTTGGGGATGATGACGAAGAAGACGTTGCCGCTCATGATGGTGGCCATGAGCGCGCCGGTGTGGATGAAGGCGGCGCGGGCCGAGAACACCTGCTGGAACAGGAAGGCCGCCAGCACCACGCCGACGAACACGATGGCGCCCACGGCCACCGGATTGTTGCCGAGCTTCGAACGGCACAACTGGTCATAGGCGATCCAGCCCAAAGCCAGCCCGCCCATGCCGATGACGAAGGCGACGAACGGCTTCAGGTTCATCACCGCCGGGTCGATGAGATAGATGGACGACTGGTAGTAATAGATCCAGATCAGCAGGAAGAAGCCGGTGAGCCAGGTGGCATAGGACTGCCACTTGTGCCAGCCCAGCTCGTCGGGCAGGAAGCTCGGGGCCACCAGATATTTCTTCACTTGGTAGAAGCCGCCGCCATGCACCTCCCAGGCCTCGCCGCCCTTGCCGGCGGGGATGTCGGGGGTCGCCTTCAGGCTGGCGTCGAGATGCATGAAATAAAAGGACGAGCCGATCCACGCCATGCCGGCGATGATATGCGTCCAGCGCAGCAACAGGCTGCCCCACTCGTGAAGGATAGGTTCCATGTCCGTTCAGGTCCCGTAGCTGGAAGGCGAAGGCGCGTTTCCCTCGGAGCCCGCGCCGATGGGCCTGCATCGCAAGCCCATCGGATGACGCGGTCTCTCATGTGATTGTTGATCCGGGATCTTGCGGCGCCATTGGCCCCGCCGTCCCGCTTGCTTATCGTTGTGAGGGTTCAGGTCAAAGGACGCGGCATCGTGCTCGACAATATGAAGGCCTTCGCCATGTCGGTGGAGAGCGAGAGCTTCTCGGAAGCCGCGCGGCGGCTGCGCCTGTCCGCCAACGTGGTGAGCCACCGCATCCAGACGCTGGAGAAGCACCTGGGCTGCCGGCTGTTCAACCGCACCACCCGCCGCATGAGCCTGACCGAGCAGGGCCGCGTCTATTACGAGGCGATCACCGACGCGCTCCGCCTCATCGACGCGGCGGAGAGCAATGTGTCGGAGCTGGGCGCCCTGCCCCGCGGCGCGCTCAGGGTGACCGCCCCGCTCCATCTCGGCCGGCGCCTGGTGGCGCAGGTTTCGGCGCGTTACCAGGAGGCGCACCCGGAGATTGACGTGCGCCTGCGCCTCTCCGAGCACACCCTCGATCTCATCGCCGAATCCATCGACGTGGCGCTGCGCCTCGCCACCTTCGAGGATTCCAGCATGATCATGCGCAAGGTGGCGCAGGTGGAACGCATATTGTGCGCCTCCCCGGCCTATCTGGAGCGGGCGGGAGTGCCGCTGCGCCCGCAGGATCTGTTGTCCCACCAATGCCTGCTCCTGAGATTTGCCAGCCTTCGGGAACTGCGCTGGATGCTGACCGATGAGGGCCGCGACCTCGCCGTGCCCGTCACCGGGCGACTGGAGGCCGATGACGGCGACGTGCTGACGGTGTGGGCGCTCGAGGGGCGCGGCATCGTGGTGAAGCCCCGCTTCGAGGTGGCGGATGCGCTCGCCGAGGGCCGCCTGGTGCCGGTGCTTCAGGCCCACCCGCCCAAG
>NZ_JAIVFO010000149.1 GCF_029991245.1 Xanthobacter autotrophicus
GCCTTGCCCTCCCCCGCCTTTCCCTCCGCTGCGCCCGCGCCCCGGCGTCCGGCCGGCCTCGCCGCCATGCTCGTGAGAGACTGACATGAGACACCATCCCGCTTTCGCGCCGGCTCTCCCGCCTGCCGTTCTCCCGGCGCGCGGCCGCGCCATGGCAGCCGGAGCATCCGTACGCCCGCTGGCCGCCCGGCTCGCGGCGGTGCTGCTGCCGGCAGGCCTTCTCCCCGGTCTTTTGGCCGGCCTGCTCGGCGCGGCCCCGGCGCTGGCGCAGACGGCGGACCCCATCGTCTCAGCCATCCAGGAACGGGCGGCGGACACACGGGTGACGCGCTCCTACACCCTGTCCGACCTCGGCATCGACGGGCCGGTGGTGCTCCAGGGCATGGATGCGCGCCGCGACCTTTATCTTCCCGTGCCGGCCGGCGTGCCGCTGAGCGACGCGGCCATCGCCCTCGACGGGGAATACCTGCGCGGCGACGGCGGGCGCACCACGCTCGTGCTCTCGGTGGACGGCACCCCGGTCTATTCCCGCCGGCTGGAAGGCGACGGCGGCAGCGCCTCGGCCACCATCGCGGTGGACGGCAAGCCGCGTCCCACCGGCTTCGTGCGCCTGGGCACCGCCTGGTCGTCGGTGATCGGCGAATATCTGTGCGCGGATGAGCGCGGCATCGGCAACGTCTTGAAGATCAGCCCGAAAAGCCGCTTCACCTATTCTTACGAGGCCGGCGCTGTGCGCGACCTTGCCACCGCCTGGAGCGGCATGCCCGGCGCGGGCAGCCTGCTGGTGGCGGGCGGGAGGCTGACCAAGGACACCTATGACACCGCCTGGCGGCTGGGGCTGGCGCTGGAAGCCGCCGGCAAGCGCCTGGTGGTGAAGACCCTGCCGGCCATCGGCGACGAGGTGGACCTCTCCGGCCTCGACGTTCCCGCTTCGCTGCGCGCGGTGGCGCCGTTCTCGAACTTCGTCGGGACCGGCACATATCGCATCAAGGATGCGGCGGATCTCGGCGCCCTCCTCGTGCTGCCGGGCTCGCCGCTGGGCGCCGACGTGGCGGTGGCCGACGCCGGCCTGCTCACGGGGATCAAGAGCGCGCTGGATGCCCTCGGCGCCCGCCTGGGCCCGGCCTCGACCGCCTTCACCGACTGGCGCGCCAGGGCGGCGAGCCTCGGCGCGGCCACCGTGGCGGCGGACGAGGTGAGCCTGCAGTCCCTCGCCGGCCGGCCGGTGATCGCGGTGGGCGGCGCGGCCGGCGGCAAGGCGACGGCGCTGTTCGACAGCTTCTGGCGCACCTCCCTCGCCTCCGGCGCGGTGACCATCCGCGCGGTGGATGCGGCGCCGCAGAAGCCCTCCACCGTCGCCCTCGCCAGCCTCGGCCCGGCCGAGGCCAACCTTGACGTGCTGGCCCGCGGCGACTTCGTGGTCAGCTTCGATCTGGCCGCCGCCACCGGCGGTCATTCCCTGCCGAGCCGGCTCAACCTCGACGTGGCCGCCGCCCCCGGTGCCTCCACCTCGGAGCCGGTGGTGGCGGTGTTCCTCAACGACGTGCTGCTGGCCGCCAAGCGGCTGGAGGCCACCGGCCATCCCGAGCACCTGACCGCCGCCGTGCCGCCCTATGCCCTGGCCGCTCGCAACGTGCTGCGCGTAACCTTCCAGCGCCAGCCGGTGAGCGACCGCTGCCGCGAGACGCCGCAGGCCTTTCCGGTCTCGGTGCTGCCCACCAGCCATTTCGAACTGGGCGGGGCGGCCCCCGGCGGCGATTTCCTCGGGGTGATCGCGGCCATGGCCTCCGGCGGCCGCCTGGTGGTGCCCGACACCTATCTCGCCACCGCCAAAGCGAGCCTGCCCCGCGTGGTGCGGGCGGCGGCGGCGGCCGGCGTGCCGGCCCGCACCAGCAGCTTCGAGGTGGCCGGGCCCGGCGCCTCCTTCCGCGCCGCCGGGGCCTTCCTCGCCCTCGACGTGCCGGTGCAGGGCATCACCCCCAAGGCCCGGGTGGAAGGCGACCGCCTTATCGTCGGCACCGACGACAAGGCGCGCCTGCTCGACATCTCCGGCCTGAAGAACGTGGCGCTGGTGCAGGCCCTGCGCGCGGACGACGCCCGTGGCATCGTCTGGCAGAGCATCGGCCCGGTGGCCATGACGCCGGAAAAGCCGGTGCGCCTGTCCCGAGGCGACGTCGCCCTGGTGGGGGTGGACGGCACGCTCACCGAGCTCTCCGCCTCGGGCGCCGCGCCGGGCACGGTGCGGGTGGCCGACACCGATGGACCCGCCGGCACCCTCCAGCGGCTGTGGCAGAACTCGTCGGACTGGGGCCTGCCGCTGGGCATCGGCGCCGCCGCCTTGTTCTTCCTGCTGCTGATCCGCGCCTCCTACGTGCGCCGTCGCGGCAACTGACGCAGGAAAGATCACCGCCATGTCCACCGCCCTTTCCCTCGATGGACTGTCCCTTTATTGGCCGTTCCTCCTGGCCGATTACATCCGCGTCGTGGAATACGCCGCGGCGGTGGTGGCGGTGATCATCCTGATCTCCTCCCTCGACGACCTGTTCGTCGATGCCTGGTACTGGGGGCGGCGGATCTACCGCCGCTTCGTCATTGAGCCGTTCATCCGCCCGCTCACCCCCGCCGCCCTCTACCAGCGGGACGAGCAGCCGCTCGCCATCATGATTCCCGCCTGGCTCGAATCCGGCGTGATCGCGGCCATGATCGAGAACATGGTGAGCGTGCTCGACTACCGGCGCTACGTGATCTTCGTGGGCACCTACCCGAACGATCCCGACACCATCGCCGAGGTGGAGCGCATGCGCCGGCGCTACAAGCAGCTGGTGCGGGTGGAGGTGAAGAATCCCGGCCCCACCAACAAGGCGGACTGCCTCAACGCCGTGGTGCGCGCCATCTTCCAGCACGAGGAAATGACCGGCACCGAGTTCGCCGGCCTCGTCCTCCACGACGCCGAGGACGTGCTGCACCCGCTGGAGCTGCGCTTCTTCAACTATCTGCTGCCGCGCAAGGACCTCATCCAGATCCCGGTGCTGTCGCTGGAGCGCCACTGGTCGGAGCTGGTGGCCGGCATCTACATGGACGAGTTCGCCGAATGGCACGCCAAGGACCTGGTGGTGCGCGAGAGCATCGCCGGCTCGGTGCCGTCCGCAGGCGTGGGCACCTGCTTCTCGCGCAAGGCCATGCTGCATCTTCTCGCCGACGGGAACGGCGAGGTCTTCAACACCGGCAGCCTCACCGAGGATTACGACATCAGCGCGCGCCTGGCCGAGGCGCGCATGCAGTCCATCATCGCCCGCCTGCCGGTGGACTACCGGGTGACGCGCGAGACCTTCTTCGGCTTCGGGCCGCAGATCGAGCGCGTCATCCGCATGCCCCTGTGCGTGCGCGAATTCTTCCCCGACACCTTCCGCACCTCCTACCGGCAGAAGGCGCGCTGGGGGCTGGGCATCGCCTTCCAGGGCTGGGGCACCATGGGCTGGCGCGGCAGCCTTGCCACCAAATATTTCCTGTTCCGCGACCGCAAGGGCATCGTCACCTCCATCGTGGCGGTGCTGGCCTATGTGGTGGCGGCGCACTTCCTCATCTTCCTCGCCGCCGAGAAGCTCGGCTGGCTGCCGGCCCGCTACCCTTCCATCTTCGCCACCGAAGGCTGGCTGCTGGCGGTGCTCACCGCCAATGCTGTCGCCTTCGCGCTGCGGCTGATCCAGCGCTTCTATTTCGTCGCCCGCGTCTATGGCTGGGAGCAGGGGCTCATGTCCGTGCCGCGGGTGGTGATGGGCAATTTCGTCAATTTCGCCGCCACCGTGCGGGCGTGGCGGCTGTTCCTGGCCAATGTCCTGTTCGGCCGCCGCATCGTCTGGGACAAGACGATGCACGATTTCCCCGACCAGGCGGAACTGGGCCAGCAGCGCCAGCGGCTGGGCGAGCTGCTGCTCACCTGGCAGGCGGTGCTGCCGGAGCATGTGGACGCCGCCCTCGCGACGCAGGACGAGCGCCAGCAGCCCCTCGGCCGCATCCTCGTCTCCCGCGGCTGGCTCGACGAGGAGACGCTGGCGGAGGCCATCGCCTTCCAGTCCGGCCTGCCGCGCACCCATGTGACCGAGCAGATGGTGCGCCAGTTCCACGATCTGCTGCCCCTCGACCTGATGGTGCGCCGGCGCCTGCTGCCCGTGGGCCGCGACGAGACCGGGCGCCTGGTGGTGGCGGTCTCGTCGCCCCTCGGCGAGAAGGCCCGGGAGGAGGTGCGCGAGGCGGTGGGCGACCTGCCGGTCCAGCGCATCGCCCGCGAGAGCGAGATCAATGGCGGCCTGCGCCTGCTGCGCGGCGTCACCCCCGGCATCGAGGGTCACCGGGCGCCGCCGCTGCTGGGCGAGCTGCTGCTGGAAAAGGGCTTGATGCAGCGCGAGGCGTTCGAGGCGGCCATGGAGCAGTACCGCCCGGACGTGGACGGGCGGATCGGCGAATATCTCGTGCGCTGCGGCATCGTGAAGGAAGAGGCCATCGAGGCCACGGTGCGCGAGCAGGAGCGCCGGCAAGCCGTCGCCGCCCTGTGAGACGGCGGGCCAGCCCGTTTCTTCATCCCGCCGGTGGCGACCTCAGATGGGGCAAGCCATGACCTTGGTGAGCCGCCGCGCCGCGCTCGCCCTCGGCGCCACGGTGGTGGCCGGGGCCGGCCTTGCGGGGCTGGATCTGGCGGTGCGGCGGCCCGGCCGCGCGCCGCGTCTGATGGAGGGCATCGTCTGGCAGGTCCATGGCGGCCTGCTGGACCCGCGCGGCGACTGGAACGAGCTGGGCGCCCGCAGCCTGCTGGTGCAATGGCTGGTGGCCGACGGCACCGCCTTCGTGCCGCTGCCCGACCTCGGCCTGTCGCTGATCGCGGATGCGCCCAACTGGAGCCGCATCGCCCGCGAGCCGTGGGCGCAGGCCATCATCGCCGGCCTCGCCGGCCGCTTCAAGGAACCGGATGCCCGGCGCGAGGTGCTGGCGCTCGGCGCGTTGTCGGCACAGGTCGCGCGGCAGAGCCTGCCGTTCACGCCCGCGGGCTTCTATTTCCCGGTGGAGGCGGACCCGACCTGGACCGGGGTGGGCCAGATGGCGGCGGCGATCGCCCACATCCCCCGGCCGCTGTGGGTGAGCGCCTATGACAATTCCAACGTGGGCGCCAAGGCCTTCGCCGACTGGGTCGAAGGCTGGCTGCCGCAGGACGTGGGGCTGTTCTTCCAGGACGGGGTGGGGGTTCATACCCGCGCGCCGGAGGCGGCACGCTCCTACGCGCAGGTGCTGACGCAGCGACTGGGGCGGGATCGCTTCAGGCTGATCGCCGAGGCCTTCCGCCCGGCCGGCGGCGACCTTTTGCGCGCCGCCACGGCGGCGGAGCTGCTGCCCCAGCTTCGGGCTTACGAGGACTTCGAGGTCTTCGTGTTCGACGGCCCGCATTATGTGGACCGCCTGCTGGTGAAGACGCTGCTGGCGGGGTAGGGGCGGGCGCTGCTGTCCCGGCCGCCGCGCCTCGCGCCCCCTCTCCCCTTGTGGCCGCCCTGTAAAAGTCCCCAATGGCCAGGACAAAAGCCGGTCCCCCTCTCCCCTTGCGGGAGAGGGCCGGGGTGAGGGGTGTGCTCGGTCCTGGGCGGACGGGCGTTTCGGGTGGCACCGCCCCTTCACCCCCAACCCTGTCCCGCAAGGGGAGAGGAGAGCACGACCGCTCAAGGCGCTTTCGCAGAGGCCCCGCAGGCGGTCGCCCCTTTCCTCGCCGGTCCTCAGTGGCGGAAGTGGCGCACGCCGGTGAAGACCATGGCGAGGCCCGCCGCGTCCGCCGCCGCGATCACCTCGTTGTCGCGCATGGAGCCGCCGGGCTGGATCACCGCCGTGGCGCCCGCCTCCACCGCCGCCAGCAGGCCGTCGGCGAAGGGGAAGAAGGCGTCGGAGGCCACCACCGAGCCCTTGGTGAGCGGCTCGGCCAGGCCCAAAGCCTCGGCGGCGTCCAGCGCCTTGCGGGCGGCGATGCGGGCTGAGTCCACCCGGCTCATCTGGCCGGCGCCGATGCCCACGGTGGCGAGGTCCTTGGCATAGATGATGGTGTTGGACTTCACGTGCTTGGCCACGCGGAAGGCGAAGCGCAGGTCGGTCAGCTCCCGCTCCGTGGGCGCGCGCTTGGTGACCACCTTGAGGTCGAGGTCGTCGGCGCTGGCATTGTCGCGGCCCTGCACCAGCAGGCCGCCGGCCACCGTCTTCACCGTGAGGCCGGGCGCGCGCGGGTCGGGCAGGGCGCCGGTGAGCAGCAGGCGCAGGTTCTTCTTGCTGGCCACCACGGCGATGGCCTCTTCCGTAGCGTCGGGGGCGACGATCACCTCGGTGAAGATCTCCACCATGGCGCGGGCGGAGGCGGCATCCAGCGTGCGGTTGACCGCGATGATGCCGCCGAAGGCCGACACCGGATCGCAGGCCAGCGCCTTGGCATAGGCCTCCGCGAGGGAAGCGCCTTCGGCCACGCCGCAGGGGTTGGCGTGCTTCACGATCACCACGGCGGCGGTGCGGGCGGGGTGGAACTCGGCCACCGCCTCAAAGGCGGCGTCGGTGTCGTTGATGTTGTTGTAGGACAGCTGCTTGCCCTGCACCTGCCGCGCCGTGGCGACGCCGGGACGGATCTCGTCGGAGGCGTAGAAGGCGGCGGACTGGTGCGGGTTCTCGCCGTAGCGCAGCGCCTCGATGAGCTTGCCGCCGAAGGCGCGGAAGGCGGGGGCTTCCTCCTTCAGCTCGCGGGCGAACCAGTTGGAGATGGCCGCGTCGTAGGCCGCAGTGCGGGCATAGGCCTTCTGGGCGAGCTTGCGGCGCAGGGGCAGGGTGGTGCCGCCATGGGCGGCGATCTCGTTGAGCACCGCCTCGTAGTCGGCGGCTTCCACCACCACGGCCACGTCGCCATGGTTCTTGGCCGCGCCCCGGATGAGGGCCGGGCCGCCGATGTCGATATTCTCGATGGTCTCGTCGAAATCGGCCTTGCGGGCGACAGTGGCCTCGAACGGATAGAGGTTCACCACCACGAGGTCGATGGGGGCGATGGCGTGCTCGGCGAGGGACGCCTGGTGGCCGGCATCGGCGCGGATGGCGAGGATGCCGCCGTGCACCTTGGGGTGAAGGGTCTTCACCCGGCCGTCCATCATCTCGGGGAAGCCGGTGAGGTCGGATACGTCCTTCACCGGCAGGCCGGCCTCGGCGATGGCCTTGGCGGTGCCGCCGGTGGAGACCAGCTCCACCCCGTGGGCAACGAGGGCCGTGGCGAACGGCACGAGACCCGTCTTGTCCGACACCGAGAGAAGGGCGCGGGTCACGGGACGGATATCGGCGGTCATGGAGCGGCTCCGGTGATGGGATTGCCGCTCGCCTATCACCAATGGGCGCCAAGGGCCAGCCGGCAGGCCCGGTCTGAGGACATGGCCGGTCAGGAGCGGTGGCATGGCGGGGAATGGAACGCCGCGCGCCGTGAAGCCCTGTCTCCCACCCGCGTGCGAGCGGAGGCGAGGAGGCCGGAGCCTAAGAGGGGGTGCCCCGAAGGGCGTTCCACGCCTCGCGCAGGACGTAGCCGAGGACTGGAAATCCCGATCTCTTCTTCCTCAACAAAGGTATTCGGATCGTCTCGTCCCTCAAATGGCGGATGCGCCCTTGCCGGTTGCCATGATTAGAAGAGACCCATGGGGGTCATTCTTGGCTGAGCAGAAGGAATGGCACAATGCTCAACTGGCATGGCGCCGTCAGATGCGCCGCTTCCGTTTGTACGATCGTCATCTGCATGGCCGCGCTCATCGCTCCGGCCGGGGCGGCGCCACCTCCCTCCGGTCGGGTCCAGATCGCCAATGCGAACAGCAATCTGTGCCTGAGCCCTGCCGGCGGGACCGACAACCAGAACGAGCAGACCGTTCAGTACCACTGCGATACGCATCCCTCGCGGGCCTGGGTCATCGAACCCATCGAGGGCAACATCGTCAAGATACGGAACGTGAACAGCAATCTCTGCCTGACGGTGGCGGGCGGGAACAGCGATCGCAATACGCCTTCGGTGCAATATAGCTGCGACGATCATCCCTCTCGCCGCTGGCTCTACGCGCCGTTTGACGGCGGCCTGTTCCGGCTGGTCAATGTCAACAGCGGGCTGTGCCTGACCATCGCGGGCGGATCGACGGGGCTCAACCAGACCGCGGTGCAGTTTCCCTGTGACGAGCACCCGTCCCGCTTCTTTCGGCTGCGATAGCCGGGCGCCGTCGCAGGATCGCCTGCTCAGGCGATCTTCAGCTCCTGCTCCGGCAGCATGGAGCCGGTCTCGCGCGCCTTGACGTGCCAGGAGAGCGCTTCCTCGATGATGTGCGGGGTGTGGCCGCCCCGCGCGCAGCCCCGCGCGAAATAATCGTCCAGCGCGTCGCGATAGAGCGGGTGGACGCACTTGTCGATGATCACCCGCGCCCGCTCGCGCGGCGCCAGCTCCCGCAGATCGGCAAGGCCCA
Organism: Xanthobacter autotrophicus; assembly: GCF_029991245.1. GTDB lineage: Bacteria > Pseudomonadota > Alphaproteobacteria > Rhizobiales > Xanthobacteraceae > Xanthobacter > Xanthobacter autotrophicus_C. The sequence continues at coordinate 8,493 of NZ_JAIVFO010000149.1, forward strand.
CCTCGGTGACGAGGATGTCCACGTCGTGCTCGGTGTGGTCCACATGGCTCACCATGGGCACCACGGAAGAGAGTGCGCCGCCCTTGGCGATGGACTTGGTCACGAACACCGACAGATAGGCGTTGCGTGCGAAATCCCCCGAGCCGCCGATGCCGTTCATCATGTGGGTGCCCCCCACATGGGTGGAGTTCACATTGCCGAAGATGTCGAATTCCAGCGCCGTGTTGATGCCGATGAGCCCAAGCCGGCGGATGATCTCGGGATGGTTGGAAATCTCCTGCGGGCGCAGGATGAGCCGGGATTTATAGTCGGCGATGCGCGGCATCACCTGGTCGTGCTTGGTCTTGGACAAGGTGATGGACGAGCCGGAGGCGAAGTTCAGCTTGCCGGCGTCGAACAGGTCGAAGGTGGAATCCTGCAGCACCTCCGAATACATGGTGAGGTCGGAGAACGGGCTCTCGATGAAGCCGTGCATCACCGCATTGGCGATGGTGCCGATGCCGGCCTGCAGCGGCTGCAGGCGGTTGGTGAGCCGGCCGATCTTCACCTCGTGCTTCAGGAACTCCATGAGATGGGAGGCGATGGCCGCCGTCTCGTCGTCCGGCGGCAGCACGTTGGAGGCGCTGTCCAGCTTCTGGGTGATGACGATGGCCGCGATCTTCTCCGCCGGGATCGGGATGAAGGGCAGGCCCACCCGGCTCTCCGGCGCCACCACCGGGATCGGCTCGCGGAACGGCCGGCGGGTGGGGATGTAGATGTCGTGCAGCCCCTCCAGTTCCATGGGCTGGGTGAGGTTGATCTCGACGATCACCTTCTTGGCGAGGATGGCGAAGGTGGCCGAATTGCCCACCGAGGTGGTGGGAATGATGCCGCCCTGCGCGGTGATGCCCACCGCCTCGATCACCGCCACGTCCACCGGGCCGAGCTGGTTGGTGCGCAGGTGCTCCACCGTCTCCGACAGGTGCTGGTCCACGAACATGACCTCGCCGGCATTGATGGCCTTGCGCAGCGCGGGGTCGGACTGGAACGGGATGCGGCGCGAGAGCAGGTGGGCTTCCGCCATCTGCTTGTCGAGGTCGTTGCCCAGCGAGGCGCCGGTGATGAGCGTGATCTTCAGGGGCTCGCCGGCGGCATGGGCCACCTTGGCGCGGGCGGCCAGCGCCATGGGCACCGCCTTGGCCTCTCCCGCGCGGGTGAACCCGCTCATGCCCACGATCATCCCGTCCTGGATGTGGGCGGCCGCCTCTTCGGCGGAGACGATCTTGTCGGCGAGGGAAGAGAGGCGGATACGCGCGTGAGGCATGGCGAGACGGTCCGTGTCATGAGCCCATCCCATCGCGCATAGCGAGAGGGAGGCTGCGGCCGGAATTCGACTTAAGAGAAAATCCCGCTCAGGCCAGGATGCCCACCGGCAGGCCGAAGGCGTCGGCTTCCGGTGGGTCGGGAAAGCGCAAGGCCTTGCCTTCGGCCACTCTTTTGGCGGTGACGGCGCAGGCCGCGGCATCGATGAGGTCGTCCAGCCCTGCGCCGAGCGCGCGGGCGGTCTGCGCGTTCAGCAGGGCGGTGGGCACGCCCGACGCCGCCAACAGCATAAGCCGAAGGTCGAGGCCGGGCGCATGGGGCCGGTTCTTCACCTTCTTGGGCTGGTCGAGGGCGGCCTGGCCGTTCATGGCCCAGAAGGCCACCTCCGGGTGGCATTCCACCAGCCGGTCAGCGAGGCCGGGGCGCTCCCGTAGCAGCGCGTCCACCTCGGCGATCTTGGGGAACAGGTGGAAGCATTGCTTGGCCACCGCTCGCGGCGGATCGGAGGTGGCAAGCGCAGCGGCGCAGGCGGCACGGTAGCGCGTGGTCTCGTCGCCCGGCCCCACGCCCGCCATCACGGCGGCCCGCGCCGGCACCGAGAAGACCGAGGATTGCCGCATGCCGAGCAGTGGCCGCACCAGCCGCTCGGGCGTGCGCCCGCCCGCTCCCACCCGTTCAGGTAGGCCGATGGGCATGTCGATGGCGGCAATGTCGGGCGCGTCCGGCGCCTCGAACAGGGGCGCGACGGTGGCGGTGCGGGACAGGCGCAGATTGTCCGCCCCGTCCCACCGGGCCACGATCCAGCCGCCGCGGCACCCGTCGATGCCGGCGAACGGCAGGGCCGGCGTCACCTCAATCCTCCCCCGCCTTCGCCTTGGGCAGGGGGAGGGTGGAGGCCTGGGGGATCGGCGCGGTGTAATATTTGCGCTTCACCGAGCCGGTCTCGGGGTTGCTGGACGGCCCATAGGACATGGGCACGCCCTGAGGCCCCACCTGCCAGCCGGGGGGCATGCCCTGCGGAGCCGGGGGCTGCTGCGCGGCGGGATAGGGCTGGGGCGCCGGCCGGCGGCCCGAAGACACCGATGCAGGCGGCAGGGAGGATGGTGGCAAGGACGACGGTGGCAAAGAG
>NZ_JAIVFO010000014.1 GCF_029991245.1 Xanthobacter autotrophicus
GCCCGCCCCCATGCAGGCGACCCAGAACCTGACCGAGCCGAAGCGGGTGCGCACCGTGGCCGTGCGCGCCGACGGCAGCCTGGCGCAGACCGTGCCCGGCACTTCGGTCTCGGCCTATGCGCCGATGCAGAATCCCATTCCCGCCGGCCTGCCCGATCCGAATCCGGTCACCACGGTGCCCGCCGTTGCCCCGAGCCAGACGGCGGCCACCACTCCCGCGCCCTCGTCGGCCGGGGCCTATGTGGTGCAGGTGGCGTCGCAGCGCTCGGAGGCGGATGCCATGGGCTCCTGGCGCGCTTTGCAGACCAAGTATCCCAACCTGCTCGGCAACTACCGGGCCACGGTGAAGAAGGTGGATCTGGCTGACAAGGGCATCTATTTCCGCGCCCAGGTCGGCCCCTTCGCCTCCCGCGATCAGGCCAACGAACTGTGCCAGTCCCTGCGCGCCCAGGGCGGCGACTGCGTCGTCAACAAGAACTGACGCCGCCGCCCGTTCGGCGAGGACCGCAAAACAAAAGGCCGCCCTTTCAGGGCGGCCTTTTGTGTTTCAGACGGCTGTCAGCCGCGCTTCAATTTGAAACGACCGCGCCGTCGCCCCCTCTCCCGCTTGCGGGGGAAGGCCGGGGAGGCGGCAAGACCGCTCGCCGGACGGGGTTTTCCGACTGAAAGGCCAGTGTCGATCAGGCCGCCTTGAGCGGCAGGCCGAGGCGACCGGCCAGGTCCTGCACGAACTGGAAGGCGGTGCGGCCCGAGCGGGCGCCGCGGGTGGTCGCCCACTCCAGCGCCTCCGGCCGCCATTGCTCCTGGGCCACCCCGAGGCCGTGATGGGCCACATAGCCTTCCACCATGGCGAGATATTCGTCCTGGCTGCATTTGTGGAAGCCGAGCCAGAGGCCGAACCGGTCGGAGAGGGAGACCTTCTCCTCCACCGCCTCGCCGGGATTGATGGCGGTGGAGCGCTCGTTCTCCATCATGTCGCGGGGCAGCAGGTGGCGGCGGTTGGAGGTGGCGTAGAAGATCACATTGTCCGGCCGCCCCTCGATGCCGCCTTCCAGCACCGCCTTGAGCGACTTGTAGGAGGTGTCATCCGAATCGAAGGAGAGGTCGTCGCAGAACACGATGAAGCGGTGCGCCGAGCCGCGCACGAGGCCCATGAGGGCGGGCAGCGCCTCGATGTCCTCGCGGTGGATCTCCACCAGCTTGAGGCGCGCCGGCGCCTGCGCGGCGAGGTCGCGGTTGATGCTGGCGTGGGCCGCCTTCACCAGCGAACTCTTGCCCATGCCGCGGGCGCCCCACAGGAGCGCATTGTTGGCCGGCAGGCCGCGGGCGAACCGCGCCGTGTTCTCCACCAGCTGGTCGCGCACCCGGTCGATGCCCTGCAGCAGGTCCATCTCCACCCGGTTCACGCGCGGCACCGGCTCGAAGCGGGGCGGCTCGTTGTGCCACACGAAGGCGTCGGCGGCCTCGAAATCGGGCGTCGGCACGGCGGGCGGGGCAAGGCGCTCCAGCGCATCGGCGATGCGGGCAAGCACCTCAAGCGTTGCGGCGGCGGGCGTGGGGTCGCTCTGCTGTGTCATCTTGATCCTCCCGCCGGGGGATTAGGACGCACGGCCAGCCGCTGCAAGGCGCCGCCGCGCCGGTGTTGCGCAAAAGCCATGCGGGGCGCGCATGCGCGGAAAATACCGCGCCGCAGCAATCTCGCCCTAACTTTTCCGCACCCATGATGAAAGTCGCTCCCCGCCGCTGCCGCGCGGCGCCGTGTTCCATAGCTGCCCGGAGGCCTTCGATGACGCCACGCACCACCGCCGCGCTACTTCTGCCGGTCGTGCTGTTCGCCGCCGCGCCCGTCCGCGCCGACGGCGGCAGCGAGACCAGGAAGACGCTGAATGCCGATGGCAGCGTCTCCATGACCTATTGGAGCGCTGTAGAGGACATCGGCACCGTCTTCGGCATGGATCTGTCCAGGTCGGCCACCAGCGCCGCGCCCGTGGTCACTTCCGGCGCCAGCGACCTCGGCGGCACGGCCTATGCCAGGGTCACGCTCTCGCAGCTTCCCGACTGGCTGCTGTGGCAGAAGGGGACGGTGAACGTCTCCCTCGATCCCGCCGGCGCCACCGGCAAGGTGGCCACCACCTTCTCCCGCACGGTCACGCTGGCGAGCGGCCTCGACGCGACGCTGGCCGATACCTATCGCGTGGCCTCGGGCGCGGAGGCGTGGGAGACCGACAAGTCCGTCAGCCTGAAGCTGGTGGAAACCGGTACCACCTTTTCCCTCGCCACCAAGGCCACGCAGGAGACGCCCGCCCTGCTGCCGAGCGTCAGCGCGCAGCAGAAGGTGCTGGGCGATATCACCGTCACCACCGCGGTCGCCGACACCGGCGCGACGCTCAACAAGAGCATCACCGCAGGCTTCACCCACCGCTGGTGAGCGCTTCGAGCGTTTTCCGCGCGCCTTGGCTCGCGGCAACCGCTCTTGTGTAATGTGTTTAACGCGTTTTCTTCACGCGAACCGGTATCCACTTCGCTCGAAAACGCTCTCGTCAGCCCCAGAGAATCGCGACGAGGAACCGCGAGGCCACCAGCAGCAGGAACAGGCCGAAGCCGATCTCCAGCTGCCGGCGCCCCAACCGGTGGGCGAGCCGCGCGCCGAACGGCGCCACCAGCGCCGCCACCGGCGCGATGCAGACAAATCCGATCACCGAGACATAGCCCAGCGACAACGGCGGCAGCTGGGACAGGTGGGGCCAGCCGGCGATGGCATAGCCGATGACGCCGGGGATGGGGATGATGATGCCGATGCCGGCGGAGGTCGCCACCGCCGCATGGATGGGCACGCCGTAGAGCAGCAAGATGTTGGTGGCGATGCCGCCCCCGGAAATCCCCACCAGCGACGAGGCGAGGCCGATGACGAAGCCATAGGCGCGCATGGCGCCGGGCCCGGGCAAATGCTCGGCGATGCGGATGTCGTTGCGGCCCAGCAGGCTTTTCAGGCCCAGCAGCGAGATGACCACCACGAACACCGCCTGCAGCACCCAGCCCGCGACCACCGCCGCGATGGCGCTGCCGGTGAGGATGCCGACGATGGCCGGCACGCGCCAGCTGCGCACCACGCCGGGCAGCACCGCGCCCTTCTTCATATGGGCATTGTGGGACGAGATGGCGGTGGGAATGATGATGGCGAGCGAGGTGCCGACGCACAGCTGCATGCGCAGGCTGTCGTCCACCCCCAGCACGCCGAACACCTCGTAGAGCACGGGCACGATGACGCCGCCGCCGCCGATGCCCAGCATGCCGGCGATGAGCCCGGTGAGTACGCCGCCCGCCAGCATCGCACCCGCGAGAAGGACGATGTCGTGGGTGGAGATGGCGGCGAGCATGGGCAAATCCGGCAGGAAAGACGCATCAGGAAAGACGCGTCAGAAGGGTGCTGCAGGAGTGGCGCGGATCAACGCCCCTGTCCACCATCGCACCCGCATGCGCGCCTTCGGGAGCCGCGCCTTCCGTGCAGATCACACGGAGAGCAGCGAGGCGTGCGCTCAGGCCGCCACGGGCTGGCGCCGGCGCACCTCGTCCACTGCCGCCCGCAGCACGTCGAGCCCGGCGCCGGGCCGGATGGCTTCGGTGGAGAGATGGCGGCGGAAGATGCGCGCGCCCTTGCGGCCGGTGAACAGGCCCAGCATGTGGCGGGTGATGTCGGAGAGCCGGCCGCCGGCTTCCAGGTGGTGCGCCACATAGGGCTCGAACGCCTCCACCGCGGCGAAGCCGTCCGCATGGGGGGCTGGCGTGCCGAACAGCAGCGGGTCCACCCCGAGGAGCAGTTCCGGGTCCTGATAGGCGGCGCGGCCCAGCATCATGCCGTCGAGGCCGCGCGCCGCCTCCATGCCCTGGGCAAGGCTGGCGATGCCGCCGTTGAGCGCCACCGGCACCTGGGGCAGGCGGGTCTTCAGGCGGCGGACCCGGTCATAATCGAGGGGCGGGATGTCGCGGTTCTCGCGGGGCGACAGGCCCTTCAGCCACGCCTTGCGGGCATGGACGATGAGCGCATCGGTGCCGGCCGCCACCACGGCGTCGGCGAGGCGGTCGAGGGCTTCTTCCGGATCCTGGTCGTCCACGCCGATGCGGCATTTGACGGTGACGGGAATGGCGACGACGGCCTTCATGGCGGCGACGCAATCGGCCACCAGGTCCGGCTCGCGCATGAGACAGGCGCCGAAATTGCCGCCCTGCACCCGGTCGGACGGGCAGCCCACGTTGAGGTTGATTTCGTCATAGCCGAAATCGGCGCAGACCCGTGCCGCCTGCGCGAGTTCCGCCGGATCGCTGCCGCCCAGCTGCACCGCCACCGGGTGCTCGTCGGGCGAGAAGCCGAGCAGGCGCGCGCGATCGCCGTGGAGGATGGCCGGGGCGGTGACCATTTCCGTATAGAGCCGCGCCTGGCGCGAGAGGGTGCGGTGGAAGGCCCGGCAATGACGGTCCGTCCAATCCATCATGGGGGCCACGGCAAATATAAATGATTGATTTTTCGACATTATTTTTGTAACTTCAAGAAATTGGGTCTCGTCGTGTGCACTCGATTTTTCGCCACGATACGCCCCAATTTCCGATTTTTCGACGCGTGAGTGCACACGGAGCGCACACGGATTGGCTACCCTCCCTAAACTAAAATCCGGCTCCTGGAGAGCCCAGATCCGTCGGAAGAGCGCCACAATTGCCGCCACCAGGGTAAAGCTAGGTGGCAGCCACGCCAAAGCGAGAACGGCAGCCGGAAAGGCCAGCACCGCACAACTGCCGATGCGTCGCACCGGACCGCGCGGCGTGAACACCGCGATAGCGATCCGGCCCACAACGTGCGTAGGGCCAATGATGGCCACGGCTAGCACCACGCACCGCGCCGCCGGCCTCGACATCCGGAAACTGCGCGGGCACCGATAGCAGGGCCGCCACAGTTGGCGGAGCATTGCTCCATGATTGCGAGCGCCCTGCAGGAGAGCTCGCCGGCGCGCACTGTCATCAGCGCCGTCTTCATCCGGAGGCTGCCGGTCGCGTTTGCGCCAGAGCTAGCAGCGTGCGGTCAGGAGCGGGAATTACCCGCCTTGACTGACATGGCCTTGACCGCACGGTGCAGGAGCACGCGGATCGCTATGGGCGACAGGCCCGAGCGCAGAGAGACTTCGGCCACCGACTGCCCCTCGATTTTCACCGTGCGGACGATGTCGCGGGAGCGCTGGGGCAGGCCATCCAGAAGCCGCTCCAGGTCGAGGCGCGCGCTGGCGGGTGTTTCCTCGTCGGGCCCGGCGAGGTCCTCGATCTCTTCCACCGGGCTGGTCGCGCTCCGGCGCGTCGCCCGGAGATGGTCAATGAGCTTGTATCGGGCGATGGCGAAGAACCAGGCCGCGAACGGCCGCTGCGGGTCATAGGTGGCGCGGCGTTCGTGGATGGCGATGAGCGTGTCCTGCACCAGATCTTCCACTGACGCATCCTGGCCGAGCCGGCGTGCGAAATAGCTGCGGAGGGTCGCCGCCAGGGCCTTCAGGAGGGCGCGATAGGCTGCCTCGTCGCCCGCCTGGGCGGCGATCATCAGGGCGTCGAGTGGCGGGTTTGGCGCCGACACGTCCATCTCCGCTCCAGATCCGCGCGTGCGACGAAGACCCCTGCAGCCTGTGGGCCGCCGGAGACCGTCGCGCCTAGCCCCACGATCAAATGGCCCCACTATCCAATGACCCAACGATCAAACTTATTCTAGATCGATCGCCCTAAAACACAAGCGGGCCACGGCCAATGCACGGCGTGGTCGGGACTTACCACCGAAGCAGGCGAGGCCCCAGAAGCGCGCCGAGCACACCCGTGAGGGCAATGCCCGCGCCGTACCACAAGGTGACGAAGGGCAGCGCCGTCTCATCGCAGGCGATCGCGTAGATGGCGGCCGAAAGCGCGCCGGCCGTCACGCCCACGGCGGCGCCCGCAAGGCGCAGCCGTGTGGGGGCCATCTGGCGCATGGCATACATGCCGGCGGCCAGGATGGGCAGCGCGAGCAGCATGATGAGGGCCGTGCAGTGGTCCAGCGTGTGGCCGAGGAGGAGCGGCCGCATGGCGTCACGCGGCGCGGTGGCGAGTTGGATGCTCGCGAGCAGGGCCATGGTGCCTGCAACGGCGATCCCCACCACATAGCCGCGACCAGCCGCAGCACCCGGCCGGCCGAGCCGGTCGACGGCCATCAGCCCGGCCACCGCGAGGCCGAACGGGAAGATGAGCTTGATCCAGAACGACGCGGTGGCGAGGGCGGAGGCCATGTCCGGGCGCAAGCCGAGCAGCGCCAGCATGGCCGCCGCGGACACCGCGCTTCCGCAGGCGAACGCCAGGGCGAGCGTGCGGCGCACGGATCGGACGGGTGTGGCCGAAAGATCCCCCGCGAGAGCGTCGATCAGCGTATCCGTTGAGATGCCCTGTTGCCCTCCAGCGAAGCGCACGCCGTCGCGCATCGTGAACCCGCCTTCCAGTTAGATGCTTGGCTGAGGAAGAGCGCCCATCGATGAGCCCCGCAAGCCACGCGCCAAAGCGAAAATCATGTCAAATCATCCATCCGGGGTGCGGCGAAAGCAAGGACCGGCCCGGCGAGGTGCGCTGACAAGATCAGGAGCATTCCAGCTTCGCGGCGCGCATGCGGTGGCTGCGCACCTTGTGCCGGTTGCCGCAGGCGGACATGGAGCACCAGCGCCGGGTCCCGTTCCGTGCGGTGTCGTAGAAGATCAGGCTGCATTCCGGGTTGGCGCAGTGCCGTAGGCGCGCGCTCTCGTGCTGGGCCGCGAAGTCCGCGAAGTCCGTGGAGATGGCCGCCAGCGGGTCCATGTCGCCCGCCTCCTGCCGCTCCACCAGAAGTCCGCCGTCGCGCCAGGAGAGCCGTGGCGGCGTCGCGCCCGCTGCCAGATATTGATTGACCAGATCCAGGTCCGAGGCGGCGGGACGGCTGCCTGTCCGCAACGCGTCGAACAGGCGCGCGAGGGCTGCCCGCAAGGTATGCACTTCTGCCAGGTTGGCACCGGCCGCGCCTTTGCCTCCCGCTCCCGCCTTGAGGCCGGCAGCGGCGAGCCATCTCGTCCACCCCTCAGGCGTCGCCAGAAAGTCCCCCAGGGCCACCGGCGCGGAGTTTGCGAAATCGATCCAGAGGCGGCTGCCCAGAAAGGGCATGCCATCCCGGAAATCGCTGTCCTGCGGTGTGGTCAAGGCCCGCGCCCTTTCTCAACAGGCGCCTCAAGGGTCGCCGTAACCGGTAAGATAGTTCGTCACAGGTATGGCGCAAGGCCGGCGCGGGCAGCGGTGAAACTATTAAAAATAGTTTTACAGGTTACAGCAGGCATGTAACTCGTTTCGAGGCATCAAACCAGTTACGAAGGGCGCCCCATGTTGAATGCGTTTCTCCAGGCCGTCCGTCCTGCCGCCGGATCTCTCCCGGTGGCCGAGGTGTCCCATCGCCGGGCGGCGATCAGCGGCCTCGACATCTTCTATCGGGATGCGGGACCGGCCGACGCGCCGGTGATCGTGCTGCTGCACGGCTTTCCGTCCTCCTCCCACATGTTCCGCGATCTCATTCCCGCACTGGCCGACCGCTACCGCGTGATTGCGCCGGACTATCCGGGTTTCGGCTATTCCAGCGCGCCGGCGCCCGAAGATTTCACCTACAGCTTCGATACCCTCGCCGACGTGGTGGAGAAGCTTCTCGCCGACCTCGGCGTGAGCCGTTATGTGCTCTACATGCAGGACTTTGGCGGACCCGTGGGCATGCGCATCGCCGCCCGTCATCCGGAGCGTGTCATCGGCCTGATCGTGCAGAATGCGGTGGCGAACCTGGAGGGCTTCGCCGCCAGCGCGGCAGGCGCCTTCGGGCCCTATTGGGCCGACCGCAATGGGGAGACGGAAAAGCCCGTCCGCGGCTTTCTCACCGCCGAGACCACGCGCTTCCAGTATGAGCACGGCTCCTCGGCCCGCGCAGATCGCCTCAGCCCGGACGCCTGGCAGCATGACCAGTGGCTGCTGGACCGCCACGGCAACGACCGGATCCAGTTGGAGCTGCTCTACCGCTACCAGGACAATGTGGGCGCCTATCCGCAGTGGCAGGCCTATCTGCGCGCCCACCAGCCGAACATCCTCGTGACCTGGGGCGACAACGACCCCTTCTTCACCGCCGTCGGCCGCGACCTGTTCAAGGCGCTGGTGCCGGCCACCGAGGTGCACTCCTACGACGCCGGCCATTTCGCGCTGGAGACCCACGGGCCGGAGATCGCCGGTGCCATCCGCGCCTTCCTCGCCCGTGTGGCGCCGGCGGCCTGACGCCGTTCGCGAACGCCCTCACACATCGCCTGCCGCCGCGCCTGCCGATCCCGGCGCGGCGGCCCCCTGCCTCTCGCGGAGTCTTCCGATGCCTTCCCTGTCCCGCACGCTGCTCGCCATCGGGGCGACGACGCTCTTTCTCGGCCTGACGCTCCCTGCCGCCCGTTCCGCCCCACCTGCTCCCGCACCGGTAGCATCGCAGCCCGTCCTCTCGCCCACGATCCATTATCGGTCGAAGACCATCGACGGCGTCGACGTCTTCTATCGCGAGGCCCGCTCCCTGCCGGTGAAGGGGGCGCGCTGAGCGACCCGACCAGGGCCGCCTGCACCGGGTGTGCGGGCGGCCCATTGAGTTTTTGCTGAGCGACCTCACCAGCGCAGCAGCTTCGGCCCCATGGCCCAGCCGAACACGGTGACGAGGGCGATGCCGGTCGCGTACCACACGCCCACATAGACCGGCGTGTCGTTGAGGCAGTAGGAGGCATAGGCGAGGGCGCCGATGCCGCCTGCGACCAGTCCCAGAAGCGCCCCGCAATAGGGCAGCTCGGTCGGCACCGCCTCGCGCAGCACCAGGGTCAGCAGCACAAGCGGGATAGCCGAGAGCAGTGGGATGGCCACCACGCACAGCCGCCACTCGCGGAACATGACCACTTCGTACCAGAGCGACGGCGAAAGCGACGCGAGCTGGACGCCTGCCGCGAACCAGACCAGCCCCAAAGGCACCAGTACGAGCAGCAGCGTGCCCGACCGGGTGCCACCGGCGCGCGCGGCGCGGCGCAGTCCGTAGATCGCGATGGCCACCACAGTGGCGAGAAAGCCGATCTTCAGGAAGAAGCCGGGGGTGCGGACCGCCTCCATGATATCGGGGCGCAGGCCGAGGGTGAGCATGCACACCAGCGCCGCCGCCGCCAGGGATCCGAACACGGCAAGCGCCACGATGCGATCCTGCCGTCGGGGGTGCACGGCCTCGACGCGGGTCGAGAGGAAATCGATGAGGTCATCGGTATTCATGGGCGTGCCTCCGACAGCACGGCGGCGAGCCGCTTCATGCCGCGATGTATTCCGATCTTCACCGCCGCATCGGACATGCCGATGCGCGCGGCCGCTTCCGCGATGCTGAGGCCCTCGATCTTCACGTATTCGATGGGAAGGCGGAAATGCCGCGGCAGTGTCGCCAGCGCCCGATGCAGCTCACGCGATGTGTCCACGGCGGAAAACCCGTCGTGCTCGTCGGCGAGATCATCCACTTCGTCGATCTGGACATGGCGCAGGGCCCGGGCATTGGCCCTGAGATAATCGATGAGCTTGTAGCGCGCGATGCCGTAGGTCCAGGCCAGCACCGGCGACGAACCGTCATAGGTGTGGCGCTTGGTGTGGAGGACGAGGAGCGTGTCCTGCACCAGGTCCTCAGCCTCGTCCGTGCCCGCGCCGGAGCGGCGGAGCCTGTTGCGGAAATAGCTGCGCAGGCGGCCGGACATGTGGTGCAGCAGCGCCCGGTGCGCCGCTGCGTCGCCAGACTGGCTCGCGCGCATCAGCGCCTCGAGATCAGGCTCAGGACTGGTCATGAAGTTCCCCCTCATGCGGACGTCTTCGCCCCGGCGCGGCCGTGTGTTACGTCGCGTCCGATCACGAGACTGCGAGCACGTCGGCCGGAAGCATCAAATGAGAGGAAATACTTCCCTGCGGCTCGTTTTATTCCCTTCCTTTGGACTTATTTCCCGAGGCTCTCGTCAAAAACAGTTGACCAGATGAAAAATGATCATCTGTAACCTGAGCGGCACGATTTGCGGAAACCTCCATGTCAACGCTTTGAACATGGAGATTACATCATGCGTAAGTCGATCCTTTCCCTCGCGATCCTCGCCGGGGCTCTCGCCTTCACTGCCGCTGCCCGGGCCGACGACAGCGTGACGGACGCCAACCGCGAGAGCATCCGCGTGGCGCGGGGCGTCACCGCCGACCACGATGGCGGTGCCCAGCGCGCTCTCGGCTACGGCAATCAGGCGCACACCGGCGGGTTCGCCGGCACGCAGCAGGGCTCTTCCGGCGTCTCCGCCAACGACGCGTTCCTGTTCGAACTGGGTGATCGCGGTCTCGGCCACAACTGACCGCAGCCCGGCCGCGGTGGCAGGTCCGCCGCGACAGGTCCGCCACGGCCGGGGCTTCCATTCAAGGCCGGATCCGCTCAGGTTGGCGAAACCTGAACGGATCCGGCTTTCTTTGTTAGATTGGTCTGATGCCGGGTGGGCTATGGCGATGTGCCGGGCTGGCTCGCCACCGCGACATAGATGCGCCAGCGGCCCACTTCCTCCTGCGCCAGACGGAAGAGGGGGCTTGCCGCGAATGGATCGTTTCGCCACGCCCCATCCTGAGCCGTCACCACCACCGCCCCGCAACCGAAGCTGAGGCGCATGTGCGCGAGGTCGGCGGGTACTCCGGTTCCGTCGAAGACACGGGCGAACAGGTCGGCGGCTTCCGAACGCTGCTGCGGCGTCAGCGGTGCGAAGGCGAGCGCCATTTCGGGTCCCGCGAAACAGGACCGCCGCCGCGACAGAAGTGCCCAGGACAGGTTGATGGGCCACGGCGTCAGCTGTTCCAGCCGGCCCGGATTGCTGGCGATGCGCACGTCCGCCGCCACCTCCCGGCGCACCGCCGCCCACAAGGCCGGATCCCCTGCAAACGTCTCGCCATCAACGCTGTGCACGCCGCGCAAATTGCCGGTCGCCAGCACCCAGCTATCCGGCAGACCGGCGGCGATGAGTGCTGCTGCCGCGCCGATCGCAAGCCAGCGCCGGCGTTGCAGGATACCCGCGATCGCAGCGCCGGCGAATCCGGAAAGCACCAGAACCGCCGGCAGGACGGCGCGCCAGCCGAGGTCGTTGTTCTCGCCCGCCGTGCTGACGAGGAAAGCGCTGATGGCCAAGGCGCCAAGGGACAGGGTGCCGAGCGCGGACGCGAGGCGGTTCGTGCCGGCTTCCCCGCGATGGCGTCGGTGGAGCATCATGGCGAGGCCGGCGGCACCGGCGAAGGCGGGAAACTCGATGGGCAGCAGGACCAGCCAATAGGCCGGGATGTCGAGGATCATCCGCAGCCCAGCCGGAACGGCGGGACCAAGCACGGCAAACGGTTCGATCCGGATCGGCGGCCCGCCGCCGCGCGCCGCCGCGACTTGCAATTGCGCGAGCAGGATCGGCGCCACCAGTGCGCCGGCGCCGAGAGTCGCAGCCGCCACCAGCGCCAGGAAGCGCCCGCGTCCCCCAATCGGGCGGCGGACCGCGAGCATCAGCACGGCAGCGCCGCCCCCGAGCGCGAAGGTGACGCCGCCCACCCACAGGGAGCTGTCGAATCCCGCCGCGATCAGGACTGCGAGAACCACCGTGGCTCCGCGCGACGGGCGCGCGCGCACCTGCGCCAGCAGCCAGACGGCGAGCACCACGCTTGAGGCCGACGCCACATGGTGCGGGCTCCAGCTCGCCTGATACAGCACGCCCGCGAGCCCGGTCGCCGGCTCGATCATCGGATCGACGCGCGCCGCTCCGAACAGGGACGCCAGGATCGGCCTCAGGGAGCCGGAGGCCGCGGCTGCCAGTGCCAGCAGCGGTGCTATTGCGGAGGGGCGGAACCGGAAGGCGATTCCGGCCACCAGTGCCAATGCGGCGAAGGCCGAGAGGAAGGTGGTCGCGGCATCCGCCTCCCATCCCATCGCGCCGGTGAGAATGGCGATCTGAGCCGCTCCAAAATGCCAGAGATAATAATAGGATATGACCCCGGGTGCGCCGCCTGAGCCGAACACCGGATTGGCGGGCGGCACCACCCCGTGGAGCGCGATCTCGTCGATGAGCGCGATCTTGGCGTGATCGTAGATGGGGGTCGCCAGCGCGATGGCGCCGTCCGCGCCCACCTTGGGCAGGACGGCGGCGGCGGGAATACAGGCGAGCAGCGCGGCGACCGCCAAGGCGGGCAGGAGAAGGCGGGCTCCGGCGTCTGTCTTGGGAAGCGCCGTCCGTGCGGATCGCAGCAGCGGCGCGCCGACGCACACAAAGGCGGTGACCAGCAGGATCGTGCTTCGCGATAGTCCGATGATCGGGGCGAGGGCCAGCATCGCCATGTTCTGCACGGCCCAGCCGAGCGCCGGCGCCAGCGCAATGGCCGGGGCGCCGCGGATCATCACGGCGCGGGCGACGAGCCAGCCGGGGCCGCACCACAGCGCGAGCCCGGCGAAGATCGAAAACAGCATATGCGCGGTCGAGGCCATGGCCGGTCAGTCCCGGCGCCCGATCGGGCCGGCCGCCCTCACAGGCCGGCGAACCAGTTGAAGCCCTGTTTCTCCCAGAAGCCCAGCGGGTAGGTGTTGGTGACCTCGATGGCGCGGATCCATTTGGGATTCTTGTAGCCGAGCTTCACCGCGGTGCGCAGGCGCAGCGGGAAGCCGTAGGGGTCGGTGATGGGCTCGCCGGCATATTTGGTGGCAAGGATGGTCTGGGGATGGAGCGCCGAGGCCATGTCGATGCTCTCCATGTAGTCGTCGTTGCCGTAGAAGGCGATGTATTTGGCCGAGAGGTCGGCGCCGATGCGGGTCAGGAAGTCCTTCAGGTTCGGCCCGGACCACTGGCCGATATAATCCCAGCCCTCCACGCAGATGTGGCGGATGATCTCCTCCTGCTCGGGCAGGGCGTAGATCTGGTCCAGCGTCCACGGGCGCTTGTCCTGGATGAGGCCGGAGAGTTCCAGTTTCCAGGTGGAGACGTCCACCGGCTTCACCTCGTCGATCTCGTAATAGGCGTTGAAGCGCGGCGGCTTCACCACGAGGTCGGGGGAAAAGGTGGGGGCAAGCTTCTTGGGGTTGAACAGGGCTGCCTGCACGCCGTCGTTGAAATCCGAAACGGTTCTCAGCACGCTCTGCACCGCGCCGCGATTGGAGATGTCGCAGCCGGCGAGCAGCGACAGGGCGCCGAGGCTGAAGGTGCCGCGCAGCACCTTGCGGCGATCGATGGTCTCGATCAGCTTGCGGTTCTCGACGATGAGGCTCTTGTCGGGCGTGGTGACCGAGGACCGTCGCGGGGCGAAGGGATTGCGGAATGCCATTTTCGCCTCCGGTCAATGGGTTGTGGTGGGCGCGGGTGCGCCCTCGGAATGCGGATCTTCGGCGGGCACGCGGGGCCCGCCGGTGAGCATGGCGAGGATGGTGCGCGGCACGAGCAGCGCCAGGGCCACATGCACCACCATGAACCCCACGATGGCCGCCATGCCCAGGAAATGCGCCAGCCGTGCCCCCTGGAAGCCACCGAACAGGCTGACGAGAAAGGAGAATTGCACCGGCTTCCAGATCGCGAGGCCGGAGACGACCTGCACGATGATGATCCCGATGACACCCACATAAAGCACCTTCTGCACCGCATTGTAGTGCGTGAGGTCCGCATGCTTCAGGCGGAAGGTCAGCGCCGCCACCATCTCGGCCACCACCTCGCGCGGGCGGATGGGGAAGAACAGGCGGGCAAAGCGCCCGGTGGCGATCCCGTAGGCGAGGTAGAACAGGCCGTTGAAGACCAGGATCCACATGCCGAAGAAGTGCCACTGCAGGGCGTGCTGCGCCCAGATGCCGAGCACGATCTCCTGCGGGAAGTGCAGGAAGCCGAAGATCACTTCATCATTATAGATCTTCCACCCGCTTCCGATCATGACGATCATGGCGATGGCATTGGTCCAGTGCATGATCCGGATAGGAAGGGGATGCATGCGTCTTGTTCGATGTGTGGAAGATGTCATGGTCATCCCCTGTTATTGTCTATGTATTTATCTCAGATGTTCTCACATAATTCATTTTTACAATTGCATTTATGGATGTATTGCATAGATTATACTGAACGTGTTTGAAGGATCGGGTCCATGCGCGCCACCCCCTTGCTCTTCGCTCTTGCCCTCGTCGGCGTGGCGCCCGTCACTTTCGCCATCGCGGGCGGGCCGCCCCATGCCGACACCCAGGCCGGCCCGGCGGACGACAACCTCACCCCCGCCGAGCGCATGGCCGCGCGCTTCCCCCAGAAGGTGCGCGTGGGCGACCTCGTCGGCCTGCCGCTGCTTGATTTCGATGACCGCACCCTGGGCTATGTGCGGGAGGTGGCGCGCACGCCCGAGGGCGGCATCGTGTTGGTGGTGCCCGTGGGCGGCTGGTTCGGCCACGGCGGCCGGCCGGTGGCGGTGCCCATCGAGACGGTGGCCATTCTCGGCCGCCAGATCGCCCTGCTCGACATCCCCCGTGCCGAGCTGCCCCAGCGCGCCGGCTGGGCGGCGAAGGATGGTGCGCCCATCGCTGGCGACGAGATCATTCGGATCGCCATCACCCGCAGGTGAGGCCGGGGCGGGGAGAGGGCGGCCCATCACCGCCCCTCCATGCCCCGGGCGATGCGGTTCACCGCATCCACCGTGTCCATGTCGCGCCGGTTCACCGCCAGGTGCCGGCCGAAGGCGAGGGCGGTGCGCTCCAGCGCCGCCCGCAGGCCGAGATCGGCGATGGCCTCGAACTCCGCCACATGGGCAAGCCCCAAAATGCGGCGGTGAATCTCGATGCCGGCAAAGCCGAGCGCGTCGCGCCACACGGTGTCGAGGTGCTGGGCGAGAGCGGCTTCGCTGCCCACCGCATCGCCCTGGTCCTCGAACAGGTCGCGCCCGCCGAGGATGCCTGTGCGCTCTGTGCGCCACAGGCGGGAGAATTCCGCCGCAAATACCCGCCAGCACGTCTCCGCCGTGGCAAGCAGCTGATCGCTGGCCCGGGCCGCGGTGCGTGCGTCGGGACGGTGGGCCTTGCGGGTGAAATAGGCCATCCACAGGTGGGCCAGCAGCACGCCCACATCGAACCCCATGGGGCCATAGAGGGCGAATTCGGCGTCGATGACGCGGGTGTCGTCCGCTGTCGCCATCACCGAGCCGGTATGAAGGTCGCCGTGGAGCAGGGTTTCGGCGCAGGTGGCGAAGCGCGTCTTCATCTCCTGCGCGGCGATCTTCAGGGGCCGGTCGGCACGCACAGCCTGCGCCGTCGCCTCAAGTCCGGGCGTGTGCCGGTTGAGCGGTGCGTCCTTGAACGGGTCGGAGAACACCAGCTCCTCTGTGATGCCGGCCAGTTCGACGTTGCCGGAAAACAGGGCGAGGTCCGCCTTGCGCGCGGCGGTGGGCATGGACCAGTCGGAGCCGCTAAACAGGGTGCGGGCGAGATAGAGGCCGAGGTGGTCGCCGAGGCGGGGCAACTCCTCGCCTTCGATCAGGGCGCGGCGCACCACCTTGTGGGGCGTCAGATGCTCCATCACCAGGAGCGCCTGGGCGGGGTCGAACAGCTTGAGGTCCGGCACCCGGCCGGGATCGCGCGCGCCGAGCCTTTTCAGGGCTTCATGCTCGAAGAAGGCGCGGTCGAGCGACATGGGCCAGCTTTCGCCCACCACGCGGGCATAGGGCAGCGCCTGCTTCACCACCAGCGAGCCTCTATCGCTTTCCACGATGAAGACGAGGTTGAGGTTGCCGTCGCCCACCTCGCGCACCCGCCAACCCGTGGCGGGGCCGAGGGGATCGAGGAGTTCCGCCCGCTCGCCGAGGCGCCGCGGCAGGCTCTCGCAATCGAGGGGACGGTAGGAGATGCGCTCGAGCATGGCGGTTTTCTCCCTCTGTCAGCGGGCGGCGGGTAGGACGGCGTGCGCGTCCCACGCCAAGGCGAAGGCGGCGGCTAGCGCGATGGAGCGGCAGGCGCCGTTGTGGTCGCCCTTCTCGAAGTCGCCATCCACGCAGCCGAGCTGGTTGGTGACATGGGCGAGGCACAGCACCGGCCGGTTCTGGGCGCGGGCGAAGGCGTAGAGGGCGGCCGCTTCCATCTCCACCGCCAGCAGGCCCTCGGCCTTGCGGCGGGTGATGGCGGCTTCCGTCTCGCGGAAGGGCGCGTCGGTGGTCCAGGTGGCGCCGGTCAGCACCGGGCCATCGGCATGGGCGAAGGCCCGCCGGGCCAGGGTGATGAGAACAGGGTCCGCCGCCACGAACGGCGAGGCCGGCAGGTAGTGATAGCTCGTGCCCTCGTCGCGCAGCGCGCGGTCGATGAGGATGTGGTAGGAGGGCGGCGCGTGGTCGGCGATCTGTCCGGCGGAGGCGATGGAGATCAAAAGCTCGCAGCCGCAGACGAAGGCCTGCTCGGCCACCAGCACGGAAAAGGACGACCCCACCGCAGAGCCGACGATGCCGAAGGCAAGGCCTTCTTCCTCCCACTCCCACATGTCGGTGTGGTAGCAGGCCCAGACCGGCGAGCGGCGCGCGGCGCGGTGGATGCGCACGTAGTCCACCATATCGCCGTCGGGATCGAGCAGGACGATGCGCGGCACCGGCCCGGCCGCCAGGCCCTTCTGCCGGCGCGCCTCGCGCATCATGTTCTCGGGCCGGAACACGGAAGGGGCGCGATGGTCAGCCCGCTCGATCAGCGGCAGAAATCCGGACGGAAGCGGCGAGCGCACCGGCCATCTGGTGTCGTCGGGCTCATGCAAGGGCTGTAGCAGCATGGAAGGGTCTCACATCTTGTTCGGCCAGAGCGTTCTTCACGCGAACCGGTAGTCACTTCGCTCGCAAGCCCTCTAGGCGGGCCCCGGACAATTGGGTTGCCACCCGCAGGAAGGTGGAGACGATGCGGGTGCCGGCCGTGACCGTGGTGCCCAGGTTGCCGGCGACCTTGGAGAGGCCGCCCCGCCGGCGGCGGTAGGCGACCGGGATCTCCACGATGGCGAGGCCAGCGCGGGCCGCGCGCATCTGCATCTCGATGTTCCAGCCGTAGGTCAGCTCGCGCATCCCGAGGCCGACGAGGGCATCGCGGCGAATGGCGCGGAAGGTGCACATGTCGGAATAGGCGACGCCGTAGAGCGCCCGCATGCCGAAGCCGGCGACGCGTCCCGCAGCCACCTGGTGCCAGGCCATGCTGCCCGGCTCCCGCACGCCGCGTGTGCGCGAGGCGATGGCGAAATCCGCCGTTCCCGCCTTCAGCGGCGCCAAGAGCGCGGGCAGGAACGCCGGGTCGTCGGCGCCGTCGGCATCCATGAAGGCGATGATGTCGGCTCCGCGCGCCTCGCACACGCCTTCAAGGCAGGCGCGGCCGAAACCCCGGCCGGAGGCGAGTGCCGTGGCACCGGCGGCGATGGCGATCTCGCGGGTGGCGTCGGTGGAGCCGCCATCGGCCACGATCACCTCGTCCACCACGCCCACGGGGATCTCGGCGAGGGTCGCGCCGATGGCCTGCTCTTCGTTCAGCGCCGGGATGACGAGGGCGATGCGAGGGGCTGCGGTCTCGGCCATCACAGGCTCCATCGCAGGCCGCAATTGGCGCAGGCGGCGGGTGGCGCCTCGGACAGCAGCCCGTCGCGGAAGCAGCGATAGGCCTCGCCCTCCCAGATTTCGGACAGGCTTTGGGTGGTGGCGTCGCCCAGCGTGTAATTCTCGTAGCCGCGCTGGGAGAAGGGCGCGATGCAGCAGGGCAGGGCGCGGCCGTTGGCGGTGAAGTACATCACCGTCCACGGCCGCCGGCACATGGACCAGGGCGAACTATTCTCCGCCCGCTTCAGGCTCATGCCCGGTTCGGCGGCGGCGCCAGACGCGGAGAAGACCATGCCCAGTGAGCGGGCGATCTCGGTCGCCTCGGCGATATAGCGGGCCTCGTCGGAATTGATCTGCTCATAAAGCGCCTGGTCCGGCCGGGCGAGGCCGATGGCTTCCTGCTCGAAGAAGACAAGGCGCTGGAGATAGACTTCCCTGACGCCCAGCTCGGCGGCCACCTTCACGAAGGCCGGCAGCTCGCAAATGGTCTCCTTCAGCCCGGTGAGCCACGCGGAAACGCGCGGATTGGCGTGGCCCTCGCGCTCCTGCAGTTCGCGGAAGGCGCGCACGTTCTTCAGGATGCGGTCGAAATAATTCTTGCCGCGAATGGCGCGATAGGAGGCGGCATTGGACGCGTCCAGGGAGACGCGCAATTCGTCCAGCCCGGCCTCGATCATGGCGCGGCCGTTCTTCTCGTTCAGCACCGTGCCGTTGGTGTTGAACAGGACATAGGTGCCGCGGTCCTTCAGATAACGGACCATGCGGTCGAGGTCCGGCACCAGCATGGGCTCTCCGATCCCGTGCAGCACGCAGCGCTCCAGATCCGGGATCTGGTCGACGATGGAGGTGAACAGCTCCCAGCTCATGTCCGCCGGAGGCTCCAGCTCCTCATAGGTGCGCGGGCAGGTGGTGCACACCAGGTTGCAGCGGTTGGTGGTCTCCAGATAGAGGCACACCGGTTTGCGGACCGGAACGCTGGTGCGGTTCGCCTCCGCCCGCTCGAAATAGCGGCGGGCATCGAGGGGGCTGCCGGTGGTGATCACGTTCATGGGGCGTTGTCCGTCAAGGGGATGGATCACGAGGCGCGGCGCTGCGGGATGCCGCTTGGCAGCTCGTTGGGCAGGCCGAGGCGCCCGGCGAGGTCCTGCGTGGCGAGCAGGCGGCGCATCAGCCGTTCCGTGTGGCGGGCAACGCCGCGCTGAAGGCCGGACGTGCCGAACGGCACGGCCTGGATGATCTCGCCATGCAGCAG
This sequence comes from Xanthobacter autotrophicus, assembly GCF_029991245.1. Taxonomy (GTDB): domain Bacteria; phylum Pseudomonadota; class Alphaproteobacteria; order Rhizobiales; family Xanthobacteraceae; genus Xanthobacter; species Xanthobacter autotrophicus_C. The sequence goes on from NZ_JAIVFO010000014.1 coordinate 18,908, forward strand.
CCGCAGCGCGGTGGCGTCGTCCACGTCGTACCAGGGCGGAAGCAGGTGAACGTCGAGGCCGATCTCGGCGGCACGCTCCAGCGTCTGCTGGCACACGCGCTCGGTGCTCCAGTCGATGTCCTCGAACAGCCGCCAGCGCGGGGTCTTGAGGCCCAGCACGTAATAGCCGCCGTCCGTGGAGGGGCCGAGCACGGCGCGCTCGCCGGGGCGCGCCAGCACATCGGCCATCTCGGCGAGGAGTGCGGGGGGCAGGGTGGGGCTGTCGGAATTCAGCACCGCCGCCGCCGGATGCCCGAGGGCGAACAGGTGGCCCAGGGTGGCTCGCAGGCAGGCGCCGAAGCCGGGCAGTGCCGCCTCGATGCGGCCGACGCCGGGCGGCAGCAGGGCATCGAAGAAGTGGCCCGCGCCCGCCGGCCCATAGGCCACATACGGCATCACCGGTGCGAGCGCGCCGGCGGCGAAGATGTTGCCGACGATGTCCTGCACGAAGGCGGTGTTGAAGGCGGCGGCCTCGTGGGGGGAAAGCTGTGGGCAAAGCCGCGTCTTGGTGCGCCCCGCCGCCGAGGCCTTCGCCATGACGGCGATGGCGCAGGAGAGGAGGCCGGAAGTGGATACGCCACCTGTTCCTTCGGTCATCGCAAGCCCCCGCTGTGGTGTCGCTGGTTGGGAATTCGCTCGTCGCAGGCCGCCCGTTACACGCCTCACGAAGGAGTGAACGACCCGTCTTCAGGCGCCGTGGTCGCCGCCCGTGCCGGCGCTGTCAGCACGCCCGTCGAGCCGCGCGCGCAGGTCCGCGACCTCCGCTTCCAGTGCCGCGATGCGGTCGTCGCGCGCCTTCAGCGCGGCGGCGACGAGGGGCGCGTCGATCTTCTGGGGGATGTGCTGCGGGCAGTTGATGTCCCAGGCGCGCACGCGGAACAGCAGCGCGCGCTCCGGCATGGCTCCGTAGTCTTCCGGCATCAGGCGGGCGACGAGGTCCGGGTCGTTCTCCACCGCGCGCAACTCGCCCCAGATCTTGATGCGGCGGCGATGGGCGTAATCCATGAGGAACAGGAAGGCCTTGCTGTTCTCGCTCAGGTTTCCCACCGTCACATATTGGCGGTTGCCGCTGAAGTCGGCGAAGCCCAGCGTTTCCTCGTCCACCACGCGGATGAAGCCCTTCGGCCCGCCACGATGCTGCACATAGGGCTGGCCCGCTGCGTTGGCGGTGGCGAGATAGGCCGTGTCCATCTCGCCAAGAAAGGCGACGAGATCGGGCGTGATGCGGGTGCGGAAGCCGCCACGCGCCTCAACGCGGGCATACATGGCGCGCGAGCCGCGCTCGGCCTGCGCCGCCTTCACGGCTGGCGTGAAGGCGATGTCGCTGGCAGGCGCCGGGTGGATTGGGTCTGACGGATCGGGCATGGCTAGATCCTCCTCAGAGATGAGGCCGGGGCCGCATAACGGCCCCGGCTCTTGTCGCGTCAGGCTGCGCGCGGGGCGCCGGATCGCACCACCGGGAATGCGGCTCACGGGACTGATCCTTCGTTCGGCGTCCCCGCACAGGGGGCTGAGGCGGAGGGGGTGGCGAAGCCGCTGCGGCCGCGTCGCCTCCGGCTCTTCATGGGGCGCCGTGGGGGAAGGTAGGCCTTCCCGTCGTTGTGCAGAATGGGTAGAGTTTGAAAGCCATTCTTTCGAAAAGTGAAATCACGGCATGGACCGGATCGACGCCATGACCGCCTTCGTCGCGGCGCTCGACGAAGGCAGCCTTGCCCGCGCCGCACGCCGGCTGGGCCGCTCGCCGGCGGCAATCACGCGGGCGGTGGCGCAACTGGAGGAGCATCTCGGCACGCGCCTCCTCCACCGCACCACGCGCGCCCTGCACCTGACCCATGCCGGCGAGCTCTATCTCGCCTCCTCCCGGGCCATCCTCGCGGATCTTGCCGAGGCGGACCTGCTGGCCGCCGGCGAGCGCACCGATCCCAGGGGCGTCCTTTCCGTGACCGCGCCGGTCACCTTCGGGCGCCTGCACGTGGCCCCTGTGATCGAAGATCTGATCGAGGCACATCCCGCCCTGGAAGCGCGGCTGCTGCTGGTGGACCGGGTGGTGAACCTGGTCGACGAAGGCCACGACGCGGCGGTGCGCATCGGCCATCTGCCGGACTCAAGCCTCGTCGCCACGCGGGTGGGCGAGGTGCGGCGCGTGGTGTGCGCGAGCCCGGATTATCTTGTCGCCAGTGGTACGCCGGGGGTGCCGTCCGATCTGTCGACGCATCGGGTGATCTCGTTCTCGCAGATCACGGAGACTGCCGTCTGGGCCTTCGCCGCCGGGCCGTCGGGCGGGGCGCGCAAGCAGGTCAGCGTTGACGCCCGGTTCACCGTCAACAGCGCGGATGCGGCCATCGCGGCGGCGGCGCGGGGGCGCGGCATCACCCGCGTGCTGTCCTACCAGGTGGAGGAGGCGGTGGCCGCAGGCCACCTGCGCCTTGTGCTGGAGGAGTTCGAGGGGGAGCCGCTGCCCGTGCACGTGGTCTATCCGGGCGCGCGCCTGCAGGCGGCGAAGCTGCGCGCCTTCGTGGATTTCGCGGTGCCCCGCCTGAGGGCGCGGCTCGCAGAGCTGCCGGTCTCTTCGGAGCGGGCCTGAAGGCTATGGCGCTCATTCGGGCCTGCCGAGGCGCTCGCGCAGGAACTTCGTCATGAGCCGCACCTTTCTCGGGGTGTAGCGCCGGCTCGCATAGATGAGCCAGGCGGCAGTGTCGAACGAGGTCGCGGTGACTCGGATTTCGCGACATCGAAGTGGTGGGCGTGGAAGGCACCAATGGCGAGGAAGGCGCGGCCGCTGCCGCGCTTGATGTAGCGCTCAAGACCATTCAGAGCCTGCCGTCGCTCGCGGCCTGAAAATTCTCGACGAAAAATCGGCAGGTGCGCGAATAAAACGGAACGCTCCGTGGTCTTGGCTGGTGTGGGTCCGCCCACGCCAGCCGAAGCGGCCGCTCCCTCGGGGCGCCGCTCTCCCGCGCCGGACTTTCGTCCGGCCCACCCGGAGAGACCCATGACCAAATCCGACACCACCACACCCATCGCCGACGCGGACGGCATCCACCGCCGCGGCTTCCTAGAATGCATGACCTGGGCCGGCACGGGCATCCTTTGGTCCCTGTCCGGTGGCCTGCCGAGCGGCCTCGGCCTCGGCTCCGCCTTGGCGGCGGAGCCGGCCAAGGCCTTCACCTTCCTCCAGATCAGCGACTGCCATGTGGGCTTCGACAAGCCGGCCAACCCGGATGCCCTTTCGACCCTGCGCGAGGCGGTGGCGCGCATCAAGACGCTGAAGGAGAAGCCGGCCTTCATGATCCATACCGGCGACATCAGCCACTTGTCGCGGGAGAAGGAATTCGACGACGCCGACCAGATCATCAAGGAAGCCGGACTTCCAGTCTTCTACGTGCCGGGCGAGCATGACCTGCTCGATGACGGGCAGGGCAAGGCCTATCTCGAGCGCTACGGCAAGGGCGCGAAGGGCGCCGGCTGGTACAGCTACGACCATGACGGCGTCCACTTCATCGCCCTCGTGAATGTGGTGGAGCTGAAGGCCGGCGGCCTCGGCAATCTCGGCACCGAGCAGCTCGAATGGTTGGGGAGCGACGTGGCTGGGCTGCCGTCCTCCACGCCCATCGTGGTGTTCGCCCACATCCCGCTCTGGACCGTCTATCCCGAATGGGGATGGGGCACGTCGGACGGGTTGCAGGCGCTGGCCTATCTCAAGCGCTTCGGCTCGGTGACGGTGCTGAACGGCCACATCCACCAGGTTATGCAGAAGGTGGAGGGCAACGTGACCTTCCACACCGCGCGCTCCACCGCCTTCCCCCAGCCGGCGCCGGGCAGCGCGCCATCGCCCGGCCCGCTGAAGCTGCCGGCGGCGGAACTGCGCAAGAGCCTGGGCATCGCCACGGTGAACTTCGTCCGTGGCTCCCAGCCCCTCGCCATCATCGACCAGCCGCTCGCAGGCTGAGCGCGCCTTTGCCCCGTCCCGCTGTCCTGAAAGGAGTTTTTCGTGCGCCAGCCGATCATGCAGCTTCCCGTCTCGCGGGCCAATCCCGTCGTGCCCCTCCTTGCCGCAACCCTCCTCGCCCTTGCCCTCGGCCTTGCGGCACGGCCGGCCGCCGCCGGGGAGGAGGTGACGGTCTCAATTGACAATTTCACCTTCACCCCAGCCGAGGTAACGGTTGCGCCCGGCACCACCGTCACCTGGGTGAACAATGACGACATTCCGCACACGGTCGTCGACAAGAAGCAGCCCTTCCGGTCCAAGGTTCTCGATACGGAAGGCAAGTACTCCTTCACCTTCAACACGGCCGGGGACTTCACGTATTTCTGCTCGTTGCATCCCCACATGACTGGCAAGGTGGTGGTGAAACCTGCGGGCTGATTTCAACGAATAAGACTCGCAGCGGAACACGGGGTTCCGCTGCGATAGAGCTTGAGGAAGCGGGGCAGGTCGATGCTGGCAGCAGGTTCGGGATACGCGCCGTGGTGTCCCGCCGGGGAGGCGGGAGGGGCGGGTGCATTTTTCGTCCTCGACGGATGGCGGGCTTTTGTCCTCTGCCTCGCCGCCGTGGTGCCCGGCGTCGCCCGCATCCGCTCCGCCCATGCCCATCCCATGGCGGAACTCGCGGCCCGCCATGGGTACGCTGCGCCGGCCGCCGATCGCGGGCTCGATGCGGCTGGGGCGGCGCGGTTCGACGCGCTGATCCTGCCGCACCTCGACGCAGCCTATAACCTTGCGCGCTACCTGAGCCGGGATCCGGATGTGGCGCAGGACATCGTGCAGGAGGCCTTCCTGCGCGCCTATCGCAGCTTTGCCGATTTCCGGGGCCTGAGCCCGCGGGCGTGGCTGCTCGCCATCGTACGCAATTGCCATGGAACGTGGCGTCTCAAGCATCGGCGGGCGCCACCGTCCGCCGCCCCGCCGCATGGCGAAGGAGAGGCGCGGGACGATGCGGTCAGTCTCCCTGTTGACGGTGACACGCCCGAGAGCCTTCTCCTGCGCAGCACCGAGGCGGAAGCCGTGCGTGCGCTGCTGGAACACCTTCCCGAGCCGCTGCGCGAGGTGCTGGTGCTGCGCGAGCTGGACGAGCTGTCTTACCGCGAGATCGCGGAGGTAGCGGGGGTGCCGGTGGGCACGGTGATGTCGCGCCTGTCCCGCGCGCGCCGGCTGTTCGTGGATCTCTGGTTGCGCGCCACGCCAGACGGGGAGGCGACCCCATGAGCACGCCTATTCCAGAAACCGGGCCCTGCGCCGCATGGGAGGGGCTGCTGAACGGATACCTCGATGGCGAGCTGGATGCCGCCCATGTGATGGACGTGGAACGCCACCTCGCCGGTTGCCCCGCATGTGCGGGCGCCCTCGAACGCATGACGCTGGTGCGGCGGGTCATGAGCCAGGATGACGTGCGCTGGCGCGCGCCGCCGGCCCTGCGCGACAGCGTGATTGCCACCTTCGCGCGGGAACGCAGCGCGGCGGCGGCCGGGCCTTCCGGGATGGCCGGTCTGGTCGGCCGGCTGCGCGCCATGCTGCCCTCGCTCCGGCGCTGGAGCGTCATTCCTTCGCTGGCGGTGCTCGCGGTGGCGCTGCTCCTGGTGGTGTTGCCGCCGAGGGGCGGGTCATCGCTGGAGGAGGAACTGGTCGCCGGCCATGTCCGCTCCCTGCTGGCGGAGCATCTCACCGACGTGGCAAGCTCGAACCAACACACGGTGAAGCCCTGGTTCGGCGGTAAAATCGATTTCTCGCCCCCGGTGGTGGATCTTGCGGCGCGTGGCTTTCCGCTGGCGGGGGGGCGGCTCGACTATATCGGCGGGCGGGTGGTGGCGGCCCTCGTCTATCGCCGCAACGGGCATGTCATCAATGTCTTCGTCTGGCCTGCCGGCTCCGACGCGCGCGTACCCAAGGCGTTCATGGCGCGCGCCCATGAGGGCTACACCCTTCTCAACTGGTCCGAGGCTGGCCTGACCTACTGGGCCATCTCCGACCTCAACACGGTGGAACTCAAGGAATTCCAGGAGGATTTCCTTGAGGCGCTGCCGAAATAGGGTTCAGGTGGCGACGGCGAGGCGCGACAGGTCGGCGAGGGAGGAGACCACGAAATCCGGCGCATAACCGAGAGCTTCCTCCTGGGTGCGTAACGCCTTGTAGAGCGTCACTGGCCGCAGCGCGCCGGCGGTGTTGCTCCTCTGCTCAGAGATCTCTTGGGTGAGTGCACCCTGGGGCACGCGCACAATACGGGCGACGCGGAAGCCGAAGCGCTTGGCGCCGGCGATGTCGAAGCCGTTCGAGGAGACGAAGACCACCTCATGCGGCTTCACTCCGAGCCGCTCCTCCACCAGCTCGTAGGCGCGCGGGTCAGGCTTGAACACACGCTTTTCGTCCACGCTGATGGTGCTCTCGATCAGGTCGCGCAGGGCGGAGCCACCCACCAGCGTATCGAGCATCTGCGGGCTGCCGTTGGACAGGATGGCCCGGCGCGCGCCGGACAGGCCGATAAGCGCTGGCACGGCGTCCGGATAGGGCGTGAGGCGGTTATAGGCCTCGGCCATATCATCGAACAAGGTGGCGGTGGGTGTGAGGCCGAGAACGCCGAGGGTGTAGGTCAGCGCCTCCCGCGTCACCGTCCAGAAGTCGCGGTAGTCGTTCATGAGCGAGCGCAGCCAGCTGTATTCCAGCTGCTTCATGCGCCAGATCTGGGTGATGATCTCGCCATGGCCGGGAAAGGCCCGTTCGGTCACGTCGGCGACCGACTGCACGTCATAGAGGGTGCCGTAGGCGTCGAACACGAAGGCCTTGATCATGGGCGCTTTCTCTCCGGATCGATGAAAGGGACCGCTGCTCCGGACGGCCCGGCTCAGCTCGGCTCCAGTGCCGCAAGCGCCGGACGCAGCACGCCTTCCAGCAGCGCCCGCTCGGGCCGGATGCGGGACAGGACCCGGATGCCGAGCAGCACGCCGAGCAGCATGCGCGCGAGATCCTCCGCCGTCTGATCGGCACTGATGGCGCCGTCCTTCTGGCCCGCCGCCACGCGGCGGCGGAAGAAGGCTTCGATCTCGCCGAGGGTGCGGCCTGCGGCAGCCCGCATGTCGGGATCGTGGGGGCCGAGTTCCACGGCGGCATTGACCACCATGCAGCCTTTCATGTCCGGATCGTTCAGCGAGCGCTCCATCACCTCGTCGAAGAAGGCGCCGATGGCCGCACGCGGGGCGACGGCGGGATCCTCCAGGCGCCGGATGCGGTCGGCCACGCTCTCGTCCACATAGCGCTGAAGCGCGCGTTCATAGAGCGCGTGCTTGTCGCCGAAGGCGTTGTAGAGGCTGGCTCCGGTCAGCCCCATGCTGGACGCGAGGTCGCGCACGGAGGTGGCCTCATAGCCGCGCGTCCAGAAGCAGTGGATCGCCGCGTCCAGAACCTCGTTTTCGTCGAACGCCCTTGGCCGTGCCATGTCTCACGTGGTCTTTCTTCGTTGGGGTACGCGGGCAAGGCTAGAGCGTTAATGCGTTTTCTTCACGCGAACCGGTATCCACTTCGCTCGAAAACGCTCCAGCGCCCGCCCGCCTTGTCGTCACCCGGCGCGGCGCGCGGTCTGGCCGAAGAGGATCTTCTTGCCTTCCTCGGTCACCGCCGGACGGCTGGAATAGGGCTCGCCCCTGGCATAGGCGGCGATGGTCGCCGGCCGCGCCGCCACGGCCTCGAACCAGCGCTTGAGGTGGGGGAAGTCGGCGAGATCCTGGCTCTGGCGCTGGTAGGGCACGATCCAGGGATAGATGGCCATGTCGGCGATGGAATAGTCCGCGCCCGCCACATATGCCGCCCCGGTTTCGGCTTTCGCCGCCAGCCGGCGGTCGAGCACGCCGTAGAGCCGGTTCGTCTCCTTCACGTAGCGCTCGATGGCGTAGGGGATCTTCTCTGGCGCGTACTGGCTGAAATGGTGGTTCTGCCCGGCCATGGGGCCAAGCCCGCCCATCTGCCAGAACAGCCATTGGGTGACGCTGGTGCGGCTGCGCAGGTCGGCGGGGATGAAGCGCCCCGTCTTCTCGGCGAGATAGAGCAGGATGGCGCCGGATTCGAACACCGAGATCGACGCACCCTTGTCGGCGGGTTCGTGATCGACGATGGCTGGCATGCGGTTGTTGGGCGCAATCGCAAGAAAATCCGGCTTGAACTGGTCTCCGGCGCTGATATCCACCGGGACAATCCGGTAGTCGAGCCCGGTCTCTTCCAGAAAGAGCGTGATCTTGTGGCCGTTGGGTGTCGGCCAATAATAAAGATCGATCATTCTCAGAGCCCTTGATGCGCTGAACGCCACGCGGATCCGCCAGCGTCACATAAAATTCGCGGATGCGATCTTGCGATCCCTGCGTCGCCGTGCATTCTATATCAGTCGATCTAAAATGCAAATGCGCTCCGTCCGCAAGGCTCGGCCCGCCCTGGCAAAGGTGATCCCTTGATCCGCTTCTACTTCCATCCCACGCCCAATCCCGCCAAGGTCGCCCTGTTCCTGGAGGAGGCAGGCCTCCCCTACGAGGTGGTGCCCGTCGATACGGCGAAGGGCGAGCAGCACCTGCCGGCGTTTCGCGCCATCAATCCCAACGGCAAGGTGCCGGCCATCGTCGACACCGAGGGTCCCGGAGGCCGCGAGGTCCGGGTGTTCGATTCCACCGCTATCCTGCTCTATCTCGCGGAGAAGACGGGGCAGTTCCTGGGCACGCCTCAGGACCGGCCGGAGCTTCTGTCCTGGCTGCTCTTCCTTGCCAGCGGGCTCGGCCCGTTCTCGGGGCAGGCGGTGCATTTCCAGCATGCGGCGCCGCAGGGCCTCGACTATGCCGTCAACCGCTACCGTCGGGAAGTGGAGCGGCACTACAAGGTGCTCGACGACCATCTTGCCACCCGCCGCTTCATCGTGGGCGAAACCTACACCATCGCTGACATGTCGGCCTGGGGCTGGCTCGACCGCGCCGCGCGGGTGTTGAAGGTGGAGAGCGATCCCCTGTCCGGCTTCCCCAACCTGAAGCGCTGGTTCGCGGAGATCGACGGCCGCGCGGCGATGGCGCGCGCCCGCGCGGTGGGCACGGACCACAGCTTCAAGGCTTCCGGCGACGAGGAAAGCCGCCGCGCCCTTTTCCCCTCCAACTATCCGCCCGCGGCGGCGAAGTGAGCCGACCGGCGCTGGTGGTCTCTCGAAGGAAGAAGCCATGAAGATCGAAGGAAAGCGGGTCCTCGTCACCGGGGGCTCGAGCGGCATCGGTCGCGCCATTACCGCCGCTCTTCTTGAGAAGGGCGCGCGGGTGGTGATCAGCGGCCGCAGGCAGGATGCCATCGACGCGACGGTGGCCGAACTCAAGGCCAAGGGCGAGATCCATGGCATCCGCGCCGACGTGACCGAGACGGCCGGGCGGGTGGCGACGCTCGATGGCGAGCTGGCGCACCTGGGTGGGCTCGATATCCTCGTCAACAATGCAGGTGGCGTGCGCGCTGGCCGTCTGGAGGAGACGAGCGAGGCCGAAATCCGTGCCATGGTGGAGGTGGACCTTGTCGCCCCCATCCTCCTCACCCGCGCTGCCCTGCCGGCGCTCCGGGCCAGCGGCGAGGGGCTGATCGCCGACGTCACCTCAGCCATCGCGCTCATCGGCATGCCCTTCTATGCCACCTATGCCGCCACCAAGGCAGGCCTTGCACGTTTCGACGAGGCGCTTCGGCGGGAACTGGTGGGTGAGGGCGTGGGTGTGCTGACCATCTATCCCGGTGCGACGGATACCCCGATGATGCGCACAAGCCGGGCCGGCGCCGAGGTGGGCTTCACCAAGGAGCCGGCGGAGGCGGTTGCGGACGCGGTCATCGTCGCCATCGAAGGGGATGGATTCGAGGTGGTGCGGGGTGGCGAGGCCCGGGCACAGATGATCGCCCTCAATCGCTCCGACCCCACCGCCCTCGACCGACGCTTCGCCGATCTCAAGCCGGCGCTGGCCGAGGCGGTGCGCGACCACTCGGCGCTATAGCGGGCGGCGGCTACGGTTCGCATCCGGAAACGCCAAAGGACGAGGTCTTGAAATGAGTGGCGCCGGTTGGCGCCGCCTGGGCGGCTCCCTCCAGAGGCTGTCCTTCGGAGTAAAAAGCGCAAGGGACGGCTTGGAGCCCCCGGCTCGTCGCGGATTGCCGGCCAGGACAATTCGCATTTGCGACTGGATCGCGTACTGGTGCAAAATAAGGCATGCCTTCTTCCGCGCCACAGCCCGGCCCCCCATCCGAAACACGCGCTCCCCCGCGTAGCTTTCTTGGCAGAGACGGGCGCACGCTCCTGCTCTGGTGCTGGCAGGGGCTGGGCGGGACGCTGGCGATCGCCGCCATGGAAATCGCGGCCTATTTCGGTGAGACGCCGCTGGCACTCATTCCGTTCGCGACCTCCATCGTTCTGGTCCTGGGCATGCCTGAGGCAGAGGCGGCCCAGCCCCGGGCGCTGGTTGGCGGCCATCTGGTCTCGACGCTGGTGGGCCTGGCCATGCTCGCGGTTTTCGGGCGCTCCGAGCCGGCGGCGGCGGTGGCGGTGGGACTCGCGATGGTCGCCATGCGGGCCAGCGGCACCATGCATCCACCGGCGGCCATCAATCCCATTATCGTGGTGATGGAGACTATGAAGCCCGGTTTCCTGCTGATCCCAGTGGGCGTCGGCGCCGTGCTTCTGTCGCTCTATGCGTTCGGCTGGCACAATATGGCCCGGCGGGGAAGCTGGCCGTCGCGCTGGTGGTAGGCCCGGAGCGGTAACCACGGTCAAGGGCTCTCGCCATCATCCTGGCTGCCGGGGCCGCCAATACGAACAGCCGCCGCCTGCCGTGCGCTTTCGGATGAGCGCATGTCATGAGTAGCCCTCAGCCCGTGGGCTTGCCTTGCACGATTGTGCGATGGTCTCAGACAAACTGCTGGAGGCCGTGGCCAACGGACCAATTTTCCTTCGCGGCATCGGCGATGACCACGAACACGTTTTCCGGCCGGATGCCCGGGTTCTCGCCGAGCAGCTCCGCAATACGCCTGAACAGCGCCTTCTTCTGCTCCGCTGTGCGGGTATTGAAGACGGTGATCCCGATATAGACGAGATCGTCGCTCCTCGTGACACCGAAGGCCGCACCGTAGCGGAAGTTCGCGGCGTCATGCTCGCTGATAGTCATGAACTGGTCGTCTTCGGGCACGCCAAGCGTCTCGCGCAGAGCGCGGTAGAGGCTGTCGAAAATGGCCTGCCGGTACGCTGCGGGCTTTCCGGCGCGCATTGAGATGTGAATGAGCGGCATCGCGAGTCCTTTGCTTCTGTGACCCGTTTCAAGGTTAGACGCCGTCCTGTCATTTCGATATGCTATGAATAATAATATGAATGATAATGATTGGAAATGATTGAGCGCCCCCTCGACCTGGACGCCGTCCGGGCTTTCATCTGCATCGCGGAGCTTGGCAGCTTCACCCGCGCGGCCGAAGCGATGCGGACGACGCAGGCTGCGATCAGTCTGAAGCTGAAGCGGCTTGAAGAGCGGGTGGGCTGCCGGCTCGTCGAGCGGACGCCTCGCTATGTGCAGCTTACGGCGCGGGGCGATGCCTTCCTGGAACATGCCCGCGCGCTCTTGGCGGCACAGGATCGCGCCCTCGCCATATTCGCCAAAAGCCGGCAACGCCTCACCATCGGCATCAGCGATCATGTGGCGGGCCCCGAGCTTCCCGCCCTGATCGCGCGCATGAACGTGCAAGACCCGCAGTTGCTGATCGAAATCCGAATCGGATCATCGGGCGATCTGCTTCAAAGCTTCGACCGGCGCGAACTCGACACGGTGATCGTCCGCCTGCATGCGGGGCGGAGCGACGGAGACATGCTCACGGAGGAAAAGTTCGGCTGGTTCGCTTCACCAAGCTGGCAGCACCGTGCGGGCGAGCCCCTGCCGCTGGCCACGATGGCCGAGCCGTGCGGCGTGCGTGCAATGGCGGGGCAGCTCCTTGATGGGGCTGGGGTGCCCTGGACGGAAGTTTTCGTCGGCGGGGGCGTCATGGCAGTCGCTGCCGCAGTCATGGCCGGGCTCGGTGTTGCGGCATTGGCTCCACGCATGCTGCCCTTCGGCGCCGTCGAGGTCGGCCGCAAGTTCGGCCTTCCTGACCTGCCGCGCTTGCCAGTGCTGCTTCACACGAGAATCAGGGACGGCCGACCCCGCGATGCGCTCGACGCGCTTTCGGCCGCCTTCAGGAGTGCGGTGCGAGGCTAGGAGCCTTCTCTGGTTGCGCAGGGCCGACCATTTGCGTCTCGCCGGATTGATAGCGCGCCGGGGTAAGCCCCAGATGGGCGCCGACATCCCGCGATCGCCGGAAGCGATCCGGCGGGTCGATCGTCGCCTGGAAGGCGAGAGCCGTGATCGGTCCGACACCCGGCACGCTCAATCAGCCGCAGGCACAGCGGGGCGGATCGAACGGGACTGGCTGCGGCGCTCTATGAAACTCACATTCTATGGAAAGTCGGCCAACGAGGCCGACCAGCAGCTTTCCTTCCGCTATGGGCATCTTCCCAGGCTGCTCAGCCGCTCTGGCGCCATGGATCGCACATTCTGGAAGCTGGAAACGTAACGTTACGGCAGGGTGACGCCAAGTCTAGAAGTGCGCGGCTTCGCCCAGGTCCAGGGCGTGCAGGCGAACGACTGCCAGACCATCTACGACGCCTATGAGGCCCACGCGAAGGTGCCGTCCTATCGGCAGACCATGACCTTCACCGGCGTCCCGCCCATGGAACTCATCGCCATCGGGGACATCATCTACATGAACCATCTATCAATATACGCCGCCGCCCATCGAGGGGGCCGGGCCGCTCGGCCCGCAGCGGGTCTGGATCGGCACCGGCAATGGCCTGCCCCTGCGCATGACCTCGCAGCAGGAAAATACGGACGTCAATCTCTTCTACGAGAACGTGGTCGCCCCCATTCCATAGCACCGGGGACGCGCCACCTTCTGGCCGGCCGACTCCGGCGGGCGTCATGCCATTGGCTTCGGCCTTCGACCGAGGCCAAGTGGGTTCGCTCAGGCGCCACGCAGGCTTGAACCGACGGGCTATGAGTCAAGCTCATCGCCCGTGGCTATCAGTTGCGCCCGGCCGCGAACACCTGGATCGGCAGCTGGAAGGGGCCGTGACCACCGTGCCCACCGCGCCGCCGACGGCCTGGACCGCGGTTGCGCCGGGCGTGACATCGTCCGAGATGCTCTGGCCGGCCATCAGCCGGTCGCCGAGCAGGCGCACCATGTCGGGCTGGGTGGCGAACTTGCTGTGGTTCAGCGCGTCGCCGCCCTGCAATGCGGTGAGGTCCAGAACGACGATGCCCGTCGCCTGCTCGAGGCGCGCGCTATAGTCGGGATTGGTGAGGTCCACCGCGCCCACCCGCGTCACCTGTCCGGCCAGCAGGCGCGACACGCCCAATGCCTGGTCGTTGCGGGAAACGAAGAGGGTGAGGTGCGGCCGCTTCGGCCCCAGGTCCTGCACCTGCCGCTCGAACACGTCGATGTCGAGGTCGGGGGAGGCGAGCACCACATTGGTGATCTTGGCCGGCACCCGCCCTTCGCTCAGGGCAAGCTGGCGCAGGGATTCCATGGCAAGCCATGCGCCCATGGAATGGGCGAGCACCACCACCTCGTCCACCTGCGGGCTCCTGACCGCGGACGAGAGCACATAGGCCAGGTCCGACCGCGAGAAATTGGCGCTTTCCCGATCGTAGAGATAATCGGTGATCCGCCCGCGGGATGGCCAGGTGAACAGCACCGGCATGTAATCGGCGCTGGTATCGTGGATGAACTGGGCAAAGCGGAACACCGACGCATCAAAGCGGGTGTTGAAGCCGTGGACAAAGATGAGCACCCGGTGCTTGGTGCGTGGCTGCTGCCGGTACCAGGAAAAGACCTGCCTGTTGGGGATGGGGTCCACCCGCGTCACCGCGAATTCCCGCGCGGGGTCCGCCGGCACCCGGCTCGGCCACTGGATCGAGCCCACCTCACGGTTGGGCGGGATGGAGACCACGATATTGGTGAAGGCGAGGCCATCGCCCCGCTCGCCGGTGAAGAGCACGCCCTCGGCATCGCTCGGCGCGCGGGTGGTCGCCACCAGCATGTCCACCTTGCCGGCGGTGGGCGCGTCGATCGCCACCGGAACCAGCAGGCCCTCGGGCCGCGCGCAGCCGGCGAGTGCCACGATCATCAGCGGCGCAAGCAGGCGGGTCCAGGCGGATGCCCGTCGTCTTGAAACTCCAGCACCGTCCAATATTACCGCCCTTGGTTGGGAAGCCGTGCCAGCCTTCTGAGCCCAGTACCCCTTTGTAAGGGATGAAAGGCACAAGGCAAACTGGGGAAACGGGGACGCCTTTCGCGCGTGCCCCCAATGGTGAACAGCTCAGAACGTATTGTATCGCCTCAGGTGAGGCCGAGGGTCGTGCCCGCCCGACCAGCCTCAATGCAGGTTGTGGCGTCCACAACGGCAACTCTCTCCTGTGGTTTCCGGCGCGAGCCCCGGCGATGCTCTTTCGCCGGCCGTTCCCAGGTCTTAAGGTCGCCGCGAAAATCAACGCTGGAATACCATATGCCAAAGACCGTCAGGCTTCCCAACGGTGAAACCGTGCCCGCCCTCGGCCAGGGCACCTGGTACATGGGGGAGAGCGCGTCGGCGCGGGCCGGGGAGGTGGCCGCCCTGCGCGCGGGGCTCGACCTCGGCCTCACGCTCATCGACACCGCCGAGATGTATGCGGATGGCGGCGCCGAAGAGGTGGTGGGCGAGGCCATGGCCGGCCGGCGCGACGAGGTGTTCCTCGTCAGCAAGGTCTATCCCCACAATGCCAGCCGGGCCGGGGTCCAGGCCGCCTGCGAACGCAGCCTGAAGCGGCTGAAGACCGAGGTGATCGACCTTTATCTGCTGCATTGGCGCGGCAGCCATGCGCTCAGAGAGACCATCGCCGGGTTCGAGGCGCTGCAGGCGGCGGGCAAGATCCGCATGTGGGGCGTCAGCAATCTCGACACCGACGACATGGAAGAGCTGCTGGCGGCGCCGGGCGGGCGCGCCTGCGCCGCCAACCAGGTGCTCTATAATCCGAGCCGGCGCGGACCGGAATTCGATCTCCTGCCCCTCCTCGCCGAAGCCGGTATTCCGGCCATGGCCTACAGCCCCATCGAGCAGGCCCGCCTGCCGCGGGGCGGCGCGCTGGGCGCGGTGGCGAAGAAGCACGGCGTGGACCCGTTCCAGGTGGCGCTCGCCTGGGTCATGCGACGCGGTGACGTCATCGCCATCCCCAAGGCGAGCCGCATCGCCCATGTGGCTATGAACGCGGCCGCCCGCGACCTCGTACTTGATGCGGACGACCTTGCCGCCATCGATCGCGCCTTCCCCGCGCCGCGCCGCAAGGTGGGGCTGGAGATGCTTTAGAGCGTTTTCGAGCGAAGTGGGTCCCGGTTCGCGTGACGAAACCGCATCAAAATATGAATCTGGAGTGCTTTCCGTGAGCCGGCGCGGGTCTTTTGGCCGCGATGGAACTGGGGCGGGGCAGCGGCGTTGATGTCAGGTCGGAGAACGGCTGGAGGGCCGCATCCCTGAAAGGGGAGTTTCCGCCATGTCCCACAGTGTCCACCACCACGCGTTCGGCGCCGCGAGCCTTGGTATCGCGGTGGCCATCGCCTGCCTGCCCGTCGGTCCGGCGCAAGCCCAATCGCCGGCGCAGGCCATGACCCGCTCCGTGAGCGCCGAGGAGACTTATCGCGACATCGAGCAGACCCTCGGCCTCGTGCCGAGCTTCTTCAAGGCGTTCCCCGATGCGGGCATCGCCGGAGCCTGGGCCGAGTTCAAGGCGGTGCAGATCAACCCGCAGACCCACTTGTCCGGGAAGGAGAAGGAACTGATCGGGCTCGCGGTGGCGGCTCAGGTGCCGTGCCACTATTGCGTCTATTTCCACACCGCCGCAGCCCGCCTGCACGGGGCGAGCGAGGCGGAGATCCGCGAGGCCGTGGCCATGGCCGCCATTACGCGCCACTGGAGCACGGTGCTGAACGGCATGCAGGTGGACGAGGCGCAGTTCATGAAGGAGACCGACACCGCCATGGCCATGGCCGCCGCGAAGATGAAGGCCGGCCCGGCATCGACCCCGGCCAAGGGCCAATAGAGCGTTTTCGAGCGAAGTGGATGCCGGGTCGCGTGCAGAAAACGCGTCAAAGCCGGAGCGCCTGCCGGAGGGGCGTTCAGCGCTCGGCGGCGCCGCGCATCAGCAGGCGGTCGCCGCGGAACTCGAAGGCCTGGAGCCGCGACAGGAAGCTCATGCCGAGCAGGCTGGTGCGCAGCATGCCGGGCGGGGAGACGAGGGCCGGCACGTGGCGCTCCACGATGCCGCCGATGATGATGTTGTCGAGCACCACGGCGGCCGCGCGGGTGCGTCCGCCGGCGGTGTCCACGGGCACGTCGTATTTCAGGAAGTCCACCGGCAGGCCGACGGCCTTCGCCGCCTCGTGGGTCAGTACCACGGAGGAGGCGCCGGTATCCACCAGCATGTTCATGCTGGTGCCGTTGATGGCGGCGCGCACGCCGAAGTCGCCGCCGCTCCCGCGCGCCACCTCCACCGCGACGCTGCCCGGCTGGGCAACATTCACCGCATAGCCCGGCGCCACTTCCGCCAGCACCCGCCGACCCACCTGGTTCAGCGGCTCCCGATAGGTGTAGCCGAGGGCGAGGAGGGCTGCGAGCACCAGCCAGAAGGCGGCGGCCATGAGGGATTCGCCGATGCGGCCGCGGACCACCGACCACAGGCCAGCCCCGATGAAGACCGCGATGGCCAGCTGGCTCACCAGCGCGCCGAACTGGTTGAGGTCGATGCCCGCGACCTCGCCCTGCTCGTGATGGACGGCGAGCACCACCACCCCGCCGAACAGGCCGAGCAGCAGGATCCACAGGAGGCGGTCGCTGCGCATGGCGTCAGTCCGGTGCGCTGTCGCGCGCTTCGGCCTTGAGCCGGGCGAGGCGCTGGGGGAGCGCGGCCATGACGGCGGCGCGCATGGGAGGCGAATAGGAAACCCAGGCGCCGATTTCACGCAGCGAGCGGCCGCAGCCGAGGCACAGTCCGCTGAGGGGCTCGATGGCGCACAGCTTGATGCATGGCGTCTCCATAGACGGCGTCGCGGTGGCCTCCGTGTCAGGCGTCTGTCCGGGTGGTCTCAACGTCAATGGCGCGGCACTCGTTGGGTTCGATCAATGGAAGCTGGCGGCGGCGACTCGTGTCCCGCCTCACCTGCCAGGGAAGATAAGCACGCCGAGGAGGAAGACAATCACCGCCACCTGCTGGGTGGCGCCGGCCACGTCTCCGGTCTGCCCGCCGATCAGCCGGCCCGACAGCCGCATCATGGCGAACAGCGCCACCAGGGGGGCGATGAGGCCGGCAAAGGCGGTGCTGATGCCGAAGCCCGGCACCAGGATGACCGCCACCAGCAGCGCCGCCACCAGAGCGCAGGCAAGGCCCGCCGCTTCCGAGGGGCGTCCCAATGAGGCGCCGGCACCATCGGTGCGGGCAGGGGGCAGGGCAAGGAGCAGCAGCACCCCGGCCGCGCGGGAGGCCGCTTCCGCCGCCACCAGCACCAGCGCCGCGCGGACCATTCCGGCCGACATCACGAGGGCCTCCAGCGCCGCCACCCGCAGCAGCAGCGCCAGGATGAGGGCGCAGCCGCCATAGGTGCCGATGCGGCTGTCGCGCATGATGGCGAGGCGCTGGGCCTTGTCCCGCCCGCCACCGAGGCCGTCCGCCGTGTCGGCCAGTCCATCCTCGTGGAAGGCGCCGGTGGCCAGCACCAGGGCGGTGACCGCCAGAACCGATGCGAGGAACGCCGGCAGCTTCAGCGCCACGGCCCCCACCAGCACCACCGCGCCGATCAGCCCGATGACCGCGCCCGCCAGGGGAATGGCATAGGCGATGCGGTCGAGGCTGGGCATGGCGAAGGCGTCGGGGTCGTCGCGTCCGGCGGGGATGGGCAGCCGCGAATAGAAGCGCAGGGCGGCGACGAGGTCTTGTGCGATCCGATCGAGCTGCATGGCGTTCCGGCTGGCCGTGGCGGTGGCGCGCCGGATCGAGCCCGCCGCTCGCCCTTGGGAGCCTGTCTTGCGGCCGGGGTCAAGGGGCGGGATCACCGCGATGGGCTCGTGTGCCGGACCAGCGACGGCGAAGCCGGAGCGCCGAGCCGGCACCCAGGAGACAAGTTCTGCGCAGCAGGCGATGGCTTCAACAATTGGGGGGAGGCAGCGCCTGCGGCGGACTTTTGCGCTGGGCCCCAGCTCTCCTCGCAATTCTCCTTGCGCTGCCGCTTCAGTCGGCCGGGGTACGAGGGCGTCCCCCGCGCCAGCGCGTCCCACTGGCCAAACCGCGCGCCATGCCCCTATATGCCGGGCACGGACGGGCCTTTTGGCCCGGCCGACGCCGTGCTTTGGAGGCATCGAGATCATGACCGGCTTAACGAGGTCCAGCGACGGTCTGGACGAGCGCCGTCGCCGCATCCTGTTCCGCGCCTGGCATCGCGGCATGCGCGAGATGGACCTCATCCTGGGCGGCTTCGCCAATGTGGAGATCGAGGCCCTCTCCGACGCCGAGCTGGACGCCTTCGAGGAATTGCTGGAGCCCGAGGACCAGAAGGTCTTCTCCTGGATCAGCGGCAGCGAGCCGACGCCCGCCGAATTCGACACGCCGCTGTTCCGCAAGATCTGCGACTTCCATCTGTCCGGACGCGGCCTGCCGGCCTGACCGCGCCGCCGCCTTGATTCCTCCCCGGAGTACCCTCGTGAAGCGTCCCCAGCTCCTTGCCGATGCGCTGGCCGAAGGCCGGCCGCTCATCCTCTCCCGCGTCGCGGACGGCATGGAGGGCATGGTGGTGGCGGACCTCGCCCGCTCCCTCGCCGGGCGCAAGAATGCACCCTGGCCGAGCCTCACCGTCATCTGCCGGGACGGCCAGCGCATGGCGGCGCTGGAGCGGGGCCTGGCCTTCTTCGCGCCGGAGCTGGAGGTGCTGAGCTTTCCCTCGTGGGATTGCCTGCCTTACGACCGCGCCTCGCCCAACCCGTCCATCCTGGCCCGGCGCATGGCGACCCTGGCAAAGCTTGCGCGCGTCAAGGGCGGCGCTGCCAGCGTGCTACTCACCACCGTGAACGCCACGGTGCAGCGGGTGCCGGCCAAGGGGCTGGTGGCGGCGCAATCGCTGGTGGCCGCGCCGGGCAATACCATCGACCTTGAGGGCGTGACCCAATGGGCCGAGCAGAACGGCTTCCTGCGCACCCCCACCGTGCGCGACACAGGCGAATATGCGGTGCGCGGCGGCCTCATCGACCTGTTTCCGCCGGGCCTCGACGCCCCCATCCGCCTCGACTTCTTCGGCGACACGCTGGAGACCATCCGCGCCTTCGATCCCGAGACCCAGCGTACCACCGGGCAGGTCCGCTCCCTGGAACTGGTGCCCATGGCCGAGTTCCAGCTGACCACGGAAACCATGCGGCGCTTCCGCATGGCCTATGTGGCGGAGTTCGGCGCCGCCCGGAAGGGCGACACCCTCTATGAGGCGGTGAGCGAAGGCCGCCGCCACGCCGGCATGGAACACTGGCTGCCCCTGTTCCACGAGCGCATGGACACGCTGTTCGACTATCTGGAGGGCGGCACCCTGCTGCTCGACCCGCTGGCGGAAGAGGCGGGCGGCGAGCGCATCGCCCAGATCGCCGATTATTACGACGCCCGGAAGGGGGGGCAGGAGCTGGGCGGCGGCACCATCTACAATCCCCTGCCGGCGGACCGGCTCTATCTCTCCGGCCCCGAATGGAACAAGCGGCTGGCGCGCCACAGCCTCGCGCGGCTCAGCCCCTTCGCCGCGCCGGAGGGGGCGGAGGCCCGCGTCATCGATCTTGGCGGCGTGCAGGGCCGCTCCTTCGCCGCCGAGCGGGCGGAGCAGGATGCCAACGTCTTCGACGCCGCCATCACCCATGTGCGCGAGCTGCAGAAGGCCAAGAAGGTGATCCTCGCCGGCTGGTCCGAGGGCTCGCGCGAGCGGCTGGGCACGGTGCTGGCCGACCACGGGCTGAAGGGCCTCGCCGCCATCTCCCGCTTCGACAGCCTCGCCGCCCTGCCCAAGACGCAGGCGGCGCTGGCCGTGTTCGGGCTGGAGGCCGGCTTCGAGACGCCGGACTTCGCCGTCATCGGCGAGCAGGACATCCTCGGCGACCGGCTGGTGCGCCCCAAGCGCAAGGCCCGCCGCCCGCAGGACGTGCTGACGGAACTCACCGCGCTCACCGCCGGCGACCTCGTGGTGCATGTGGACCACGGCATCGGCCGCTTCATCGGCCTGAAGACCGTGGAGGCCATGGGCGCCCCCCACGACTGCCTGGAGATCCACTACGCCGGCGGCGACAAGCTGTTCCTGCCGGTGGAAAATCTCGAACTGCTGAGCCGCTACGGCTCGGAGGACACCGAAGCCCAGCTCGACAAGCTGGGCGGCGGCGCCTGGCAGGCGCGCAAGGCGCGGATGAAGAAGCGCATCCGCGAGATGGCGTCCGAACTCATCAAGATCGCCGCCCAGCGCCAGCTCGGCGAGGCACCCAAGCTGGTGCCGGCCATGGGCCTCTACGACGAGTTCCGCGCCCGCTTCCCCTATGAGGAGACCGACGACCAGGACGCCGCCATCGACGCGGTGCTGGACGACCTCGCCTCCGGCCACCCCATGGACCGGCTGATCTGCGGCGACGTGGGCTTCGGCAAGACGGAAGTGGCCCTGCGCGCCGCCTTCGCCGTGGCGCTCTCCGGCAAGCAGGTGGCGGTGGTGGTGCCCACCACGCTGCTGGCCCGCCAGCATCACAAGACCTTCTCCGAGCGCTTCAAGGGCCTGCCGGTGAACATCGCCCAGGCCTCGCGCATGGTGACGGGCAAGGACCTCACCGCCGTGAAGAAGGGCATCGCCGACGGCACGGTGGACATCGTGGTGGGCACCCACGCCTTGCTGGGCAAGGCCATCAGCTTCAAGGACCTCGGCCTGGTCATCGTGGACGAGGAGCAGCATTTCGGCGTCTCCCACAAGGAGCGGCTGAAGCAGCTGCGCGCCGAAGTTCATGTGCTGACGCTGACCGCCACCCCCATCCCCCGCACCCTGCAACTGGCCATGACAGGGGTGCGCGAGCTTTCCATCATCGCCACGCCGCCGGTGGACCGTCTGGCGGTGCGCACCTTCATCACGCCGTTCGATCCGCTGGTGGTGCGCGAGGCGCTGCTACGCGAGCGCTATCGCGGCGGCCAGAGCTTCTATGTGGTGCCGCGCATCGAGGATCTGGGCGAGGTGCGCGAGTTCCTGGCCGCGTCCGTGCCCGAGGTGAAGGTGGCGGTGGCCCACGGCCAGCTCGCCGCCGGGGCGCTGGAAGACATCATGACCGCCTTCTACGACGGCCAGTATGATGTGCTGCTCTCCACCACAATTGTGGAATCCGGCCTCGACGTGCCCAATGCCAACACGCTGATCGTGCACCGCGCCGACATGTTCGGCCTCGCCCAGCTCTACCAGTTGCGCGGCCGCGTGGGCCGGGCCAAGGCGCGGGCCTATGCCATCTTCACCGTGCCGGCGAGCAAGCCCATGACGGTGCAGGCGGAACGCCGGCTGAAGGTGCTGCAGTCGCTGGAGACGCTGGGCGCCGGCTTCCAGCTGGCGAGCCACGACCTCGACATCCGCGGCGCCGGCAATCTCTTGGGCGACGAGCAGTCGGGCCACATCAAGGAAGTGGGCTACGAGCTTTACCAGGAGATGCTGCAGGAGGCGATTGCCCACCTCAAGGCCGGCATCACCGACTATGTGGACGACAAGTGGTCCCCCAACATCACCATCGGCATGCCGGTGCTGATCCCGGAGGACTATGTGGCCGACCTCCACGTGCGCCTCACCCTCTACCGCCGCCTCGCGGACATCCAGGACGACGGCGAGATCGACGCCTTCGGGGCGGAGCTGGTGGACCGCTTCGGCCCGACGCCGGAGGAGGTAGGCCAGCTCTTGAAGCTCACCCAGATCAAGGCGCTGGCCCGCAAGGCCAATGTGGAGAAGGTGGACGCCGGCCCCAAGGGCGTGGTGCTGGGCTTCCGCGACAACGAGTTCGCCGACCCCTCGGGCCTCGTGAAGCTCATCGGGCAGGAGGGCAACCAGGCCAAGGTGCGGCCCGACTTCAAGGTGGTGTTCCTGCGCGACTGGTCCACCGCCGAGGCCCGGCTGAAGGGCACGCTGGTGGTGCTGAAGAAGCTCGCCGCGCTGGCGGGCAAGAAGGCGCTCTGAGAGGGGGCTCCGGGCCTGCCGCCGTGCGGTTGCCGACATGAAAAGACCCGCCGGGGCGCTGCCGCGGCGGGTCTTGTTGTTCTGTGGCTCCGGCTGTGCCGGGAAGCGTTCGGCCTACTTGACGCCGAGCACGCCGCCGACGGCGCCGCCCACCGCGCCCACCGTGCCGCCCACCACGGCGCCCACGGGGCCGGCCGCTTTCTCGCCGGCGCGGGCACCTTCCTTGGCGCCTTCGCCGGTGCCCTTCACGCCGCCGGCCACGCCACCGGTGACGGCGCCGCCGACGCCACCCACCGTGCCGCCCACGGCGGTGCCCACCGGCCCGGCCGCCTTGTCGCCCACTTCGGCACCCTTGTTGGCGCCCTGCTCGGCGCCCTTGACCACGCCCTGCGCGAATACGGCGGTGGAGCCCAGCGCCAGAACGAGGGCTGCCGCGACAATGGTCGTCTTCATGACTGATCCTTTCGTGCTCGACACTTCCCGATGGCCGGACGGACAGGCCGTCCCGGCCGGGCGCGCGACCTTACGGGGCGTTTTGGTCTGCTCTCCCTGCCCAACCATAGCGTGCCCGAGGGGCACCCGCCATGGTGTCAGGGGAGGGATCAGCGGGAGTTGAAGGGACGGGATCGGCACCGCTGGGCGAAGCCTGGTGCGCAAAAAGAAACGGCCGGGCACAAGGCCCGGCCGAACTCACTCAAGTTGCTTCGCCGCCCGGGCAAGCCGGCTGTTGCCGGTTTGCGTTACGCAAAGACTCGCCGGGCGGCGTCAGAGGTTCGTTCTACCTCAGAAGTCCATGCCGCCGCCCGGGCAAACCGGCTGTTGCCGGTTTGCGTTACGCAAAAACTCGCCGGGCGGCGTCGCAGGCCTGTTCTACCTCAGAAGTCCATGCCGCCGCCCGGCATGGCCGGGGCCGCGGGGGCGTTCTTCTTCGGCAGCTCGGCGATGAGCGCCTCGGTGGTGATGAGCAGGCCCGACACGGAGGCGGCATCCTGAAGGGCGGTGCGCACGACCTTGGTGGGGTCGATGATGCCGGCCTTCACCATGTCCACATATTCGCCGGTCTGGGCGTTGTAGCCGAAGCTGTAGTCCGAGGACTCCAGGATCTTGCCCACCACCACGGAACCGTCGTCGCCCGCGTTCTGGACGATCTGGCGGGCCGGAGCCTGGATGGCGCGGCGGACGATCTCGATGCCGGTCTTCTGGTCGGCATTATCGACCTTCAGGCCCTCGAGCGCCTTGATGGAGCGCAGCAGGGCCACGCCGCCGCCGGGGACGATGCCTTCTTCCACCGCGGCGCGGGTGGCGTGCAGGGCGTCGTCCACGCGATCCTTCTTCTCCTTGACTTCCACTTCCGTGGAGCCGCCCACGCGCACCACGGCGACGCCGCCGGCGAGCTTGGCAAGGCGCTCCTGCGCCTTCTCACGGTCGTAGTCGGAGGTGGTGGTCTCGATCTGGGCGCGGATCTGGGCGATGCGGGCCTCGATGTCGGCCTTCTCGCCGGAGCCGTCGACGATGGTGGTGTTCTCCTTCTCGATCACCACCTTCTTGGCGCGGCCGAGCATGGAGAGGTTCACGCTGTCGAGCTTGATGCCGAGATCGTCGGAGATCACGGTGCCGCCGGTGAGGATCGCGATGTCCTGCAGCATGGCTTTGCGGCGATCGCCGAAGCCGGGAGCCTTCACGGCCGCGACCTTGAGGCCGCCGCGCAGCTTGTTCACCACGAGGGTGGCGAGCGCCTCGCCTTCCACGTCCTCGGCGATGATCAGCAGCGGACGGGCCGACTGCACCACCGCCTCGAGCACGGGCAGCAGCTCCTGGAGGCCGGAGAGCTTCTTCTCGTTGATGAGGATGTAGGGTTCCTCGAACTCAACGCGCATCTTTTCGGCGTTGGTCACGAAGTAGGGCGAGAGGTAGCCGCGGTCGAACTGCATGCCCTCGACCACGTCCAGCTCGGTCTCGGCGGTCTTGGCTTCCTCGACGGTGATGACGCCCTCGTTGCCGACCTTCTTCATGGCCTCGGCGAGGAACTTGCCGACCTCGGCGTCGCCGTTGGCGGAGATGGTGCCGACCTGGGCGATCTCGTCGTTGGAGGTCACCTTGCGCGAGTTGGCGGCCAGGTCCTTGACGATGGCGTCCACCGCGAGGTCGATGCCGCGCTTCAGGTCCATGGGGTTCATGCCGGCGGCAACCGCCTTGGCGCCCTCGCGGACGATGGCCTGGGCCAGCACGGTGGCGGTGGTGGTGCCGTCGCCGGCCAGATCGTTGGTCTTGGAGGCGACTTCACGCACCAGCTGGGCGCCGAGGTTCTCGAACCGGTCTTCCAGCTCGATCTCCTTGGCCACCGACACACCGTCCTTGGTGATGCGGGGGGCGCCGAAGCTCTTCTCGATCACCACGTTGCGGCCCTTGGGACCGAGGGTGACCTTCACGGCATTGGCGAGGATGTCGACGCCGCGCAGAACCTTGTCGCGCGCATCAACGGAAAATTTTACGTCCTTGGCAGCCATGTGGCCTGCTCCTTCAAAGTGGGACGAAAGACGGGATCTGTGTGAAAGCCGTGGTCAGCCGGGCTGACTCAGGCGGCCTTCTGGGCGTTGGCCGAAGTCTCGAGCACGCCGAGGATGTCGCTCTCCTTCATGATCAGGAGATCCTGGCCGTCGATCTTCACCTCGGTGCCCGACCACTTGCCGAACAGCACCAGGTCGCCGGCCTTCACGTCGAGGGCGACGAGCTCGCCCTTCTCGTTGCGGGCGCCCGGGCCCACGGCGATGACTTCGCCCTGCTGGGGCTTTTCCTTGACGCTGTCGGGAATGATGATGCCGCCGGCAGTCTTCTGCTCGGCTTCGATGCGCTTCACAACCACGCGGTCGTGCAGAGGACGGAAACCCATCGGGAAACCTCCGGTTCGATGCTTCAATTCAAGGCGCCGGGCCTAGAGCACCCGGCCCGACCGCGATCTAAGACCGCGGTTTTCGTCCCGCAAGGGGGTGCGGAAAAAATTTAGCACTCGTGGGAGCGGAGTGCTAGCAGGGCCGAAATACGAATGAAATCAAGGCTGCGGGAGCGCCCCGCCTGATTTCTGTGCGCCCACCCCTTCATCAGGGTGGCTGTCAGCAGTCCTGGCTTGAGGCTGCTAGACCATTGTTTTCGCAGACAGAAACCAATCTTTAGCCTTGGTCGTTGGAAACTTTGGAGCCGACAATGCAATTGTCTGGTCCCGACGGTCTCCACGCCGGCCGTGAGACGTCCGGGACAGGGATATGGAGGTGTGCCCCATGGTGTCCCATCCGTCCAAGGTGTCGCGTGATTTCGTCCTGCAGATGGAGGGCTACGGCCTCGCCACGGCCGAGATCCTCTACCGGATGCCCGACCATCCCGCCCTTCTTCAGACCTATCTCTGGCAGGAATACGACCTCTGCCCGCGGTTTCCCGAACTCAACAAGTTCCTCGATTTCTGGCAACGGGAGATCGAGGGGCAGCTCCATTCGGTGCGGGTGGCCCATAGCGGGCTCATCAAGCCGGCGGAGCTGCGGACCGTGGACGGGATGTTCCTGTTGAACTGATCGGCCCGGAGCCGACGGCTGTCGCAACCGGATAACACCCGGCGGGCGACGCGCGTCCTAACCTGCCCCTTCAACGCCGGCCGCGTTCGCGCTCCGGCGCAACAGGGGAGAAGGCCATGGCGGGCAAGCGCATTTTGATGATCGTCGGCGATTTCGGCGAGGATTACGAGATCATGGTGCCCTACCAGGCGCTGCTGGCGGTGGGGCACACGGTGCATGGCGTCTGCCCCGGCAAGAAGGCCGGCGACAAGATCGCCACCGCCATCCACGATTTCGAGGGCCACCAGACTTATACGGAAAAGCCCGGCCACCTCTTCGCCCTCAACGCCACCTTCGCCGAGGTGGATGTTGCCAGCTACGACGCCCTGCTGGTTCCCGGCGGCCGCGCGCCGGAATATCTGCGGCTCTATCCCGAGGTGATCGCCGCGGTCCGGCATTTCTTCGACGCCGGCAAGCCGGTGGCGGCCATCTGCCACGGCGCGCAGATGCTGGCGGCCGCCGGCGTCCTCAAGGGCCGCACCTGCTCGGCCTATCCCGCCTGCCGCCCGGAAGTGGAGCTTGGCGGCGGCACCTATGCCGACATTCCCGTGGATGCGGCCGTCACCGAGGGCAACCTCGTGAGCGCCCCCGCCTGGCCGGCGCATCCGGCCTTTGTTGCGCAGTTCCTTACCCTATTGGGAACATCCATCTCGCTTTGAGCTGCCCGTCGGGTTATGGATGGGGCAGGGCGGCGATACGGCATGCGCGCACCGCGGGGGTTGCGCGCATGCCGGCCGCCCGGTCGATCTCATGCCATCGGCCTTTCGTCGTTGACCGATGCCGGGTGGGTACGCTCAAGTGCCGCGTGGGCTTGACCAAAGCTCGTGAGGCAAGCTCATGAGCCTTGGTTTCAAGGTGCAGGCGAGCGGGAGGAACATCCCATGTGCCGTTTGTTCAGCGAGGCCGATGCCGCCCTGTGGGTCCAGGAGACCCGGGCGCTGCGCCTGAATGGCTTCAGCACCAGCGTGCGGCTCGAAGCCTTCTTCTGGAACGTGATCGAGGATATCGCCGCCCGTGACGGCCTCTCCGTGAACCGGCTTTTGTCGCGGCTCTACGACGAGAAGGCGCAGGCCGGCCGGGACATCGACAATTTCACCTCTTTCCTGCGGGTGTGCTGCGGGCGCTATCTGGCGCTGCGGGCCCAGGGCCTCGTGCCCGAGGCGGGAGCGCTGGCGGTGCTCGATGTCGATCGCATCCTCCACGCCGAGCGCGACACGCCCCTCCTCGCCCGCCGGCCATCGTCGGCGGCCTGAGGGAAAGCGGGGGTCGGCATCATGGTGTGGATGCGGCCAAGGCTCGAGGACCCTACGCCCTGACAGCGCCGTTTTCGCGATGCTAAGAGTTAAGGTGACCCGTGGAAACGAGGTTGGAAACGAGGTCCCGTTGGATCACCGCACGCCCCGAACGTCCGAATTGCTCGCCGCCGTCCTCGCCGCCCAGGAAGAGGACAAGGTGGCCATTGGCGACCTGGTGAACGCCTTGCGCAACCGCGCCTTCGGCATTCTCTTCCTCATCTTCGGCATTCCCAACTGCATCCCCATGCCGCCCGGAATCCCGGTGATCTGCGGCATCATCCTCGGCCTCATCGGCCTGCAGATGGCCTTGGGCCGGCAGGAATTGTGGCTGCCGGAGACCATCGCCAGGCGCACCTTTTCGCGGGCCATGCTGGAGAGCATCGTCACCCGCTCGCGGCCCTGGATCGAGCGCTTCGAAAAGCTCTCCCGCCCGCGCCTGGAGCAGTTCGCCGGCCCCACCGCCCGCCGCTTGGTGGGGGCGACGGTGGTGCTGCTGGGCTTCATCCTGCTTTTGCCCATCCCCTTCCTCGGCAATCTGCCGCCGGGCTTCGCCGTGTGCATCTTCGGCCTTGGGCTGGTGGAGCGGGACGGCCTCGTGATCCTCGCCGGCTTCGGCGCGACGGTGCTGGGGCTGCTGATCACCGCCGCCATGAGCTGGGCCATCTACCAGGGCGCGGTCGCCATCTTCTGACCCCGCCGCGATCCCTGTTCCGATTCCAGCCATTCGAGCCAGCAGCCCTCAAACATGCGCGTTGACGCCTTCGACTTCGACCTCCCGGAGGAGCATATCGCCTTGCGCCCGGCCGAACCGCGCGATGCCGCGCGGATGCTGGTGGTGCGTCCGGGCGGGACGCCGGAATTGTCCGACCTGCGGGTCGCAGACCTGCCCGGTTTCATCACCTCCAACGATGCCTTGGTGGTGAACGACACCCGCGTCATCCCCGCAGCCCTTGAAGGCGTGCGCGAGCGCGACGGCGGCGCGGCGGTGCGGATCGAGGCCAACCTCATCAAGCGGCTGGACGCCTCGCGCTGGCAGGCCTTCGCCAAGCCGGGCAAGCGCCTGCGGTTGGGCGATCGTGTGCGCTTCGGCGGGGAGGGGAGGGCCTGCCTGCTCGGCGCCCTCGATGCGGAGATCGCGGCCAAGGAGGAGGACGGCTCGGTGGTCCTCGCCTTCGATCTTGCGGGCGCGGCGCTGGACGAGGCGGTGACGGCGGTGGGGCACATGCCCATCCCGCCCTATATCGCCGCCCGCCGCGCCGAGGACGACCGCGACCGCGCCGACTACCAGACCCTGTTCGCCCGCGTCTCCGGCTCGGTGGCCGCGCCCACGGCGAGCCTGCATTTTACCCCCGAGCTTCTGGCCCGCATCGCCGCCACCGGGGCCGGGATGCACATGGTGACGCTGCATGTGGGGGCGGGTACCTTCCTGCC
The DNA here is from genome assembly GCF_029991245.1 of Xanthobacter autotrophicus. Classification (GTDB taxonomy): domain Bacteria; phylum Pseudomonadota; class Alphaproteobacteria; order Rhizobiales; family Xanthobacteraceae; genus Xanthobacter; species Xanthobacter autotrophicus_C. Next base: position 47,563 of record NZ_JAIVFO010000014.1, read on the forward strand.
GGTGAAGGCGGAGGACACCACCGGCCATCGCATGCACGCCGAATGGGGCGCGGTGAGCGCGGAGACAGCCGCCGCCCTCAACGCCGTGAAGGCCGCGGGCGGGCGCATCTTCACCGTGGGCTCCACCTCCACCCGCCTCATCGAGAGCGCCACGGGGGAAGACGGCCTCATCCGCCCCTTCGTGGGGGAGACGGACATCTTCATCACCCCCGGTTACCGCTTCCGCGCGGTGAACGGCATGCTCACCAACTTCCACCTGCCGCGCTCGACGCTGGTGATGCTGGTGGCCGCCTTCGTGGGGCACGAGGCGCAGAAGCGCGCTTATGCCCATGCCATCGCGAACGGCTACCGCTTCTATTCCTATGGCGATGCGTGCCTGCTTCTGCCAGAAGGCGGGCCATGACGTGCCCTCAGCCTCTCGCCGACACCTTCTCCTTCACTCTCTCCGCCACCGACGGCGCCGCCCGCACCGGCTTCGTCTCGACGCCGCGCGGTGCCATCCGCACGCCGGCCTTCATGCCGGTGGGCACGGCGGCCACGGTGAAGGGGCTCTATTTCGACCAGGTGCGGCAGACCGGCGCCGACATCGTGCTCGCCAACACCTACCACCTCATGCTGCGCCCCGGCGCGGAGCGCATCGCCAGGCTTGGCGGGCTGCACACTTTCATGGGCTGGGACGGGCCGATCCTCACCGATTCCGGCGGCTTCCAGGTGATGAGCCTGTCGAGCCTGCGCAAGATGAGCGAGCAGGGCGTCACCTTCCGCTCCCATGTGGACGGCGCCTATTTCGAGATGAGCCCCGAGCGCTCGGTGGAGATCCAGGGCCTGCTCGGCGCCGACATCCAGATGCAGCTCGATGAATGCGTGCGCCTGCCCTGCACGGATGACGAGGCCGCCCGCGCCATGCGCCTCTCTTTGCGCTGGGCCGAGCGCTCGAAGCGCGCATTCGAGGCGCAGCCGAAGGGCCGGGCCCTGTTCGGCATCGTGCAGGGCGGGGCGGTGCCGGCGCTGCGGGTGGAATCGGCCCGCGCGCTGGCGGACATGGATTTCCCCGGCTATTCCATCGGTGGCCTTGCGGTGGGTGAGCCGCAGGAGGTCATGCTGGCCATGATCGAGACGGTGGAGCCGCATTTGCCGGCGCTGAAGCCGCGCTACCTGATGGGCGTGGGCACGCCGGACGACCTTCTGGAATCGGTGGCGCGCGGCATCGACATGTTCGATTGCGTGATGCCCACCCGCTCGGGCCGGCACGCTTTGGCCTTCACCCGCTTCGGCCGCATCAATCTGAAGAATGCCCGCCACGCTGACGACGCCCGTCCGCTGGACGAGGAAAGCGACTGCCCGGCCCTCCGCGATTATTCCCGCGCCTATCTCCACCACCTGGTGCGCTGCGAGGAGATGCTGGGCTCCATGCTGCTCACCTGGGCCAATGTCCATTATTACGAGCAGCTCATGGCCGGTGCCCGCGCTGCCATCGCCGAGGGGCGGTATGGGGATTATGTGGCAGGGGTAAAGGA